>JBPCVE010000052.1:0-9005 GCA_051010795.1 Rubripirellula sp.
TACGCGTTCATGTTCCAGGGTAATTCTGGCTCATTTTGTTACAACAGCGGCTTGACCTCACAAAAGCGGCCCAACCTCCGTTGTTGTCCGCCGGCGGACAACACTTGACGTGAGTCGAGATCAACACTCACCTTCCAAACGCTGCTAGTAATCAAAACATCGCAGTGGACGAATGTTCCGCCGCCAGAATCCGATCTCACGCCCCAATCGAAACAGCAGGATTGGTAAAGTAAAACTTTACTTTACCACTTCTCAATACGGTGACTCCTCAATACTCTGTCATCTTCTGATTCACGCTGCTCTGCTCATCGGCTATGGCTCCAATGCATCTCTGAGTTTTTTTGGCAAGTATTGGGGATCTTGAGCCTTCCGCTTCCCCATCTCAGTTACTCATCGTTCACCCATTCGTTCCGGGTCGTATTCATGACTATCAAACTTATCGTCACTCACCCTGGCGGTGCCCACAAAGACGACTTTTTGGCTTGCTGCCTGCTTGCTCATCTGCACGGTGTATCCATCCAACGGCGTGACCCCACAGAAGAAGACTTGAGTGACTCGGCGGTCTGCGTGGTAGACGTTGGAGGTTCGCACGACGCCCAGCTCAATAATTTTGATCATCATCAGTTTCCCCGCGACGCTCCCCCCCAGTGTGCGTTATCACTCGTCCTTCTCAGCTTGGGCGTGTACGAGGATGCGTTGTCTTTTTGTGCATGGCTTCGACCCGCGGAATGGCTTGACACACTGGGTCCAAACGAAGCATCAAAGTTGATGGGGATACCGCGCACCGCATTAAGCGAATTGAATTCGCCCATCGATGTTACGCTGCTGAATCGATTCGCAAACAACACAAATCTTACCCCCGACAGTGTGCTCTACCAGGTCATGTGCATGGTTGGGGAAGACATTCTGAATTACCTACACTCGCTCCGAACACGTCTTGAGTTTCTCAAACAGCACTGTCAGTGGTGGAGCATTGAGACTCAGGACCCCGAGGCCTCGCACATTTGCGTTCTGTTTCTCGAACAAAGTGAAGAGATCGCAACCGATCCATCGTTTGGACTCCATGCATTCATTGCTGAACAAGAACAACAGGAAAATGTTCACGCGTTGATCTATCCTGATCGACGGGGCGACGGTTATGGCCTGACCACTTACGAAGATTGTCCTCGATTGAATTTTTCGCTGCTCGAATCCGAGAATGATGTACGCTTTGCCCACAAACGTGGCTTTGTAGCCAAAGTCGAGGCTACCGAACCGAAACGTTTGAAAGAACTGGTTGCATTAGCTGCCGTAAACTAAATCATTACAACTCCTGCACTAAGATTCACGATTCTTCTCTTCCCACTGCATTACAGCGAGCGGCTGGAAGCTCCAAATTTCAACAAATCATCACTAGCCTGATGCGGTGTTTTCTCGCGTTCCACTTAATCAAGAAGCCACCACAAGAAGCTTCAACAGTTAACGCCATGGACACCGAAAACAATCCTTACTTGACGCCCAACCGTGGGCCGTCCGCCAGCACACTTGGCAGAAAGGCGAACAGCGGCGAAGTGACAGAGTCGGCAAACGCGTCTTGGGATCCCATCGGCATGCGGATCATGAGAGTCTTTGTCTATTCTTACATCACCAGTCTCGTGGTGGGCGTCTCAGTGGCTGTTGTCGGGGTGATCATCATGGTCATGGCAACGCCTCAGGCGCAAAATCCAAGCAGTCCGGATATCCTGCAATTGATCTTTGTCTTGATTACAACTCTGCCCAGTGTTTTTACCTGTTTTATATTTAGCTGGTGCTACAGCAGCCTCTGTTCGAAGCAAGCAAGACCGGGAACTTGGCCGGCGTTAGTTTTTGGCATTCTGTCAGGCATGTTATTCAATGCGTTCACCGCGATCAGTGTCATCGAGTATTTCTTTAAATGGTGAAACTCACTTTGCCCCGATCGGCCTGTAGGAATCATCACGCATTGGTAACTTTTCTGTCCCACGGAATACCTCAAGACAGGCAAACAACTAGGTTTCAGGAATGAGTGCCGCAGGACAAAGAAGCCACCTTAACTGCCTATTCGGCCACTCAACCTTCGTGTATCCCTGACACTCTCTGCTTTCCACCGCCTGTTTCAGCTGACTTGAGCGCAGTTCAGGCGACCTCAATCCCCCGCGTGTAAACCTGCGATCGCTTCTTTGGCACGCCGCCGGTGAGACGCCGCTGCTTTCTCATCAGCCAGCACTTCACGATACGACTGGGACGCTTCCAACTTGCGACCTGCCGCCTCGAGTGCCAAGCCGTAGGAAATCCGCATCGAAGGCCGCCAGGTTCCGGCAAGATTGTTGATATCAACATGTTTGAATACCTCCAACGCGCCCTCATGATCTCCGCCTCGGCTCAACAAGCGTGCAAGTCCCTGAAGCCCGGTGAAGTATTCAGCGCTGCCTGTATTGGTCTTGGAATCAACAATCTTTCGGTAGGCTTCCAATGCCAGGGCATCGTTGTGCATAACCAATTCACGGTTTTGGGCCATCGCGCGTAGAATGCTCATTCGGCTTCGTGTATCAGAGGTAAATTTCAATGCCAGGCGAAAATCCGTATCTGCTTTGGGACCGGATTTCAGCGTGTAGTACGCCTGCCCACGCGCAAAAGCGGCTGCACCGATCTGCGTAAATGGGAAGCTCACTAAATCCACGTCACCGAATTGATCAATGAGTGCAGGGAGTTGCCGCTCGGCAATAAGATTCTGCATGTGCACGGTCATCGCCATGGCTTCCACCGGAATCAATTGAACAAAAGTGGCTGCCTGTTCAACATTTTTCATGCGTCTTGCGCAATTCGCCGCCTTCGACAGTGCAACCGATTTCTGGTAATCAGTGGCCGTCTCATATTTCGAAAGTGCAACAAACGCTGCCAGTGCCTGATCGTACTGTTGCCTCCGCATCAACTTATCGGCAGCTGTATGTTCAGTTAAAAAATCGGTAACGGTTGGATCAACCTCGAACGTGTGGGAACCACCGTCATAGAGATGTGCGAACTTCATGGGCACATGAAACCCGTCGGTTCCCGTCGGTGAAAATGCAGAGTACTCGGCACCGTTCTCGCGAATTCGTTGCCGACAGACATTAAAGTGCCACGGTAAGCTTTGCGAGGGCTTGCGGCCAATCACCTGATTGAGCGGGTCGTTCTCGTCATCGGTCACAGGTATCCGGATTTCGACATTCCAATGATCCTTTGCGATGTGCGTCGCAACCTCAGCCTGCGACTCCCAACGGAATCGCGAGCTCTTGCCAGCGGCACGATCCAGATCAACCAGCGCCCCCGCTGGATTGACCACGAGTTGATAGTAGCTATGCGAATCGGTGTCGAGTTCAATCTCAATGGCATCACCATACCAGATGGACTCATCTTCATTTTTCGTGGTCGAGATGTTCAATGATTCACCCACTTGGTCCTCACAGCGAATCCCGAAATACAGAGACTGCCCTGATCGGTCCCAACCGACCTTCACCGTCGTTCCCAAGATGGGCTGAGACCCCGTCTGCAACTCCCGTAAGCTGCCTGTAGAGGCACTAAGACAATCGCGCCAATACGGTTCATCTAACTTGCCATCGACGACGATCGGTTCCTTCGGTTCACGGACGGTCCTCAACTTTGTAACCAAACCACGTTTTTGTAGTAGTTGGTTGCCCTTACTTCGCAATGCATTGAGATATTGATCAATCAGCTCCAACCGTTGCGCATGATTTGATCCCGGCAGGACACTGGCTTTGGCCGCTGTGAATATCTCCAGCGCCTTGTCAATTTTTTGCTTGTCGCTCTCCATGGCTTGGTAGTTAAGCTCGCAATAATCAAAGAACAATTTCATTTGCGGCCCTGCAGGACCATAAAAGAGCCGACAGTACTCATCAAGCATCACCTCCACATTAGCGTGACTGCCACCCCACCACATGCGCGCCGTGAAGTAGACCTGAAAGTGATTGAATCCAATATTCGGGTCATCATGAACTCTCGGAAAACTAAGCCAGATATCTTCACCGCGAGAAACGCCCTTGGTCGCATTAATGCTGTCCCCAATGGTCCTCGCCACAAAAGCCGGCAAATAGCTTCTGCGCGAGGTGAACGGATAATTTTCGAACACCAAGTACGGCTGATCCGTTATTTTTTGCCAACCTGCCCGCAATGCTTGAATTGGGATGCGTTGCTCTGGCAGACTATTTCGTGGCCGTCGCCCCCCGACAATCACGACCTCAACGCTTGGCTCTAGCTGCTTGAGATTGGAAGGAGGGTTGGTGTTCGCGCCGTACGCACAGCAGACGATTTTCTTATTGGGGTGTGTCTTGCGTACTTCTCTTGCTACGCGATTGACAAAGTCCCAAACGTGATTCGAAAGTTTACCGCGAGCTCCCATGTCATCAATCTGCTGGCCCGCACAAAGCTCGCACTGGCAGATCGCAATGTACGCATCAGGCGGCATGATCGACACGGACTCGTAGTCATAGACGTCAAACTGGGCACGCGCCCACTTAACAGTTGCGTCAAACAGTTCCGTATTGGAATAGCAGAGGTGATTCAGACGTTTTCCGATCTGGGTATCACGCTGCCCACCATAAAGAGCAAACCAATCGGGATGCTGTTGCTTGAGGATGTCAGGATGCGTCATGGTGTCCATCCCATGTGCAATCATCTGCCCATACGGATGTCGAATCCCCAGCCTCATCGACCAACGCATGAGTTCTTCGTCGACCGTCGCAAAACGCACATTAAATTGCCGTACCTCAAAGTCTGGGCTCACTGTCTGGTCTACGTTCGGGAGAGGAATGGTCGCCATCTGCGGGACAACCTCACCCAGTTCACCCGGCAGGTACCAACGGACGCCAACGCTTCGCAGGTAACCACACACCGCATTGAACGAACCGCGTTCATCAAACTGCCAAAGGTACTCTCGATCCTCCTTGGCGAGGGACTGGGGCATCCGTTGCCGAAACTTGTACAGCCCTCCATTCGGAACCCCCAAGGACAATCCACTGGCCTTTTCCCACTCGGACTGCAACTTTTGACCACGTCCAGAGTTATTTTTTGCCCATGGCTCGATCGGAACAAAGTCAGTATCGTCACCAACCAATGCCAGCCACCGATCACCGGACACAATACGGTAGGCCCCATGCTCAAGCCCTGCTGCTGTCACGCCCAGCTTTTTCAGGTGGCGACTTTCGCCTACATAGATCTTTATCGATGCATCAGCCGAAGGTGCGGTCCCAATCGGTAGCTGCGCACCAGAAATCTTCTCAACATACGTCTGCAACTCAGCGGCGGCCAACCGCGTCGATCGCGGCGCCGTGTCACTAATCACAATCTCCGCCTGAACCTCTCCGTCCTGAACAATCACCGCAGCGTTGGAATCCGCCTGCAAGGTGAAAAAACTAGAAATGCCGGCCACGGCAACCATCAGGATCTGCTTCAAAATCATCTCTTGTGCCATCTCACGGGTCGGGTTGTTTCCATCAGGTTGCCTGCAATTTGATGTTCGGGTACTGGATGTTCTGCCGCACACTCTAGGCATGACCACAAAACGACCAACAAACGTGCACCACGCCTACAAATATTAACACAACTCCCCGAAATTCACACAAAACGATCCACATCTGCTGCGTTTGAGTCACCGCAACGAACGGAGCGGTAACCAGGATTCAAAACGGCATCCCCCCCACCAACAAGAATGAAAGGCTATTCTCCCTCACCCAAGTGCTACGTCACTTCTCTGAAACAGGCCTCTCAACCTCACTTGCATCCGCCCCCCCCGGGATCAACCGGCATTCCACCTGGGTAGTGTCAGACCCGTTACCCTTGAGTAGCGTTTCTACCGTCTTGGTATCGCGTAATGATGTGGCAGTGACACATTGGCATCGATCGCCCCTGAACATTCCCCTCTGGACATTCACCTCTGGCAGCGTACGGATGAAACATTCTCACCGAACACAAACAGAATGGCGGGTAAGATCACCAAGTCACCAAGAAAGGCGGTCACCAAGATGATGCATCCTAACAGTGAGAACATCTGTATTCCCGGCATGGGGCTAATCAGCATTGCGGCAAATCCACTCACCAAGATTGCGGTCGTAATCGCGAGTGCTGGCCCCACCTGATGAATGGTCTCACGAATTGCCCAAGCTGAATCCCGCACATCAACGGTGCCGACTTTATCACCTTTTTGGGGGTGATCTATATTCCTTTCGGAGACCAATTGTCGGTACCGCATCATCACATGAATGGTGTCATCAACCGCAAGGCCCAGACAAAGCGAAAAGGTAAGTGCCGAGGTGATTTGTAGGGGGTACCCCAGCAGAACAAGCCCTGCGGCGGTCACTAGTAGCGGTAGAGCATTGGGGATAACGCTGATCAACCCCAGACGCAGCGAACGAAACGCGAGCGTCAACACGACAAAGATAATCGCGCTGGCGACGGCGAGGCTCATGCCAAGATTGCCGATGAAGTTCCGCATGTTACGTGCTGCGGCAACAACGGTTCCCGTCACATGAATGGAGTATCCGGGATGCCGTTTTTCAATTTCCGCAATGCGGGACTCAAGAGGCATCAGATTTTCCTCGAGTTTTGCGGCGCCATCATTGGGTACTTGCGCCGTCACGACCAATCGCCGTGAATTCTCATTGACGAGTCGTGCCATACGAGTCCCGGCAAGTCGTTGCGTTTGCCGGTAGCGATCTTCATGGTTTTTGATGGGGATGGTTTCCATCACATTCAAAACAGAAAACGGACCATTGATACCATGGGTTTGCAAAACCGCCTGATGCACCTCACCGGTCACGCGCAACGTCTCGCGATGAGACACTTCCCGCGTTTCTGGCCACTGAATCACGATGTGCGCGCGCAACGCTCCTCCCATCACTGCGTCTGCACGTTGCAGTGCTTTCGTTGCATCTGAATGCTGAGGGAGGGTTTCTGTCCAGATGATATCTGGGTTTTGTTGAAACGCCGGCACCAGTAGCACAGTGGAAATTACGATGCCAAACACGGCGAGCGGCTTTGCGTGGTTCAACGGAAAACGTGCAACCCAACCAGTCCACGCAGACACTGGCGATTCGGTTTGAGCATACTTTCCAACAATTCGCTGTGACGAGGTATACCGAATCAGGATGGGCAGGACCAATAAATCCGCCAACAAAGCGAACGAGGATCCCAGAGCGGCACATAATCCGAACTGCTGCACACTTTGGGTTTCAGAAAGAAGCAACGAACCAAAACCAATCACGGTAGTGAGTGAGGTGAGAAGGCACGCGGGTCCTGTGCGACACAACATTTGCATCATTGCTTCGTCTCGCGTCTTACCGATGACCAGTTGACGCCTGGTCTCCAGCAACAAGTGCACAGCATCGCTTAGTCCGATGACCATCACGAGCGTCGGAATGACGGTACCCAAAGCACCGATTTGCTGACCTGCCCATCCCATGGCTCCCAAGGTCCATAACACGCCCAAAGCAGGGGCAGCACAGCAGATCAAAACGGGCCACAATCCTCGAAATAAAATCAGTGCGACCAAAGCTGAGATGAGTGTTGCAAACAGCGATCCTGACACCATCGAAGAGCGCAGTGACTCAAGCGTTTCGGCGCGAATCACAAGATGACCGGCGAGTAGTGGCTTATTACCGGTCTGCGATTCGTATTTGTGACTTACCTCTTGAACTTCCGACACAGCAGCCGACAAAGTCGAGAGCCGCAAAGACTTGCCGGCAACGCGAGCCACAACAACGAGCATGCTGCCGTCCGGCGATACCAATTGATTTTTTCCAATCGGGTGCTTCGTGACCTGCGTCTTCAGTTTTTCAACATCGAAATCGGGATGCAGGTACGTCGGAACAACCAGCAGCCCTGTACGCCGATCACGAAGATCAAACAGACTACTGACGCTGACAATCGCTGGCAACTGATCCAACTGGTCACAATACTGCCGAAGCTTTTCCAAGCCATCTGGATCAAAGAGTGTATCACCCTCCAACACGATCACGATTTCGTTATCTTCGTGACCAAAATCCTCGTACAACTGTTCTAGCTGCTTTGAGGTCGCATTGTCCGACATGAAGACGTCATTGGGTGACACATCAAAGGAGAGTCGCCACAAGCCCAGAAAAGCAAGAACCGTCCCCGCGAAAACCAGGCATGAGATCAGTTTCCAGCTGTCCAGCATGATCCGCGAAACGACGTACATGATCGCGGCACCCTTGAACTAAAACTAACGCCAGCTTCATTGACCGATCAGGTCACTCGCATCGCCATAAACCCACGTGATCGTCGTTGGCGGTGTCAGGATCGTGCTACCAACCCCTTGATTGGCATGAACACCATCCACTCGAAATACCCACCCTTCGCTGCCACTGGACGCCTGCTCGCCGATACCATCGACGAACGCTGTGACGCCAGAACCACGAATGGAAACAGGAATCTTCGTGACCGAACGCATTACCTCTTCGAGGGTAGTCCCCGTCCGCACATCTTCAATCTCGATTGTGAGCGGTGCGTCAGATCCTTGGATCTCGAGCGTCACGATACCAGCTTCAACCGCAGGACCGTTACCAGCCTGTACTTCGGCACGCGTTTGAGAGTCAGATGTTGCCTCCGTGGCGCCAATATTTGAAGAGGAACTCGCGTTGGAACCTGAATCACATCCGGCGATCAGGAGCAGAAATACGATCAAGCAGGAGGCAAAAGCTTTCATCCGTAGATTCCCTATTGGCGTTGTTGAGAGCGCATGAAAAACGACCGACTCTGGGGCCGGTCGTGCTTTCACTGAGCAAAAAGTCTCGTTTAGCGGCGGGTCTTCTTGACCTTGGCCCCACCCTGACGGACTTTGAATTTCGGATTGCTCTTGCAAATGACATAGATGCGGCCGCGGCGTTTCACCACTTGGCAATCAGGATGGCGGTATTTCAAAGCGCCAATACTACTTACAACTTTCATCGGATCGATCTCGTCGGACGTATCGTATAGGTTGGTTTTCTGCAAAGATT
>JBPCVE010000053.1:0-4917 GCA_051010795.1 Rubripirellula sp.
ATGCGCCGAATGCAAATGCCACCACGTAAGGCGACGGCGTGGCATTTTCACGAACGGACGGGCCCCAGACGTACGATCCGACGAAACCACCAATCAACGTCACGATTAACATGACACCGATTGACAACCGCGCCGGCTTCACATTTCCACCGGACTCGGCGGGGTTCTCATCTGGACTCATGCGTTTGCTGCCTAACGGGAATGATCAGCCGGTCCGAGGGGAACGGCAACCATTGCTTAAGATCAACTCGAGGACTCGGTTGCATCACTTGGTTCGCCGCAGCGCGACATTGTATGGCACCACTGCGGCAACACTTTGGTCATCTTATCGGAGATCTCGTGGCACCGCCAGAATAGCAAACGAATCATGGGGCAATGGTTCAGGGTCGAGGCTCCGCTATCCTCTAGACTCTTTGCTTGATAGTAAACGACGACTCACATATGCCTCGCACTCGATACCAAAAACCATCCAAACACAAACGAGGGAAAGGAGGATATACCCCTCGAGAGCGCCGGCTGCTTGATCGTAGTCGAGAACTTTAAACCGAGCCAAAGTAATGCCAGAAACGACGACGCCCAAAAAAAACACAAAACCACCGACGAAACTAGCGATTGACGATACGTGGTACGAACCGAACAAGCGTTTTCGCGGAACGCGCCAGCGCAAGGAAAGTAAAAGACAAAAAGCGCTAAAAACAGCAAGAATCGCAAGGTTGAATGCAATGGATTTTGATGCGATTTCTCACATGGCTGCCGTTGGTCCCAATTCCACAAACATTTCAAGCATGTAGCCCGTCATGCAGCCAGGCACGAAAGCAAGGACTGCATATTTCGAATCACTACGATGCCTTGTTCCCGGCGTTGGCTCGTTGCAAGTTTCGGTTGGCGGGTATGGATTCTGCACTTTCGTAAACTCAATGCCGGCGAACGACGACAATCACCGAGTTGCCGCCAGCGATGCGGATTTCAGATTCGGCCCGGTCGGCAACTCCGGTGCATTGTATGGTTAGCTGGTTGGTCGACAGGTGAAAAGGCTCAAATGCCAAATCACCTCTGGTAAACAACGATTGTATTTGGAATTCCAGTCGGCAGCACTTGATGCCGCATAGATGACAGGTTTGATCAGCTTCTCTGTTGACCACATTGGATGTATGAAGAACGCATCTGCGAGTATTGTGGCGGTCAATCAATCATCTTCAACAAACTGTCAGCTGCTACCCATCCGCTGAGGCCTGCGCCCGTTCCGATAGCCCAGACCTTCACACGAGAATCGTGGCTAGCACTCACAAGTCTTTTACCGTTCTGACTAAATGCCAGACCTTGAATCACTACATCATGTGCTTTGAATTCAAGCATTAACCTTGCATCTATTGCGTTCCACAAACGAACAATCCCGTGAGAGTCAGCACATGCAATTAGAGCGCCATTGAAGCTGCTTGCCAGAGCGGTCCCTTTAGTTCCCGAAAACACAAAGGTTGATTCGGTCTCCCCCGATTCGATTTGCCACAACTGCACGTTGCCAGCTTCGCCAGTACTGGCGATTGATTTACCATCGGGCAGGAAAACAACGTCCGCAACGGATGAACCAGTTGACCAAGTCTTGAGTTGTTTTCCGGTGTTCGCATCCCAGATATGAATCGACCCATCCTTTCCACCGCTCGCGATCGAATTCCCGTCCCTGCTGAATGAGACCGAGTGAGCGTCGCGGCGGTTTCCCTTCAATGCATGGGTCTGTTCGCCGGTGGCCAAATTCCAAATCGATACATCACAAGGGCCATGAAAGCGCTTCGAACTATCTGGATGATACCCAGATTCCGCAACCGCTAATAACGACCCGTCCGGTGAAAAGGTAATATCACTCGGGTATTGGGAGAGCGTGAAGCTAAGCGACACGGACTTGTCCGTGGCATCCCAAACAACAATGGTTCGATCCGGAAATGAACCCGCGGCAATTCTTAGGCCGCGTGGGTCAAAAGCGATGTCAGTTAGATACTGAAGACCGGCTTGAATTTCGAGATCTCTGAATTTCTCGCCGGATTCTGTGTCCCAAAGCATAGCCTCGCCAAATTGCCCTATGGTCCCCCCGCCACTTACGACGAACTTGCCATCCGGACTAAACTCAGCGGCTTTTGCTCTGCCTCTATGACCTTCAAGCACGACAGGAGAAAGAACGTTTGTCCAAATCCGATCACCATCCACTCTTGAAACCGTGAGCTTCGTGCCCTTCGCGAGAACCGTGTCCGCAACACTGTCATGAGCGAGTGTCGAATCCTTGAGCAAGATTACGTTATCACCTTTCGCGAGTCCATGTTCGGGCGGACTGGTCGATTCGGATGGGCTGGTCTTGCCACAACCAAGCACGACAACGAGCAAGATAAGGGATGCTTGCTTCATGATGACTTCCAATACTGTCACAAACGGGTAAATGTCCAGTGTTTGTTCAACTACATACGACTCTAGTCGAGCGACGCTACTACAGCGATTGCCTGTGCCAGCTAACGCCCGCCGTAACCGGGCACGAACGGAAGGCTTGGATTTCGGTGGCCGCGTGAATGAGTGCTCCGGCTCACAGCATTGTTATCCCGCGTTTTGATAAGCTATTGGATCATTCCAGTTTGGCATTGTATCGCATATTCGCGAATTTCAGGCTGTAAATCTCTGCGGCCGAGGAACTGCTGAAGTTTCGGCCGCACAAATTCAGCGTGTGAATCAAGTTGGTGACCAAGACAGTGAAGGATTGACTCTTGAACCACAGCATGACCGTGCCCCAATCCAAAATCGATCAGTGGTTCGACCATGTTTCGCTGGGTTTCCGTGCGATCAAAGGTCAGGTATTCAATTCCGTCCATATCCCAAATCATGTAACAGGAGGTTCCGAACTGGGTTTCTCGTAATGGATGGTTGAATTGATTTTCGCTATGTTTCGCGAATCCGTTGTCGTAGAGTAAACACATCGATTCGTAGAATGCAGACCAGCCCGACGAAACCGAGTCATCGAGAACGTCGTGAATCATGCTGGAGACACAACCGTAGCAGTACCAGACTGCGATACCGGTGCGTTCGGTGCCATGCCGGTGAACGGTTGCATCGATCTCGTGATTAAATTGTGTTAGCAATCGCTGTGCGGAAAGTTTTGAATCGTAGGCGAAGTCTGTTTTGCCATCAGCGATTGCATCGAGAACAAAGTCATCAAACATGTGATTTAGCAGAATAACGACCGAGGTAACCAGGTTGGCGGATCAACGCACCAGACGTTGAATGACTAGAGTGCTTGAACAGAGGAAACAACCTTGAAAAAACAGAAGGCGAGCAAACTCCGGTTCACCGACTTGTTAGGCCTTACAACGCATACAACAAGAGCTCCAGAACAATTAAGACCGCAAATACGATAACCATGAACAACAAAGAGAACCCCAACGATGAGCCCAGGCTCGTTCCTCCACGTTTGGAAAGCATTTCGACGGCCGCATGTTCCTCTAACCCCTGCGCGTGGACATCGGAAATTACTTTCCTCGCATGTGACAGGTACCAACGATTTCCATATGTTCCACAGACAGCCGCCGCCACAAGGCCCACAACTCGGCCCAACACCGCTGGAGTTTCTGCTTGTCCGAGAATGCCGACGAACAGCGCTTCCTCGGCTATCGATTCCGCAATGATGATAGCGTAGAAAATCGTGGCCACCCTATACATTTTGCGATACGGTAGCCACAGGCCAGATAGAAGAAAAGCGGCCCAGTTGAAGCCAGTTCTATGTCCCGAATGTTCGACCGACGGACTCCACTTTTGGAGGTAGTATTCCGCCTTCGAACCGACAAAGGCGCGCAGGTGTTGCTCTTCAGTACTTTCAGTAGGGAGCGATTGAGTGAGTCCGGGAGTTGACGCGGGCGCCGTGTAAGGATTCTCATACGGTTGATCGTGAGCGTTGTCTGACATCGTTCTTGCCTCGTTGAGTGGTTGCGATCGTGTACTGGGGCAAAACGTCCAAAATCACCGGGTTACCGCCAGTGATGTTGATTTCAGATTGCGGCCCGCCGACAACTCCGGTGCATTTTTTTGTTAGGCCTATTTCTTTCGTCGAGGCAGGTATGATGAACCCAACTCCTCGGCAGTGGTATTCAACGCTTCGAACTCAACGCTTTGGGCCGCTCCGGTCTTGCTGTCGCCCAGATACAGATCGTAGCCACCGGCACCCTTTTCGCGAGTGCTAGAGAAAAACACCCACCGCCCATCGATCGGATACGGATCGGAGTAATTTGCGTCCTGTTTGCAGAACGTCAGCGGATGGTTTGTACCCGTCTTCCAGTCGTGAACGTAGATCTGGTCGTTGCGGTTGTCGGCGTTGGGCCAGCGGACGTACAGCAACCGGTTGTCGTCCCATCGAACCGGAAAATACTCTTGGAGATTCGGTTCGGCAGCCACTGGTTTACGGTTCGTGCCGTCGCGATTGCATACGTACAAATCCCCATCCGCAGCCGCGTTCTCCATCATTACAACCCGCCGACCGCCCGATACGAACACAGGCATCGAGCGCTCCGATTTTCCCTGCATGTCCACCTGCTGTACTGCTTTCGTCTTCAGATCCAGGAAGGCAATCCTGCCCGCCTGCTTGAAGACGATCGACGCTCCGTCCGGCGCAAAGTTGGGGTCCTCATCCCGCAGACCGTTGGCTTCGGTCAAGTTCTCCGGTTGCTGCTTGCTGCCGAATTTCCAGCAGAACACGTCCCAGTCTTTGCTGTTGCGGTTGCCCTTGGGCAAGCCCATGAACACGATCCGCTCGCCATCGGGAGAGAAGTGTGCATTCATCGCATGATCGATCGGCCAGGACTCGCTGATGCATGTCAGGGAATTCGCTTGGAAGTCGAAGAGGAAGAGTTGGCTATCGTATTTGTCATAGCCGGTGTACCGGTGGAACAG
>JBPCVE010000054.1:0-3374 GCA_051010795.1 Rubripirellula sp.
AAAAGCATTGGTCACTTATTGACTTGTTTTTGAAAATGTTCTTCCAGGCAATCAAGCACGATCTGCTCATCATCAATCCACTGATGCGTGGCCCCCAGATCGGTGCGATCAATGTTGTGAATGATCGTGACCCGTCCACTCGATTTCAATTTCCTATCGATTGCAAAACGAATCTCTTGGTGCCATCACTCAGAGCTCGACTTGAGCAAGTGGATCGCAGCTAAAGGCCACCGTAGGACTGCCCCCCCTCAATTGAAACGACCACTGAAAAACACAAGGAATCAATCGACTCACGCTCCAACCTGACACCGTGATAACCAGATTGCCCATGATCGCGAAACCTCAAAGCTTCGCTGACGAGTTAGATCAAACCTCGCCATGTGGACGCATGGATGCGTGTCAAGATTCGAAACGAGAAAGAACACGATCGCGGTGACCACTCCTGCACTCAACCGATCTTCTGCCCCCCCAACCTTGGCAGAATTTCGTACCAAAAACGATTTGGCAGCTCGTCGATATTATCCATCGCTTCATGCCGCATCCGACAAGCAGGGCAAAACCCCGGTTGCTGCCCGAAACGAACATCTGGTTTCCGGCAAGCACGCCTCTTTTTCTGACTGACTAAGCATCGCAGAAAAAAATCCTATTCCGGAGGCGACCAAAAGTCGTCAGCAAAAAAGCTCCACGTGTGTTCACTAGTTTTGAACCGATGCCTCTAGGGGACGGGAAAAGATCGTTCCGCCTCAGCACAGGAAAAACCGACCGAGCCTCTCCAAAATTCCTCGGTTTAGTGTGGCAATCCTTCCAACGCACGGCTATTTTTAAGGTAGTCGTGATAATTGCCATAACCGCCAGAAACAGGGGAGCATTGCGAGACTGAAAACTGGCAAAAACGGAACTAGTAACAGCTGGTGCACACTGAAAGCGTCTCCATTCGGCGATGTATTCCAACGTCCGACTAGCGGCAGGGTTGTGATTTGCATGGGCAAACAGGGGGATCGGCTCCTTTTGCATCAACTTAAACCAAAACGCCAGACCGCGGGACTACTGCGACCAAAGTCAATGACGCCATTTATTGATCCGCGCAGCGTGTGGTGCTTTCCGGCACCACGCAAGCGATGTTGCACCGCAACATCTGCTGGGAACCATGGCCGAGCACTTTTCCCACAAAGTGCTCCAAGCCAATAATTTGCGAATTTTTGTCACAGCACAGACCCAACTGCGGAACCCCACCTGCTTATTCGATTCGACAATCGGTCAGCTCCAAACGAGATTATTCCCAAGGAACCCGCCATGGCGGTAAAGATGAAACGGCTAAGAGTCCAGCATGAGGCTGCCACCAGCAAAGACGGACGAATAGTCCGAATTGGCTCCGCAAGTGGAATCCCTACGAGGAAGATCATCATCGGGCTCCAGATCTTTCTTCTGCTTATGCAACCATGCGTTGCGTTTGCCGAGGGGGCGACAGGTGCGGGATCTGTCGTCGCTGGGAGCGCCGCGATTTCGCAGGCAGGCAACACACGCACCATTCAGCAATTTACAGATCGAGCGGTTATCAACTGGCAGGATTTCTCTATTCAGCAGGGTGAGACAACTCGATTCATCCAACCTAATAATTCTTCGGTTGCCCTGAACCGTGTCGTTGGCGGCAACCCTTCCGCAATACTGGGAAACCTCGAGGCCAATGGAAACGTTTTCCTCATCAATCCCAACGGGATCGTTGTGGGGGCAGACGCCAGGATCAACGTTAACGGTCTAGTAGCGTCAACCCTCGATATCAGCAACAAGAACTTCATGCAGGGTGGCGACCTGAATTTCGAAGGCAACTCACGGGCTTCGATCATCAATAATGGCGAGGTTCAGGCTTTAGCCGGCGACATCTATCTTCTATCCGCGAGTGTCGAAAACCACGGGGTTCTTTCTGCTGAAAATGGAACCGTCGGCCTTGCCGCAGGGCAAAGCATTCAATTGGTGGATGCGGCATCCCCCTCTTTGGTAGTCCGAGCGACTTCTGAATCGCTGGGAGGCACAGGCATCACCAACACTGGATTGATTTCTGCCATGCAAGCAGAGCTTGTTGCGAACGGTGGCAATGTTTATGGACTGGCCATTAATAACGAAGGGGTAGTTCGAGCAAACGGCTCAGAAAATCGTGGCGGTCGGATATTCTTGGTTTCCGATGGAGGTAATATCCGAAGCTCCGGAGAGCTCGTCGCGAAACAAGGTCAAGAGGGTGGTGACGTCATCATTCACGCAGGTGGCCAATCCGGTTCAGAGATTCAAATCCTCGGCACCATCGACGTCTCTGGTGAAAAATATGGCGGCACAGTGGGAATGAAGGCGGCTTCGATTCTGCTGGGCGGTTCAAATATTAACTTGGGAGGCACGATCGAAGATGGTGTACGTCTAATTTCACTGGGAAGCAGTTCGGCTGAAATCGTCGATCCTAGAAACGGTCAGTTCTTGAGTTACGCCGGTCAGAACGGGGTCACAAGCAACCCGGTTGTTGACAACGACAGCCTGATCATGATTACAGACGACGAGCAACTTCGGGTCCAAGGCGGTTCGATACGAACAGCATCTGGCGATGGATTCACCGACGTTGTGTTGCAAGCCGCCGACTCTTCTCAATACATTTCGTTCATTACGATGAATCTTGAGAGAATCACTGGATCCGGTGCGCCAACCATCGAACAAGACGCCACCATAACTTTTGAAGTTCTCCTGAAGAAACCCAGCGGCCCATCTGAACTGGTCGTCCTTGAAGCTAGTTATGCAGACTTGTCTAGCAGCAACAAGGTCTCAATACAGGCGACGGGAGGAGACTTGATCGAAAGAATCACAGTTAACTCGGATTCCAATGGTTTAGAAAACGGTGGCACGCCATTCATAAGCCAGTTCAAGCAAATCGGTGACGCTGAGGTGGCCTCTGGAACGCTTACGATTAACAAATATGTCACAACTGGAAGTGACCCCCAACAGGAGTTTGAGTTCCAACTGTCTTCCGCTGATTCGTCCACGCAAATCCTAGGTGGACAAGATTTCGTAAAAGCGTTTCTGAGCGATGGTGACTCGGAGTCGTTCAATTTGACAGCTGGCGAATACAATTTGAAAGAAATTCTTCCTGCAGGCTGGTTCCTCGATTCAATCGATATCGCGGGCGATTTAGATGCCGGCAGCACCTACACCATGCAGGACGCCAGCGTCAATCTGGACTTTGACAATGGCGAATTCATCACGGTCGATTACACCAATACCCAAGGCGTCCAAATCACCGTCGCCAAAAACGCAATCGGACCCGATGGCTCAACCACTGATTTCGGATTCACTGCCACCGGTGACACGATCGACAGCACTTTCTCAATGAACGGTGG
>JBPCVE010000055.1:0-5140 GCA_051010795.1 Rubripirellula sp.
GTGTCCCCCGTACTGCCAAAATTATCAACACTTGCAACGATCCCTCGTCCCATCGTCCAGTACCAGACACGATTCGCAATCACTCGAGCAGTCAAGGGGTTCTTTTTGTGAGCGACCCAATCGGCCAACTCAGCGCGTCCACTTACCTCTTTACCAACAGCGGGCAAGCCGTCCCAGGCCGCGACTTGCAACACACCCCGTGGTACGACTGCTCCTTTCTGATGCGTCATTCCACGAATAGCGATATGAATGTCAGTCGGAGCGTCACCATCACGAGGCGCCATGGCGACCTGCCGCTTTGGCATCGCCTGTTTGAGTGAGTTCACCTCTTTTTTCAAACGCTCAGCATCCAACTTTGCCGCTGCGATTTTCTTCCTGCGAGCCTCTGACTCAGCTACGACAGCGGCATCGTCCTCCACCTGCTGCGCGATCTCATTTTTTTCTACATCCAAAATGGGACGCCAAATGATCGCGTCTGCAATGACCACACCATTTTCTGTTCCCTCAGTAGTAAGCTGAACACTCGACTCCAGCTTGTCGTCAAAATCAAAAACCCCCAAGGATTGCATCAACGCGTCAACTGGCGGCGTTTTTCGCTGATTGACTGTCACCACGATTTCGCCATTTCTATGCTTAATCCGATACGGAACTTTCGTGGCCCGATTGGCACCAGCAGAGTAGGACACGAAGACCTCATACCGACCCCGGTGCGGAAGCACGGCGCGGTATAGAACAGATTTCGCTCCCTTGTCCTTCTGCTCATCATGGGTGTAATGTGCTCCCACGTAGTGCGCAATGCTGGTAGATTCTTTCCAGTCCCCAACGACTTCCGCATCAACGCTATCCACGACCAAACCATTCAGCTTGCTTGGATCGACTGATTTCGATTGCTCGGCATTCTTTCCCGTGAGTTCATTCAGAACACGCGTAGCTTCGGCAAGTTGTTTTTCAACAGCCTGCAACTTTTCAGCACTAGCAAGCAGAGTCGTTTCCTCCTCCGCAGAAAGCGGCAGTTCAACGGTGTTCCAAGTAGATACATTCGAATGTTCCATCGAATGCGTACTCTTTAGAATCCCTGCCAGCGCGTAATAATCTCGTGTCGGAATCGGATCAAATTTATGATCGTGGCATCTCGCACACCCGATGGTCATACCTAGCATAGCTTTGCCCATCGTATCCAACTGCTCATCAACAACATCCATCTCAAGGATGTCTTTGTCCTGCATCTCATAATTGGTCGGTCCCAACATCAGGAACCCCGTGGCGATCAGCTTACGCTCGCGATCAAACCGATCTTCTGATGCCAACAGATCGCCTGCAATCTGCTCTTTGAGAAACTGATCAAAAGGTAAATCCTGATTGAATGCGTCAATCACATAATCGCGGTACCGCCAGGCGTCCGGGAACAACAAGGTCCGTCCGCCGCCACTTGACTCCGCGAACCGCACAACATCCAACCAATGCCTACCCCAACGCTCCCCAAAGCGCCCTGACTGCAAAAGGCGATCAATGAGTTTGTCCGTCGCATTATCCGATTTATCTGCTAGGAACTGCGCAATCTGAGCAGATGTTGGCGGCAGCCCGGTAAGATCGTATGTCAAACGCCGCAGCAGGTTTTCTCTTGTAGCATCACCAACAGGCGTGATTCCCTTGTCCATGAGCTTGGCCAACACGAAACGATCAACATCGTTATTCGGCCATTTAGATCCTGACAATTCTGGCACAACAGGAGCCTGCACTGGCTGGAATGCCCAGAACTGTTTTCCTTGCTTGATCGTTGGAGCGTTCGCCTGCATTTCTTCAGCCGCACTACCTTTGCTTCGAGGATCAAACGCACCCAGGCGAATCCACTTCTGAAAAGCAGCAATAGTCTTTTCGGGCAATTTACCGCGCGGCGGCATCTCGAGACTGACATCTTCGTACTCAATCGCTTGCAGGAGTAAACTCTGCAGGTCGCCGGCGATAACAGCTGGACCAGAGTCCCCTCCTGCCTGCCATCCTTCGCGAGTATCAAGACGCAATCCTCCCTGAACCTTCTCTTCACCATGGCACCTGACGCAGTGCTGAACCAACGCCGGGCGAATCTCTTTCTCGAATAATTCGGCAGCCGTATCTTCTGCAATCAAACACCTAACCACCGTCAGTGAAAGACACTGGGCTAGCACGAGAACGACGATCGTTTTGAAATTGATTTGCATGAAATTTTACTGCATTGAATTCATGTTCACTCCCAGTCACTGCAGGAAGTAAAAAGCCTTCATATTAAGTAAGGCGTGCGCTAAATCAGCCCAAGCTCGCTTATCTTCTTTGCCATACGCGTTGGCCTGACTCTCCAAAAACTGCGACAATTGTTGTGTCTGGTTCTCGGTGGGCACGATGCCATGTACACGTTCCACCATGATTGCGATTTTCTGTTCCCTATTCTGATCTGCCAATGAGAGAATTTTGTCAGCAATTACTGTTGCCTGCCCAATTATGAATGGATCATTCATCAGCGTGAGTGCTTGTGCGGGCACATTTGACTTACTGCGGCGCCCCTGCGGGCCAAATGGCGAGGGCATATCAAACGTCAACATGAACGGATTTAAAAAATTCCGATAGACCGACAAATAAACACTCCGCCGCCCGTTGCCATCCAAAGGCCCGCTAGGTCGTGCTCCACGACCCGTCATGAATGGTGTTCGGTGCGTTGCAATACTGGGACCAAACGGCTTCGGTTCCAGGCGGCCTGATGCCACAAGTACAGCATCCCGGATCGCCTCACCAGACAACCTGCGCACCCTCATACGATGGAGAAGGTCATTTGAAGGATCAACACTGGCAACCAGTTTTTCACTGATCGCCTCATTCGCAACAGTGGCCTGCCGATAGGTACTGGACAGCACCATTTGCTTCATCAAATGCTTGAGCGACCAACCATGCTCCACTAGATCTGTTGCGAGCCAATCCAACAATTCGGGATGACTGGGAGGCAAACCTTGCGGACCAAAGTCATCAACCGTAGGCACAATCCCAACTCCGAAAAGATGATGCCAGAACCGATTGACTATGACTCGCGCTGTTAACGGGTTTTCAAGAGTCGCCACTCGATTAGCAAGTTCCAGTCGCGTCGCAGGTTCCCCACCCAGCACTTCAAGAAATCTCGCAGGAACAACTTCACCGATATTCTGATGACTCCCCCTAATGTAGACATGAGCATCCTCGGACGTTCCCTGAGCCATTGCAATGACTCGCCTTATAGGCGGCAAGTTCTCTGCCAACTCACGGGCTTGCTGCAAGCTCTCTGAAGCTTCCTGGCTAATATCCTCAACACTCAGGATCTGATTTCTAAGCAATACCAAAATCAACGGATGGACTCTTCCGGCTCTCAATTCGATCGCGGCTTCCTGTTCCATCTGACTCAGGGCATCCGAATCAAATACTAATTTCTTAACTCGCATCTTCCCCGGCGGCCCACCATCTGAAAAAACGACCTTATCAATCGCAATGGACGCATCACCGTTATCGATGAACTCAAGATACGCTTTGTGACCTTTGTACTTTCGCAGGTCACCAGCAAGACTTTTCCACTGCCACTGCCCCTGAGTATCAGTTCCCTTGTTGTTCAAGAAAGTTCCCCGGAACAGCAAAGCATTGAACTCTGCCATTTGAAAGTTGTCGATGACGACACGAACTGCTGCACCAGCAGAAGCCTTCAACAAAACATGGATACGATCCGTTGTGATTTCAAAGGTGGGCGAACGGAGAATACCAACCTGTTTTTTTCCATTAACGGCGCTTTCAACTGTATTGGGAACCAGCACTGCACCATCTGACGATAATTGCAACCCTGACCCGATGGGTGAAAAAGCCAGCCCTGAGGTCGTCCACCCTTCTGGCAATGTGTCGCCCTTGAAGTCAGCAAACACATTCTGATTTTCCAATTCATAGCCTCGGTCAATCAGTTCGTTCTTGATAGGCTCGTGCTTATCAACCCACCGTTGAAGCAAGGCGGCATCGAGCCCTTCTGCCTTTGCCGCCTGAGACACCACGACTGCCAAATCAGCTTCCGATTTCGCTTCAGCTACAACCTGCATCGCAGCCCGATAATAGTCACCGGAATTTTTCCCAGTCTCACCAGTCATGACCAAATCACTGGTTTTCAATGTATCGACAGCGAGCCTCCGCAAGCGGTTGATCTCACGAGTCGATGCTGCTCGTTTCCCTAAGGGATCGAGCGGATACTCCTGCCGGCAACTGCTCTGCAAATATGCCGTCAAGGCGTAATAATCAGCCGTCGTGATCGCATCAAACTTGTGGTCATGACATCGGGCACAGGCAATCGTCAGACCAAGAAAAGACTTACCAAACACATCGATTTGGTTGTCCATGATGTCTGCTTCGTTACCGAGGACATCGGTGGGAGCGTGCGTCGCCTCGTGCAGATACCAAAATCCGGTTCCGATGATCGATTCGTTCCAACCTTCCTCTGGATTTTTCCTGGGCTCATTCAGCAAATCACCCGCGATGTGTTCACGAATGAACTGGTCAAACGGCACATCAGCGTTGAAGGCACGAATCAGGTAATCTCGATATTCATGCGCGTACCGAAGTGGATAATCAAATTCATGCCCGTAGGTCTCGGCGTATCGGACAAGGTCCATCCAATGCCTTGCCCACTTCTCTCCAAGAAACGGAGAATGCAACAATTCATCCACGACCTTCTCGTGTGCATGCTCGCTGTTATCGCTTAGAAAAGCAGCAAATTGGTCCGCCGTTGGTGGCAAACCTATCAAATCGAAATACACACGTCGCAGCCAAGTCCTGCGATCTGCTTCCGCAGCAGGCATCAACCCCGCCGCTTCAATTTTGTGCAGGACAAATCGATCCAAGCCAGCACGCGGCCACTTGCGATCCGTAACCCAAGGAAATTCTGGTTTGGTGATAGGACGCCAACTCCAGTGTTCATTGAATCGTTTTTGAAAATCGATTTCGTTGGCCACAGGAACCATGGTTTTCTTTGCAGTCCGAGGATCTGGCGCCCCCATTTTGACCCATTCTTCCAGAACCCCTATTTCTTTGTCCGAGAGTTTCGATCTCGGAGGCATTGCAGTGACTTTATTTTCTTCATAACGAACGGCATCGATCACAAGACTTTCAT
>JBPCVE010000056.1:0-7251 GCA_051010795.1 Rubripirellula sp.
ATCCCAAGCAACCCCCAAGCCCGCATCCACGGAAGCAAAGACGCCAATTGGCCAAGTATCCATTTTCATACTCTGGTGTATTAGTTCGATAATCAAGAAACGAGTGATAAAGGTAATGGATCAGAAAGCCACCAATCAATCACCGGCAGCCTGCAAAATCGCACACAGGGCAGAATTCTCCGGAAAGCCTCTCGCAAACGACAAGAATCACGTTGTCAAACCAGCTCACCGGCCCTTGAAAAGGGGTCTGCGAGCAAGTCAATCGTGAGCCAGGACTCAGTCAGTTTCCCAACGAACGGCTAAAAGGCGGGCAGCAAGCAGAAACACCACTCCACTTATCAACAAAACACTGAGTTGCGGAGCGAGTGCATCCACGGGTAACTCTCGCCAAAACACCTTGGTGTATCCATCGAGAGCCCAAGCATTGAACGTCCAAAGGCCATATTGCTGCAACTCATCGCTCATCAGATATCTTGGTACCATCGAGCCGCCCAGAGCACTCATGGTCAAGATCAGGATGACTGACAAACCATTCAATTGACCGCGCGACTTGCAAAGCGTGGCAAGGAATAGACCAAACGCAGACGCAGCCAATGCAGTCACCACTGTCATCATTAAAAAACCATCCAAGTGACCTATCAGGTCGACATTAAAAACGAGTTGCGCCCACACGAACATGACCCCAACCTGCAACACGCCGATACTGCTCATATAAAACCATTTCCCCAACAACAGCTGATCCATCGACATCTGAGTGGAAAGCAAGCGATTGAGCGTTTGATTTTCTCGCTCTTCGAGCAGAGCACCTCCGCCACCCGTGGCTCCAAACAACAAAAACATGACAGCAATTCCCGATGCGTACATACTGACAACAGGATTTGCTTTCCCTTCACCCATGACATCAATGATTTCCACTTTACGTTGCAGTGATTCCTCGATACCAAAAAGTTCGGAATCTGAATCAGCGACTGCACCAACCGCAAGCTGGTGCTCGTTTTCATCCTGCTCGCTATCAGTAAGCTGAGAGACTTGATACTCAGCTTCCGACAACATGATTGCTCGGTTGACGACAGCGGACACGACCTGTGCTGCAACCTGATCTGAAGCATCAGCCATCAATTCCGCTGCCAATTGTTCGTGATCTTCGCGTAAGATGATCGCCATGGTGGCACTGCCAGATCGCACCAACTCCATCGCTTCATCCCGCTTCAATCCATCTGCATCAGTCTCACGGACGAACCGCAAACTTTCCTGTTCAGCGAGCGCCGACATGACTTGTGAACTCACGACTGACTGAATTTCATCAACCGCGACCACCTTGATTCTTGGTGTTGTCCCACGTCCCAAACCTCCACCAAAAATAATCGCAAAGACACTGAAGAATGCGATTGGCACAAGGAACGTCAGCAACAACTCCACGCGATTGTGGAGCAGTCGACGGCAACTGATCTGAAGCACAGTCAAAATCATAAGGGCAATTCTTTCAACTTCGGTGCATTAATCACGCAATTCATAACCCGTTAGATGCAGGAAGACATGGTGTAGCGATGGAGCTTCCACCTGCACATCAGCAATTCCGTAGCCCCGCCGTCGAACAAGTTCAATCAGACCCGGCAGATGATTTGATACATCATCAATACGTGTCGAAATCTCGTCTGTGCCCGGAGTACCAAAAGAAGCGGCATCCTCTGCAACTCCGGCACGAATCGGTGCCGAGAGAGGTCGATCAATTCGCAGACGCACAAGACGTTGCGTGCCAACCGACTGCTCTACCAATTCATCAATGGGGCCATCTGCTACCACCATGCCCTGATCGAGAATCACAATCCGATCACTGCGTTCTTCAGCTTCATCAAGATGATGTGTGGTTAACAGGATCGAGGTTCCTGTGGCACTCAGTTCATCCAGCATCATGAAGATACGCTGTCGACTCTGCGGATCGACGCCAACGGTTGGCTCATCGAGCAACAGAATTCTTGGTTCATGCATGACACCACATGCAAGATTCACACGCCTCTGCATCCCGCCAGAAAAAGCACCCACCAAGTCGTCAGCACGATCTTCCAGCCCGGTCCACTTCAAGGCCCACGCCAACCGATCACGAAGTGCACGACGCCGCAAACCGTGAAACCGCCCAAATGCTTCCAGATTTTGGCGGGTTGTTAAGTCCGCATACAAGGCGATCTCCTGCGGCACAAAACCAATCTGTTTTCTTGCTTCGCTACTCTTGAAAGGTCGACCAGCTAAAAATATTTCGCCGTGGTCTGCATTCGTCAGACCGGCCAGACAACGAATCAACGTGGTTTTCCCAGCACCGTTGGGCCCCAAAAATGCCAACCGCTCACCTCTCTGAAGGCCAAAAGTGACACCTTTTAATGCATGCAAATCTCCATAGGACTTTCGCAAGTCATGGATTGCCAACGCAGGTGTCGGTCGAGCGTAATTCACTTGTCTAATCCCATCGCCAGGGTCGCCCGTCTACACAACGGATGCGGTCTACCTCGCTTCTAGGTTCCTCTTTTTTTGCTCCTGACCGCTACCCCGAAAATCAGCGATTCACGGAGCATGCGGAATGACGAAACCAGCGGCTAGACAGCATCCGACACGATCAACAGAGGGAGGGTTGAGATTTGCTGGATTCAAATGCCAAAATTGCTGAAAACAGCAGAAATTTCCCACAGAACTAGAAATGAATTCGCAGTTCAATCGTCAAATAGTCGAATTACAGGAATAAGACCGGCGAGTGCTCCACTCACCTAAATCACGACTGCTGAGGGCTTCCCACTGTGACCGATGTTTCGTCAAACCATTCCCAAGAGAAATGCAAGCAACCGGCAATTCAGGGGATCTGGAGACTTGGGGAAGTCATTCATGACAGTTCGGCAACACAGCTGTTGCTAGCACAGCCCGCCGATGCAGTGGGTAGCCCGCGTTGGGACTATGTAATCAAGCGTGCCAAGAGTGGTGCTGACCACTTGGAAGGTAGCCGACAAATACTGCAGTCGATTGCCGCGGGGAGTTGCGCTACGCATCCGAATTTGATTGCTTTGCTGGATTCGTCAACCACATCCAACCAACCGTATATGGTCATGCCCCGTTTGGAAGGTGAGCCCATGCAAAGCCATCTTGAATCTCCAAACACAAAGCCGCTTCCCGTCGCCTTATGGCTGGTACGGCAGATCGCTCAGGCTCTGGATTCTCTGCACACGACTGGCTGGGTGCATGGTGATGTGAAGCCAGAGAATTCTGTCGTAGGATCTCGTGGGCATGTCACTCTTGTGGATCTTGGGTTTGCCTCACGAATTCACACTCTTCCCAACCATCATTTTCGAGGGACGCCCGAATTCGCTGCACCGGAGGCTTTGGCTGGCAGTCTGGCTGCCATCCCCGCGATGGACATTTTTTCGTTGGGACGCATACTTTGGCAATGGATCACGCGTACCGAGCAGGTAAGTCAGATGATGCTCGAACCGGTTGCCGACTTGGTGCAGCAGATGGTATCCAAGGATCCTGATGAACGGCCCACAGCGTCTGAAGTGGTGCAACAATTGCTTCAACTTGAAATCGAAACACTCGGTCGACACATCGGACCAGCCAACTCCAGCAGTGTCGCAGCGAATCGCCTAGCCGCTTAGCTCAATGCGTGTTGAAGCGATGCTGATCACGGTCAAGGGCTCCACCAAGCTTGCCGTCATTCCAAGAACTTATCGGTAAAACAATCTTCTGGCTTGACCACCTTGGCCTGCGACGGATCCAGTGCGTCCATCTGCTCAACGAGCCCGATCCAACGCTTCAGCGACATACGACCGAACACCTTGGATTGATCTCCGGGAGGCATTGCGAGGATTCGCATTTGTTCACTCCCATACTTGAGCACATCCGCCGTCATGCCATGATCGTTCGCTGCCAGGATGTCAGCATTGCCCTTGGTGGGATCCTTCAAATAGGACTCCCAACCAGCTTGCGTTGCTTTGACAAAAGCACCTACCAGTTCGGGCTGTTCTTTAATTAGCTTGCCAGTTGTGATCAACACGCTGGAATAAGGGTTCCAGCCGAGCTTGCTGACCATCATCACTCGGACCTTCACCCCCTCTTGTTCTGCCAGCAATGGTTCAGCACAACTGTAGCCCTGAATCGCAATTTCTGGATCGGCAACAAGTGGAGCGACGGAGCCAAAGTAGGGCACTTCTTTAACTTTGTCCAAAAGTCCTTTGGACCGCATGAACTCCAAATAGGGTCGGCCTGCTTGGCATTGCAGCGTCAAGCCAGCTAAATCATTCAACGATTCCGCACCGCTTTTTTCCTGCACAAGAATGCATCGTGGGTTGTCTTGCATAGCGGCCAATACGGCAACAACATCCAATCCTTGTCGACGGTAAACAACCACATCATCCGCGTTGGCAAAACCAAACTGAACCCGCCCCAAGGCCAGTTCCTGCGCAACTGGCGCGCTCCGCCCCCCCGGCCTGATATCGACCTTCAAACCAGCAGCCTGATATCCCCCATCGGCTTCTGCCTGAAACACTCCGCCATGCTCAGACTCCGGATACCAATTCAATTGAATTGCAACAGGCGATCCCGCGGTTGGAGTGTCGGTAGAACTCTTGGCTGACTTTTTTCCAGTGGAAGTGGACGATCTAGAAGACGAACCACAGCCACTCATGAACAGAATGACTAGCCCCAACGTTAAAGCAATGACACGGATCACGGGAACACAACCTCCAAGTGAATGAAATACCCCCACAGTATCACCCTCATCGATTGACCTAGGGAAGCCCCTTGCCGACGGCGACAGAAAAAAATCGAATTCTATCGTTGCCTTCATCGCAAGCAGCATGCATCACAAGCTTACATCCAGTTCATCAACCAGCCGTGCTTGCAAATTTCGTCCACCGTCGCAGAAAGACGGCCGAGATCAGATGAACAGTGCCAAACAAGACAATACCCAGCATGGCTGATGCAAAAACAGCGGATACCAATGCATCGGTTTTCAGCAAATTGGCCCACCCGGTCATGAGTGTCCCCAAGCCATCATAGGACGTACTATTTCCCACGAAAAACTCTGCCACAATTGCGCCAATCACAGCCAATCCGCTACTGGTCTTAGTACCAAGCATCAAATGATTGACCGAAGATGGAATTTGCAAATGCAACAAGCGTTTCCAACGTCCTGCTCCGTACAGTCGAAACAGGTCATTTGTATCCTGCTTCGTGCTTAGCAACCCCCCTGTCACACTGTTGACGATCGGGAACAGGCATACAATCGCAGTAACAATGAGCACCGTTCGAAATGTGTATCCACTCCAAACAATCAACAACGGTGCAATGGCCACGATCGGAACGGTCTGCAACAGGATGACATATGGAAACAGGGCCAGCCGCAGACTTCGAGACTGGCTGAAGATCACTGCGAGGCCGTACCCCGCAGCAACAGCTACCAACAAGCCACTGAACGCAGCAAAACCTGTCGAAATGGTCGCTCGAAACAGGGCACCGCGTTCCAATACTGCCGCATTCCAACATTGCCGAGGCGTCGGCAAAAGTGCCTTTGGCAACTCAAATTTCCAGACAATGAATTCCCAGACGCCAAGCAGAATGCATGCGACGGCTGCAACCAAACTGACACTCACCAACATCTCGCGCTGTCGCGATGAAAGAACTGCAGTCATCGATTACTCCCCCCGCAGCGCGCGACTGACATGACCATAAAACTCACCGAATTCGACAGTAGCTCGAATATCTTCATGACGCGGTTGCGGAAGTGGATTTTCCAGTACACTCGCCAATGCCCCCTCACGCATGACAGCGATCCGCTGAGACAACAACACTGACTCAGCAATATTGTGAGTCACCATCACGACGGTGAATCGCCGTCTCTCCCAAAGCTCCAAAAGAAGCTGCCCCAATTGATTTCGCAACATATCATCGAGCGCGGCAAAAGGCTCATCCAGCAACAGCACATGTGGATCAGTGACCAGTGCCCTGGCAATGGAGACCCGCATTTTCATTCCACCAGACAGTTCTGTTGGAAAGCGTGTCGCCGCATCTTCCAGCCCTACCGTTTTGAGCAAATCGGATGCGATTGCTCGACGATCTGATGGAGAACCTTTACCAATCAAATCAAGCGGCAGCACAACATTTTGAATGGCTGTTCGCCACGGCAGCAAGGAGGGTTGCTGAAAGACAAAAGCGATTCCACCGGCATCACCTTGAACCGGTGGATCCAAACTGACCGTTCCTTCCGTGGGCAGTTCTAGCCCAGCCATCAGCCGCAGCAAGGTAGTCTTGCCACACCCACTTGGGCCGATCAATGATACAATCTCGCCCGGACTGACCTTCAGGCTGATATTATCGACAGCCCGAATTCCGCCAGGATATTCAATTGAAAGCGATTGGCAATGAATCGCCGAAACACGGGCGGATTCGCTCAACAGATTCTTTCGTGCAACGAGTTCCTGACCTGATCCAGTGCCCAGCAGAGTACTGCCCCATGGGCTGATCAATCAACCTCAGATCGCTTCGCGGCAGCCCCTAGATTTCCGGCAGGCCTCAATTCGAAGCGTCTACCATCAATTTCAAGGGTCGCATAACGAGGATTCACATCGAACACAGTTCCCTTGAGGGTTCCGATTTCAAAAGTGTCACCGATCTTCAACTTCAGGGTCTGATCGCGAGTCCGCACATGCATCCAAGCGGTCCAGTCATCCCTGCCTTGAACCAGTGCGGTCAAGACCGTCTGCGATGCGTCATCAAATGACGGCTTGGCAGGTGGCTCGACTGGTGGTGGTGGCGGATCGACAACGCGAACCGTGATGGTTTGTTCTGTTGTTTGCTGCGGATATCCACTATCAATCGCTCGCACCAAGAGTTGGAACTCCTGTGTCACATCAGAATTCACTCGCAGCGTCCCGCTTCGGGAATCAAGACGTACAAACTCGGGTGCCTCCTCTGCCAGTTCAAACCTGACGTCGTGACCCTCAGGGTCTTTGAACGTCAAAGGCGTCGGTGAGTCCCGGCCCACGACCGCTTCAATCGAGCGTCCACCGCTGTAACGTGGTGGTTGATTGGGGGGCTCATAGAGATTGCGATTCATAATCGAAGCGATATAGGAATCGGCATCTGCGTCAACGCGATAGGACGGCTCGGAACGTTCAGGCAAATCATCCGGAGCGTTTGCCAAAGCGATCACATCGACATTCATCGTCACCGTGAATCCACCTTTTTTGACAGGCACAATGGACAACTCACGAA
>JBPCVE010000057.1:0-65539 GCA_051010795.1 Rubripirellula sp.
GCCATGGACGATGGCCCAGCAGGAGGATCTGACGGCGTGGCGGTGGATCGTGCTGGCGACGTTTACTGCGCTTTGCCCACCGCGATTTGGATCTGGTCCCCGACTGGCACACTGCTGGACAAGGTCGTTTGTCCAACCAAGCCCATCAATTGCACGTTTGGTGAACCCGACATGCGATCACTCTACATCACTGCTGCAGGTGGATTGTATCGGCAAAGAATGAAAATCAGTGGCCGCTCACCGTCCCAAGCATCACTGCCGCTGACTCCAATCGCACAAACAAAAACATCGCGCCAACAGGAATCATCGACCCCCAGCACAACGATACCCGCGGACCTGATTTTCCAGCCCGATGTCGTCTATGCGAAGTATGGAGAACGAAAACTTCTGGCAGACATCATCGCTCCTAAAACCACCCAACAGCTTCCTGCCCTGATCGTGGTCCATGGCGGCGGCTGGCATAATGGCGACAAGACCAAGTTTCAGGCGCTCTCAATTCGACTGGCAAAACTTGGTTATGTAGTGGCCGCCATTGAATACCGTTTAGCTGACGAGGCTGCGTTTCCAGCTGCAATCCACGACTGCTTTGCCGCAGTTCGGTTTCTTCGAAACCACTCTCAACGCTTTCACATTGATTCCGAAAGAATTGGTGCCGTGGGCGGCTCTGCTGGCGGCCATCTGGTCGGCTTGATGGCATCGGGCAATGGAAACCCGAACCTGCAAGGCACCGCGGGAAATCTTGAAACGTCATCGAAGATTCAGGCTGCCATCGTCATGGCAGGCCCATTGGAAATGCTGACCGGAAGCGTTGCAGAGCGTTCACGAAGCGGAAAGGGCTTTTCAAATTCCAACAGCTGGCTACGTGGAACCGTTGACGAAAAACCAGCCTTATACCGAGATGCTGATGCCTATGTACAAATCGACAAAAACACCTGTCCGATCCTGTTCATGACAGGCGAATTTGACAATCCAGCAAGGAATCAGAATTCACGTGATCGCTTGTCCAAATTAGGAATCGCCACTGACATCATGACCTATAAAGATGGCAAGCATGGATGCTGGAATCGCTTACCGTGGCTCGACGAGATGGTGCTAGACATGGCTGATTTTTTACGAGACAACTTGAAGTAACGAACGCTCGAAAGAAAACATCCCTCGGCTGACGGGCTTGCTGTCAGCATTCAACAAAGAAGCAAACACCACTCAGTGGCGATAGTCAGCCCCTGACCAACTTCGCAAAACAGACTGTTGCCAGTTCTCCAACGCAGCGGTCAACTCACGAACGCGTTGGGGCTCCTGCACGCTAAGATCGCTTGCTTCCATGGGATCGTTTACCAAGTGATACAGCTCGTATTTGACGTTTCCTGCGTTCTCAATTCGATGCAGTTTCCAAGGCCATGCGTTCCAAGCCGCATGCCCGCGTGAGTCGAGACTTTCGAGGTCAGGAAACTCATTGACATTTTTCAGAATTCGTTCAGGGTGCGGATTGGGCTTTCCAGCCATTTTGGCCTCCATCAACGCCTTGATGATTCTGTCACTCCAAGTTCCCTGACCATCACGGAACCCATGCCAGAACCCCATACCGGGGCGAGTGGTTTGGTTCCCAGAAATCACGCCTGCCAGATCGATCCCATCAAGCGGCGTTTGGTGATCGACCTTGGCTCGACCGATAGCGACAAGTGTGGGATACAGGTCCGATGAAAATGCAGGTGTATCAATCTTTCTGGCCGTGTATTTGGCAGGCCATTGCAAGATAGCTGGGACGCGTAACCCCCCTTCATAAATGCTACCTTTCTTTGCTCTTCCACCTGACGAAGCTGGAACCAAACCGCCATTGTCACTGCAGTACAAAAAGAGTGTGTTGTCCCTGATACCTAGATCAGTCAACGTCTGCTGCAACCTTCCGATTTGCTGGTCAAGCAACGTGATCTCACGAAAGTAGCCAGGTTTTTTTGTGTTTTGATCACTGTACAGCTTCCTCGCCTGAGGCAGATCGGGGAGTTCTTCCTGTGGATCGTGCGGTGAAGGAAACCAGGTCACTGCGAACATCGGTTGATCACCAGAGTGATGCCGAGTCAGGAAGTCGATGGTGGCATCCATGCTGATCACTGTTCCAGGTCCCTTGATCTGCTCGTAATTTCCATTTCGACTCAGATAGGGATCATTGTCAAAAAAGTTCAATCCTGAGAGCCACTCATCGAATCCCGCACCGCCGGGACTGGTGGGACTGTTGGGTTGCACCGATCCAATATGCCACTTTCCAAAGTGTCCCGTCACATAGCCGGCATCACTCAAAGCTTCAGCAATCGTGGTTTCATGGGGACGCATGTAGTGCCCATGATTTGGCACATTCGTCCGAAATGGGTGCCGCCCCGTCATGACGCTTGCGCGCGTGGGTGAACATACGGGTGCACTCGCATAGAAGCGGTTAAAAACCACACCCTCTTCAGCCATGGCATCCAGATTCGGGGTCTGAACGAAAGGATGACCGGTGTACCCAGTATCTCCATAGCCGTGATCATCGGCCATCACAATCACAACGTTAGGTCGCTCATCGCCGAACACTGGCAAAGCCAGCAGGGCCAAACAGATTACAGCAGGATTGGTGAATCGCATTTTTTTCATCTTCAACGCAAACGAACGCGGCAAGTATTGACGACATGAACGATTTCAGTCGTTGTTTACGCACAGTTTAACGTCCGCAGACAGACAATGCGTACACCGCACAGGAATTGCTATTTGCCTTCAGTTCGGGGCAAAGGCGTTTGCCCCAATTTCTCAACTCCAGGTTCCTCCAGCATTGCATGCGGCAGGACATCCAGCTTGATGATTTCCAAGTCATCGACAAGCTCACCCGACCCCAACTTTTCATCCGGAAAAAAGCTGTAGTTCGTTTTTGGAGTGACAAGAGTAATGGTCCCGGGGTAGCGGGAGGGAATGTAGGCAAATGCAGCCGCCTGATTCAGGTCTAGAATCGAAGGTTTTTCCGCCGTCTTTTCCTTGCCAGTCGCCCCGAACAGCCAAGGCAGCGTTGCCCTCATCAGCAATCTCAGTTCACCATTTTGAATCACCTGGAATTTGCTGGCGAAATAACTTGGCCATTTTTTCAATTCGGTGCTGAGCAAATTTCTGGCATGAAAGTAGAACCTTTGGCTGAACACCGAAATCATAGGCATCAAGTAACGCGACCAGTTCCACCTGATGCCCTTCTGCCTCCAACTGCCGCGCGATCTCGAACGCGATAGTCCCGCCCAAGCAATACCCTGCAAGTCGATAGGGTCCCTCAGGTTGCTTGGCAAGTATTTCCTGAATGTAGCACTATGCCATTTCGCTGATGCTCTTTAGTGCATCCGTGTCACCATCAAGTCCTTTTGACTGCAGTCCGAAAACAGTTTGCTCCTCGCCCAGATGCTGAATCAATTTCTGGTAGAGCAGGACATCACCCCCAGCACCGTGGACAAGATACAGTCCGTTTTGCTTCTCGCTTGCTTGCTTGTTGGAATCACGGGTCAGCGGAATCAGAGCAGAAGAAGTACTCGAATCGCTGGACAGCATTTCATCAATGAGTTTGCCCAACTCACCAATCGTTGCAGCCCTGATCAACGATCCCAATGGCACATGAACTTCAAGTTGTTGGGAAATTTCGTGGAACACAGAAACCGCAAGCAGCGAATGTCCGCCAAGATCAAAGAAACTGGTGTCGATATCGACCGTTTCCAAGCGGAGATGCTTAGCCCCAATCTGTGCAAGTATCTTCTCGACCCGCGTGACGGGTTCTCGCCCCTTCGATCCGGTGGCCATCTTTTGAGTGTAATCACCCTCCTGTTGGGGTCAAAAGAAGTTCACTGAATCATTCGTTCCTTGAAGGTGGCAACTGGGACAATCACGCGGCTTTTAACGTCAAAACCATGCTGTACGCAGGTTTCGCCACCGCCCATCCAACACGCCCCGAGGACGCACCAGCTGCTTCAAGACGAGAAGATTTAGCGTTCCATTCACATGCCCCCTGAAACAAGGTTAAAATGGGGTGGACTGACCAATGAACCATGGGGATTTTCGAATGCCAATCGATCGTCGCTCCTTTCTTGTCGCTTCTGCTGCTGGCTATGCAGGCTTGCGTTTGGGCTCCCCAATACCGCTGTCAGCTGACGAGCGAGCTACGGGAACCCAACAGATAGGCGACCGCACATCGGGCGGTGGAACCGCAAAATCAGTCATCCTATTTTTTCTGTGCGGCGGAGCATCCCACATCGACACGTGGGACATGAAGCCGGATGCTCCCAGCGAGTACCGTGGTCCGTTCTCCCCAATTGCAACATCATCCCCCGAAATCACACTCTGCGAGCACCTGCCCTTACTTGCAAAGCAGGCACACCACCTGTCCGTCGTTCACTCCGTCGGGGGAACAGTGAATACGAATGATCACCACGCTGGCTATTACTACAACCTGACGGGACATGTACCCGACGAGACTTTCAAAACTCAAGGCAACGACCGCAGACCCTACTCGGATGATTGGCCATTCATGGGGTCAGTGGTTAGCTCGCGTGCGACTCGTCAAACGACACTTCCGGGCGCGATCACACTCCCGCACATGCCGAGTCGAAAACCATACACACGGCCTGGCCAATTTGCCGCAAAACTGGGAGTGGAGTTTGATCCCTTGTATGTCGATGGCTCGGTGGACCAACCACTCGTCTTCCAAGCCCCATCCCTGATGGTTTCAGGAGATATCACTCGTGAGCAATTCCTGTCAAAACAAGAATTATTCAAGACATTGGACAGAGCTCGCACAGAGTTCGATTCATCACCTCAGGTGCGTATTTGGAAGCAGCATCAGGAACGCACGATGAACCTGCTAATGGCCAGTGAAACCACAACAGTATTTGACCTTGAAAAAGAACCAGTTTCCGTACGCGAACGCTACGGAAAGTCTGTCAACGCAATGAGCCTTCTGCTTGCCCGACGCCTGGTGCAAGCTGAAGTCCCCTTTGTAACCGTTTTTTGGAAAGAGAACGCGAAGATCAAAGACAAATGCAAGAGCGCAGGTGGATGGGACACCCATGGCAACAACTTTGGCTGTTTGAAGGACCACTTGCTGCCCGAGTTTGACAAAGCATTCTCCGCACTCGTAGAAGATCTGGCAGAGCAAGGCATGTTGGACGAGACTCTACTTGTGGTGACAAGCGAAATGGGACGCCAACCGAAGATTGGAGATCGCCGATCGGGCGGTGTCAGTGGCGGGGGACGTGATCACTGGACACATTGCCAAAGTGTTTTGATGGCAGGCGGCGGGATCCAAGGCGGGCAATCATTCGGCTCAAGTGATCGCTTTGGCGAATACCCGAGCGATCATCCCGTCACACCAGCCGACATCACCAAAACGGTTTACCATGCGACTGGTACTGACGACCTGATTGCACGGGATTCTCAGGATCGACCGTTCAGTCTGCTAGAACCGGGCAAACCCATCATGGACTTGTTTTAGCATTCCCGATTTTGTCGGCGTCAGTTTTGGTGTCACTCGCTTCGGCTTCCTCCGAACCTGTGGGCCGTGCAAGCCAAGCGCTGATGAGGGTTCCGTCTGCGAGATTCCAGACTCTAATTTCACCGTCATGCGACCCAGTCGCAACCTTGGCGTCATTCGCGTGAACAGCGGAACACAAAACCCAATCGGCGTGCCCCTTAAACTCAGTGGCAACCTGATTCTTTGTAAGATCGACTTTGACCAACTTCTTGTCGCTTGAGGGAACCAAGGCAAAGTCCCCAGCAACTGCGATCCGGTAGCCCTCACCACCAATTGCCACCTCAGCTGTTTTCTTGGCGTCTGAGACATTCCAACGATGAACTTTCTTATCGTTTCCGGTAGAAACGACCTGCTTTCCGTCGGGCAGCATGAAAACACCGCGGACTGCGTTTCCATGCCCCTGATAACTGATCAACAATTGCCCTGTCTCTGCGTTGAAAACTTTGGCCGATTTATCCCGGCTTGCGGACACCAACTTTGTCCCATCCTTACTCCAGGCAATCGCGGTTACAAAATCAGCATGGCTTAGCAGAGCCTGCTGAACCATCAGTGTTTCCATATCAATGATGCGAATCGTCTTATCGGCAGAGGCCACCGCCAATTTTTTTCCATCGGGCCGAAATGCCAAATCAAGGATGACGTCATCACAAGGCGCCAGGACTGCCGTGACTTGCTGGCTCACCAAATCAATCACACGAACATCACCAGCGAACCCCGGGCGTCCGCTGGCAACAACAACTTGCCGATCGACAGCAGTTTTGGACGCACTGCTATCGCCGTTTCCTCCACCCTTTGCCGGGACACTATCAGAAAGAGGTGGAAAAGCAATCGCATAGGTCTGCTGCCCGACATTACCAATACGATCGAGAAGATTTCCCTGTGTATCCCAAATCAAAATCTCGTTGTAACCCCCGCTGTAAACCAAATCACTTTCAGTTGAAAACGCGAGCGCGGTCACCTGCAAAGGTCCGGGATAAATGGCAGGTGCCGCCGGGTGCTCCGTTGGTGGAATTACAAATGGCAACCTTGCATCAGGATCCTCGCCGTCGAATACGGCACCTTGCTCGATCCAATCTGAAACCACTTTGATTTGGTCTGCGGTCAATGCCTCGGTTTCGGCCGGCATCCGTTCAAACGGATCCTCAACAGTCAGTCGCCGAACCAATTCAGCGTGTTCATCCTTTCGGACCTCCAGAGGCATCGCACCACTGTCACCAGGTTTCGACAACTCCGTGAATGTATCAATGCGGTACCCACCCTCAGCTTTCTTTGCATCATGACAAGCGACACAATTCTCTAAAAAAATGGGCGCTACATCGCTTTTGAAGCTGACCCTATTTTCGTCTGCACCGGCCACACTCGCCATTAGAAATGCGACGGCTATCGTGGTCAATTGGGTTGGCAACCGTTGTTGACTGTAATGAGAGATTCGTTTCATGTTTTAATATTTAGGACGGATTTGTTTTAGGGGGGGGAAGATACAGCTAACCTGAAAAGAACGGCACGCAACCATGAAATCAAGACCACCCAAATCTCAATGCTGAAAAATGAACTCATCCGTATTCAAAAGGGCCCAACAAACATCGGCAAGCCCATCAGCAGGTGTTTCACGCTTACCACAATGTGCAATTGCAGCATTGCGTTCAAACTCCGTTGGCAGTCGGCAAACAGCTGACAAATACAACTGATCAAGAATTTCCGACAGTGGCACCTCACTGTTCAATGCTGCACGAAATCGATTTGATTCCTGCTGCAATTTCTTGTGAATGGTCGATCCATTGAACAATTCAATCGCCATACCAAGATTGGAATCACTCGCGCGTTCACAAGCACACACGGTGCTGCGTTCCGGCTGTCCAAACACCTTTAGAAAATCAAGTTTGACCAGATCGGGGGCAGGCAAATGAGTGGCCTTGGTCCCTGCGGGTAAATTGGTGAATTTCTGCTCGATGCCTGTTGCATGATTGATCGCATCAAGCAACTGTTCAGCGCTCATCAATCGGGGTAGTTGGTGCGAAAAATAGACTTGGTCTTCGCGATTTGAATCATTGGCAAGATAACTGGCTTGGTAGGTCCGACTGTTGAGGATTGTCCTCAACAGGTGCTTTCGGTCAAATCCATTCTTAGCAAAATCTCTCGCCAAGGCATCCAGCAGCGGGCCATTGGAAGGTGGATTCGAATCACGAAAGTCATCGATCGGCTCGACGATTCCACGAGCAAAACACTCACTCCAAATCCGGTTTGCTTCAATCTTTGCAAAATACGGATTTTCAACGTTCACAAGCCATTCCACAAAAGTATCACGACGATCTCCGTCAGCGACGGATTCCACAGTTCCATTCACCGGCAGCCACGGCTTCATCTGCTGCCCCGTGCGAGGTTGGGTCACTTCCCCAGTGGCCGCTGACCAGACGAACATTTCACCAGGGCGTTGTGTTTTTCGCCTTTGCACTCTTTGGAAGAAAGCTCCCAGCCCGTAATAGTTGTCCTGTGTCCAGCGTTCGAAAGGATGATTATGACACTTGGCACATTGCAAGCGTGCTCCTAGAAACACTTGGGAAACAGTTTCCACGCAATCATTCATGCTGGTCGCTGTGCGATAAAAATTCGCGGGCGGATTGGACAATGTAGAACCATCTGCAGTGAGCAATTGCCGGGCAAATTCATCGTACGGCATATTGGTTCGAAACGCCTCTTCAACCCAGCGGTGATATTTGTGCACTCCCTCTTTTCCAACCAGTTGACTGGTCATTTTTAGCAGGTCACCCCACTTCAACGCCCAGAATTTTGCGTACTCTTCACGCTCCAGTAGTCGATCAACCAAGGCGGCGCGTTTACCGTTGGAAGTGTCTGCAAGAAATTCCTTACTCTGCTGAATTGTGGGGAGAATACCGATGACATCCAGATAGACACGTCGTAGAAATTCCGAATCACTGCACGTTTCTGACGGAAGATATTGAATCTGCTTGAGCTTTGCATTGACGAGTTCGTCAATGTAATTTGCCTCCGGGGGCGAGCCCCACTCGAAGCTGGGCTTGCTTTGAACAAACATGAATGGAACCGACTCGATATGCTCGAGGAAACGCACCAAAATAACGGCCTCTCCTTGAGCGCCAGCCTCGACCCACCCCGACTCATCAACCGCCGCCACAGTCTGGTCAGAGCTTTCATAAACCACGAGGTCCGTCACATCGCGTGAGGTTCCATCAGAGAAATGAGCAAGCACTGACAACTGTTGCCTTCCCTGCTCAAGAGCCATGATCCGCTTCTGGGCGGGATAAACCTCCAGACGGACACAACGTGACGCCTCAGGCGGGTCAGCCTGAGCACCTTCGGCAATCCAATCGCGCAGAATGTGATAAGCAGGGTCATCAGGCTTCAACTGTTTTCCCCCACCATGGCTCACTTTCATCAATGGTTTCTGCAGCAGCAAACTTTGCTCCGGCTGTATTCGATTGACTCGTCGCCCAAAGTCCTCACGAATCAATGTGAGAAGATCCAGTTTCTGATCAAATGCTCGCAGTGAGAGGCGAAACATTCCCTTTCCGCTGGGCGATCCATGACAGGCACCTGAGTTGCAACCCTGCTTTGAAAGTGCCACAAGAACCTCCGACTCAAAAGCAACATTTCGATTTTTCTCCGCCGCTGTAACGCGGACGGGGACGTTGACTCGCAGCGATCCAACCTGCACGACCAGATCCGTAATACCATCGGCTTTTGGATAAACCACGCCGTCTCGAACTTCTGCAACACTTTGATCAAGACATCTGACAACGGCCTCGCGAGTCCAGTCCTGCGGCACCTGCAGTGCATCATAGCCAGTCACGACCAACTGACGTCTGGATGACTTGCCCGTCAACTCAATTTCCGTTGGATGCACTTGAATACTTTCAGGCATGCGAGCGATTGGCAATGAAGATAACTCGTGAGCAAATTTGAGCGGCTTGCCCTGATACTGACTCACAACCTCAACACCAATGACACTCTTATTTGCGGCATTATCCGGTGGCAGCGTCAAATGGAATAATGCAGAATCCTGATCTGCCGGTACGCTCACGGGCTTAGCAACGGTCCATCCTTTTGGAAGCGATGTGAACGCGACCTCAACTGACTGAGGATCGTCTCCCTGCCGCTCAACATTGAGAGAGATTGATTGCGTTTTCCCGGCGACCAGTGGCTCCGAGACTGACACACTCACTTTCACCGGATCGATCCATTCAACGGGCAACTCTTTTTCTGTCATGCGGCCTCGTCCGTTAAACTCGGAATAAGCCAGAAGTGAAACCACGGAGGGCTCCTCCATTGGATTCAGGCGAGACATTGTCAGGATGTACTTGTCTTTGTCTGCCTTGGTTGAGACGTTCCACTGGGGATGGGACGGATCAGTTAAAAGCGTAAGGCCTGACTTGAACTTGTCGTTGGTTCGTTTCAACACAAGTGTCCCCTGATGACTCTTCTGCTGTCGAGCCAATTGCAACACCGCCCCAGGTGCGAGCGAATAATACTCAGCATTCGCGGCAGTGCCACTGAGCAATAGAGTGCCGTCACGCCAATTGCCGGGAAAAGGAACATGCGGACGTTTTGCACGATGCAGTGCCAAGCTATTGACTGACACCTCCAGTGGCACCTGCGATGGAACCTTCCCTTTCAATTCAACAAGTGATGCGCTTTCCGCGTCCCAAGTTTCATCAGCGAGCAGATAAACTTTTAGTGCTTTGACTTTTGAAGGTATGCTCGGATTCAAAATCCGTAGCCCTTGCACAGGTTCTGAAAACGCCAACTCAACTTCGCCGTCATAACCGAAACGATCGACTTGCAAGTCCAGCGCACAGGCTCCATGTTTGATCTCAATTGCGAATTCTTCTCGGGTCTTTGCATCAGCTTTAAGCGACAACTCAACCCTGCCTGACGGTAGCACTTCGACCAAGTAGCCAAAGCCTTCGCCTCCACGGCCCAACAAATCCGAAGCCCGCAAACGATAGACTCCGTCAGACGGAAACTTGTAGTCAAAGCTCCATTCATCTGCATCCGTGACCTTTGACTCGGCAACCACTTGCCCTTGTTCATCTGACAGCTGCATTTTCAGTAGTGCAGTTGACCCAAGACTGCGAGTTCTCGAATGGAATCGTACGGTCTCGTCTTTGACTCCCCGAATCACATATTCATCCTGCTCACCGGCGACGGCCAGTCTGCCATTGATGCCGATAGGGTAACTCAGAGGGCTCACACCCCTACCTTCGACGTATTGCGGTGACGAACTGACATGAATCGTTTTCCACGCAGAAACTTGTCCATCCTTGAATTGAAAGGAGAGATTTTTTCCCTCGTCACAGATGGCGTTCTGCACAACAATTTCACGCTGCACCGACTGTTGCTCCCCGAGCGTCGCCACGTTGATTTTGGCTGCCTCGCCGCGTTTTACTGCGAGGGGAAAACAATGGCTTACCAAAGGAAAATCACCAATCCTCAAGTGATAACTTCCACCAACGGCATACCCACTGTCTTTCACCTCAACAACGTAATCCCCGGCCGTTGTAAATTGATGCTGAAAGCGACACTCGGCCCCAAGACCATCGTCGTCAGCCACCAGAACGGGTTTTCCATCAGTCGTCAGTAACCGAATTGCCGGGTCCATTGTTGACGCGATGCATTGCGTGAGCGCCTCCACGGTAATCCACTGATTCTCATCAACATGGATCTGGTAGTAGTCCAGAGATGCACCATCACTCCGACCATCAACCGCGACTTGCGAAGGAATTTTCTGTGCGGTAGCAAGCGTGTGGTTTTTACCGTTATCCGCAACGATGCTTAAATCCTCAACCAAAAGAACGGTTGCAGCAATAGGACCTGCGTTGGTTGCTGCCCACAGACCGATCGAACCCAAGCGTGTTGCTATTGGCACCGTTAATTGAATGACTGCTTTCTCTGCTTCGACTGAGTCGATACTAACTTGCGCACTGTTGCGAGTCAGAAAACGCAGAGTCGAGTCAAAGCCCTTGCCGACAACAGTCAACTGGGTCGTGCTACCTGGCTTGACAGATCGCGGTGTGACGGCAGTAATCGATTGCGCCAGTACGGGACCGCCGGCCACAAATAACAGAAGCATCCAGACCACAGGAATAAAGCGCATGTCGTACGAACCTGATAAGGTGAATTTCATTGTTTGTTAGTTCATCGTCGTGAACGGATCACATACAGCTGATGGGTGCATGGACGGGAAGGCTGACCGATCAAATCAGGCCAGAAATAGGCTGCCCGTGGTAAATTTGGTGAGGCCGTTCGGCCGCATCACGCCAAACTGCCGTCGCTGGAATACCGAGTGCACGATAAATTGTCGCCGCAAAGTTTTCTGGTTTGACAGGTTGCTCGCTCGGATAGCCACCCTGTTCATCAGATGCCCCAATCACGTTGCCACCACGAACACCACCACCCGCGAACCAAACCGACTGCACTGCGCCCCAGTGATCGCGTCCCGGCAGGTCATAGTGCTTCTCCAGCAGGCTGATCTGAGGCGTCCGACCAAATTCACTTGCCATCACAATCAAGGTTTCGTCCAACTCACCCGTTGCTTGTAGGTCATCCAACAAAGCAGAAAGGGCTTGATCGGTCGGCGGCAGAAGTTTGTTTTTCAGATGGGGAAACGCATTGCCATGCGTGTCCCATGTCTCATCGTTGCCTAAATTGACCTGCACAAGATTTACTCCCGTTGAAACGAGGCGTCTCGCCATCAGTAGCGACCAACCAAATGAGTTAGCGCCATATCGTTCCAGAGTCTTTGCGTCAGCATTGGTCACATCAAGGGCATGGTGCACTGAAGAGTCGGTCAGCAGATCAATCGCTCCCTGCCGCAATCGGTCAAACTGTGTCGTTTCTGCGTGCCCACCGAGGTTTTGTCGCTGATGCTGCAGCGTTTCCAAAAGCTGCAAACGACCGTTAACCTCCTTCATTCCAAGGCCATGCGGCAAACTCAACTGGGGTGCCTGGAACACACGCTTGTCGGCACCTCCTCGCTCCTGATGGTCGAAGTCGTGCGTTGGAAAAGCACCATAAGATTTCGCATGAAAAGGAGATGCGTCAATCATCCAGGGGTCATGAGGGGCCCCCATTTCGCCCGCGTCTTGCCCGGGGATCACTCGCCCGGAATTATGAACCAGCCTCTCAGGCAAGACGACCGCCGGTGGCAAGTTGTTGCCAGATTGCGTGGCACGTCCCGCGATTGCAGCAATGGAAGGGCGATCGGTTCGACTGGGCTCATTGGGCTTAAAACCCGGGGGCAAATTCGAATGCCCCGTCAAAATCATGTGATGACCAGCCGAATGTTCATTCGAACCATGGGTCAAAGATCGACACAAGGACCACTGATCACTGCGTTTTGCCAACTGTGGCAAGTGTTCACAAATCTGAAGTCCAGGCGTCTTGGTGGAAATGGGTTTGAACTCACCGCGAATGGTATCGGGAGCATTCGGCTTCATATCGAAGCTTTCATGCTGTGCCAGACCACCCGACAAAAAAATAAAGATGCACGACTTTGCTTTGCCGATCGCAGGACTGCTGTCGGCGGCCACTGCCTGACGCAAACCGGTCAAATGATTCAACCCCATCCCAAGCAGGCCAATTGACCCAATTTGCAAAGCCTCACGGCGAGCCCAGCGGGGATGAATGCAACTGTTTTCTGCATCGCTGTGCTGTGACTTACGATATTTCATCCATCTACCCCCGTGTACAAAGGAGTGATCACTTGACCGTTGCACAATTGATGGGGACGGTCCAGTGGATCCATGATTTGCGTTTCACTTTCAACACCCAACGAATGAAAAGCGGTCGTCAAGCAATCAGCTGGTGAATACGATCGAGTGATTGGGTAAGCGGCCTGAGAATCGGTTTCACCAATCACCTGGCCACCTCTTACCCCCGCTCCTGCAAACAAGCCAGAGTAAGTGTGTGCCCAGTGATCACGCCCCGGCAAAGTCTGGCCCGGCAACGTTGAAACTTTGGGTGTACGGCCAAACTCACCCATCACCACAACCAGCGTTTCATCTAACAAACCCGACGATTCCAAGTCATCCATTAATGCAGACAAACCCTGATCCAGTTGTGGCAGCAATTTGTTTTTCAACTTTCCCCAATTATCCGTATGAGTATCCCATGTTTGCACGATCCCCATGGCCGCCTGTACGACAGGGACGCCCACTTCGATCAGTCGACGTGCCAACAACAGACTTTGCCCAAACTGATTCCGTCCATAACGATCACGTGTCGCCGTGGACTCCTCTGCCACCTCAAACGCTTTGACCACCTTTCCCGAAGTCAAAAGGTTAATGGCGATTTCCTGCTGCTGTCGGAACGCACTGGCGTTCCCCCTGAGTGTGCCAGCACGTGGGTGCTGCAATTGCTCCAACAATTGTCGGCGTGATTGCAACCGCTGCTGCGTGATCCCTTCACGCATACTCAGAGCCTGCATCCGGAACGCATCATCGTTGGGATTACCGTTGATCTGCCACGGATCATATTTTGCTCCCAAAAATCCAGCATGCTGCCCCGGCCATGTCAGGGGCCCCTCGATGAAGTAATTGGGTAGCGAGACTGCCGTAGGAATACCATCAGTTCGCGGGCGAATAAAATCGAGAGCGGCAGCAAAATTAGGGAAATCATTCCGCGACTCAACTCGATCCAAGTCGGTACCACCGCGCGGAATGGGTGTAGGGCGTCCAGTCAAAGCGACGTGGGTCGCTAACAAATGATTGTGTTCTCGGTGTGCAAGCGTCCGCACGATCGCCCAACGCTGCATCTGCCTGGCGATCCCCGGCAGGTGTTCACAGACAGCAATGCCTGGTACCGCAGTGGGAATCGGTTTGAATTCCCCGCGAACCTCAGCAGGCGCATCCGGCTTGGGGTCAAGCATATCCAATTGGCTTGCCCCGCCGCTGAGATGCACGTGCAATACAGATTTTGCTCGACCGCTCGTCTGTTGTTTTGCGTCGCCCAGCAGAACGCGTTGCTCTGGGGGCAGCAATGAGCCGACAACCCCAGCGGCGGTCGCGTGAAGAAGGCCTCTTCGATTGAACGTGTACCTCGGTAACATCGTTGGGCTCGTTGGCGGGGAAGGGCGGTAATGGAAGGAGAGATGGCGGGTGCCTTATTGTCGACTCTGACACGCCCTGATGCAACAATCCTGTCCTTTTATATGACGCACGAAGCGCTATCGTTTGAGGACGACCTGATTCCTGTCCGCAGTACGACTGGCTTGCCGACAAAACGGGGATAGATGGCGACGTGGACGACGGCCAGGCGTTTTTTGGTCAACATTGCCTTGTTTTTCGGCAGGAAACCTCTTTTTACCCCGTGCAACCCGACTCAGTGTTGAAAGTCAGCGCCAGTGATGGTGCAATGGAGCCAGAAGATTCCGTTGCGATTCTTCCCCGCCAAAGCCACGCCCGCCAAAGCCCCTTCTCAGGACTCATGCATGCTCGAATTCGGACAATTCAAAGCAAATACTTGCAGTGGCGTTGGACGCCGTGGATTCCTGAAAACGGCGGCCAGCATCCCGGTCGCTCTTGGAGCCGGAATCCCAACGCTTGCTGAAGCAGAGGAAGCCAGACGACGGGCCAAAGCAAAGTCGGTGCTACTGTTGTGGCTGTGGGGGGGACCGAGCCATATCGACATGGTCGACCCCAAACCCGATGCACCAATGGAATACCGCGGCCCTTTTGGTACCATCCCCACAAAAACAACAGGCATGCGGTTCACCGAACTGCTTCCCCGACTGGCATCTCGAAGCGATAAGTTTAGTGTGATCCGTTCGATGCGAACCAGTAATGGTGGACACCCAGGTGCCGGAACGGTTGGCTTGACGGGTTACGAAGAAAATGCAGGACCTGTCCAACCCAACTTTGGCTCCATCATCGCCAAGCATCGCGGACAGCACGATGCCTTGCCACCATTTTTTTACGTCGGTCAAGGCATTCCACGAGACCTGCCAAGACGCATTGAAGGGTATGGTGGTGGAACGCTGGGCAAAGCATACGACCCATTTTTGGTCAGCTGTAGTGAACAGGGACAAGTTGGTATCCCGACCCTAAAAATGCTACCGGGTATGACTCCTGATCGAATCACTGATCGCAAGCATCTGCTCACACAACTGGACCAGACGCAAAAGCAATTGGAAACTGCACGCATCCATGACTGGAAACGATCATACCAAGCTGCATACGGCTTGCTGACCAAACCAGGTGCCCGCCAAGCATTTGACCTCACACAGGAGTCCGAAAGCACACGTGATGCCTACGGACAAACAACATTTGGGCAAAGCTGTTTACTGGCAAGACGTCTCGTCGAAGCAGAAGTTCCCTACGTTCAAGTCAACTGGAGCGAGTACGTCGAAACCTTCACTCCCAATGGCGACTTTGGTTGGGACACTCACATTTATAATTTTGAGCTGCTACAGGATCGTCACTGCCCAATTTTCGACCGCGCCTTCAGTGCACTGCTGGACGATCTCGGTGACCGAGGCCTGATGGACGACACACTTGTGATTGCCATGGGTGAATTCGGCAGAACCCCACGGATCAGTAACCGGGCTGCCCGAGAACACTGGCAACATTGCTACTTCTCCATCTGGGCGGGTGCTGGCGTGCAACCGGGACGCTGCATTGGCCAAAGTGATGCCAAGGCTGAGCATCCGGTAACACGCCCCATCACGCCGTTGATGGCTGGAACAACCATCAGTGAATTGTGTGGCATAGGAGCAAGAGAGCGCGCAGAAATGAAAGTCCTCGATGGTGGCAGCCTGATCCACGAACTGCTGTAGCCTCAATTCAACCGACGGATTCCCGAATAAGCCATGACACTTTTGATTCTGCGCTCAATCCTTGTTTTCACGCTTCTTTCGACAGCAACGCTGACCACCTCGTTGCTCGCGTCAGAACCAGTGCGATTGACTGATGACGGATCCTTGAAACGGGATCCTCGTTTTGTCAATGAAGGGAAAGAACTCGTTTATTGTTACGACGAAGCGCCGGACTTGATCCGCATGATGCGAATTCGTCTTGATGAACCAACTCCCAAACCGATGTTTGACAACTCCGGTGATAAACATCAGCTGGAACCTTTCTTCTCGCCTGATGGTCGATACATCGTGTTCACGGAGTGCACTGGCAATCTCTCAGCAAGGCTTGTCATTCGGGAACAGCAGAGCAAGAAAGACGCCTACATCACCCACAGTGGTCGCGGAGGCACGCGGAGCCCCTGCTTCTCACCAACAAGTGACCTCGTTGTCTATGCATTTGCAGAAACTGGCCCTCAGCATTTGTGGTCAGTGAAACCGGACGGCACTGACAAGAAACAGATCAATGAAACGCAGGGCATCAGTAATTGGCCAACTTTCACACCGGATGGCAAGCGTCTCGTCTATTCCAACAGTCGCGAGAACAATTATGAAATCTACTCGATGAACGTTGATGGCTCAGACGAGAAACGCCTCACAAACAACAATTTGATGGATATTCGCCCAACGGTCTCACCCAATGGAAGCAGGATCGCGTTCACGAGCACACGTGACGGCAACTATGACATCTATGTCATGAACATTGATGGTTCCGCAACCCAGCGGATCACCACGTCGGAAGAACGCGATGACTATCCAACTTGGCACCCGGATGGTAAGCGTCTGGTTTATGTCGGCGAACGTGCTGGAAAATTCGACTTGTACATGGTTGAGGTTCCGTAATGCGATTCACCATTGCACAGCAATCTGTTGCATCATCAATGCCGCACCACGGATTCCAATCCAGGTGGTTCGCGTCCCCCTGCCCGCACGTGCTCGCATTTTTCTGTTTGCTTTTAGTAGTTTTCTCTGCGCAGCCCCAGTCTGGCTTGGCAGTAGAACTCCGAGACTCAGACCAAGTCTCTTTGCACCCGACGGAACCCACTGAGATCACGCTGACAGGCCAAAACCTTCGTTCCGATTCAGGACAAATTGCTGACCTGTGGTGCAGTTCACCGGTGACCGTTGAGGTTCTGGATCCTGACAGTAAAGATCGCAACCGGGTTCGTTACCGCGTGACCCCCACAAAACCAATGGGCGGCGTTGTCACGATTCGTGCCTATACCACAGACTCCGTATCGCAGGCGATGTTTTTTTTCATTACTTCTCCTGCAAGTCAGGGCATTCCCACTGAATCGGCCCCTCCCCTGAAGCCGCCCTTCGGCATTGATCTTAAATCAAAAAGCAACGGCGACACCACGATTCGATTTGAGTGTTTGAAGGGGCAAACCCTGTTTGCCGAAATCATCGGCTCACGAATCGGCAGCCCGGTTGATGGCGTGCTGACTCTATCAGACGAAAACAAACGGGAACTGACGTTTGCTGACGATCATCCGATGACGGGTAGCGACCCTATTCTGAAATGGACTGCCCGGTACTCAGGCATCCACCACCTGACAATCAAAGACGTGGAGTATCGTGGTGGTCTTCGAATGCATTTGCGAGTGAGTGAAAAAACAACAGCCGGTCGAACCGTGCCATTGGCCGTCCGGCGTGGAGAAACGAGGCGGTTACGGGCCACCACGGAATCAAGTCAAGAGCCTCTCGGTGAACAAGTCGTGCACATTGGCATGAGCGAAGCCTCCGGTATGGGTTACGTGCCGCAAAGTTCAATCCTGTCACCATTCGTCAAATCAGACCTGCCTGTTTACACCGAAACGGAAAACAACCAGCTTCCAGTCCCTGCTTTGTTGTGCGGTAAAATCGAGACGGCCGACGAGGTTGACAACATCACCTTCGATGCGTGCAAGGGTGAAACAATCACCATCAATTTTCTTTCAACGGATGGCCCTTTCGTCGGCGACTTGCAATTGTTTCGCAATGACCAAAAGGTGCGTGAGCATCACTTCGGTCGAGATCCCAACAACAGCCTCAAATACAAAGTGCCTGAAACGGATACGTATCGGCTTGAGATTCGTGAGGTACTGAAGAGATCCGGAATCGGTTTTGAATATTGTGTTTCGCTTCGCAATGACCTCGCACCGACCGTGCTACGAATCGCTCCAGTCAAGCCAGGTGATCGCCGCATACGCAATGACAAGCCGCATCGCCAAGTTTGGTTCAACGATGAAACGTTACCCGTTCTCATCCGCGCAGACCGGCGCGGGTTTGATGGTCCGATCATCTTGCATGCTGAACTTGATGGAAAACCCTGCCAAGTCGATGGACGAATTGAACAGAAAAAAAATGAAGCAGAAATTCAGATTCACCTGCCAGACGCAGTTCCAAATCGCGAACTGAAGAGCCTCAGAATTTACGGAAGCTGCGAGATAGCCGACCACGACATGCACATCCCACTTGACCTGAGTGAACACATCAAACGGGATTTTGACGAATTCACCACAATCCCAGCAAATGCAGAACGCACCATTGCGGTTGTTGTAACACCGTACGAAGAGAAAAAAGAATGAGCATTGTTTCAACGAATCGTGCTGGGCACTGGCCACGACAATGGATCGTTCTTTTCATTTTTGTTGCGGTTCCGGGTTTTACTGAACTGGATTATCAGCCTTGCAGTGCCGACCAAACGCTCAAACAGGAAGCAATCACAGTACATCCTGCGAAGTACCAGATCTCAGGCAAGCGTGATCCACTACAGCTGATTGTCACTGTTTCGGAAAAAGAACAAACACTCGATGTAACGCGCGACTGCATCTATGAAGTTGACACGGATGCTGTAAGCGTCACGGACACCGGACTGGTAAGCCCAAAATTCGACGGGGAAACCACCATCACCATTCGCTGGCAAGACCTGAAGTGCCTGGCAACTGTCAAAGTGATCCATGCAGACGAGCCACAGCCAATTTCCTTCGATCATGACGTGCTCCCAGTCCTCGCCCAGACTGGCTGCAGTGGTGGCTCATGCCATGGGTCACCTCATGGGAAGGCAGGTTTCAAACTTTCGCTGTTTGGATCAGATCGCGAGTTGGATCGTGTTTCGCTGACCCAAGAACTTTACGGACGTCGAATCAACCCAATTGAGCCTGCGAAGAGTTTGCTTCTGCAAAAACCGAGCATGCAAATTGCTCATCAAGGGGGAAAACGTTTCTCTGTCTCAGAGCGACCTTACACTGTCCTTCATGATTGGATCTCGGAGGGGTGCCGGAACAATAAAAGTGATGTCGCATGCATCGGGATCGAAGTTTTCCCGAAGGAAAACAGACTTCTAAAATCACCTGGGTGGGAACAGCAGTTTTCTGTAATCGCGAGCTTTGAAGATGGTCAAAAACGCGACGTCACCCAACTGGCCAAATACGAGACTTCGGACCCGTTGGTTGCAGTCACAAATCGCACAGGATTGGTGACGGGACTACGACGTGGGGAATCGGCAATCATCATTCGTTATCTCAACCACATCGAAACGCCGCTGATGACTTTCATCAGAGACGCCAAAGAGTTTCGATGGGCTGCACCAATGCCAGCGAATGAGATTGATATCCACGTTCAAGCCAAGCTCAAAAAACTTAAATTCCTGCCAGCCACTCAATGCAAAGACCATGAGTTTGTCCGACGTATCTTCCTGGACACAATTGGCATCCTTCCCAGTCAGGTCGAGGCTGATGCATTCATCGCTGATGACAGCCCAAACAAGCGAGCGGCGTTAATCGATAAACTGCTCGAAAGAAACGAATTTGCAAAATTCTGGGCACAAAAATGGGGTGATCTCTTACGTGTATCCACCAAGCTGATCGGAACCGCCAGCACACATAAATTCAACCGCTGGCTTGAACATAGTGTCTTGAGCAACCAGCCCTATGACTCATTTGCCCGTGACATCCTGCTTGCAACCGGAAGTACGCGTCAATATCCAGCAGGGAACTTTTACCGGTCCGCCGGCGATACAAGTGATGCGATGGAGACAGCCGCACAGGTCTTCCTTGGAACAAGAATTCAATGTGCCAAATGCCACAACCATCCTTTCGAACGGTGGACACAGGAAAACTACTACGGGCTCAGTGCGTTCTTCAATCGAGTCGAGAGATCAAGAACGTCTCGCAAGGAAGAAATCCTGCTCTGGTCGCGCGATGATGGTGAAGTCCGATTGCCAACCACAGGCGAGGCAGTGAAACCATGGGTTCCGGGCGCAGACCTTATCCCAGACCTGCCGGGTGATCGCCGGCAAGCTTTTACTGGCTGGCTGACCACCCACGAAAACCCGTTATTCGCCAAGGTTGAAGTCAATCGGATCTGGAGCCATCTGATGGGCCGTGGGATTGTCGAACCATTCGATGATTTCCGCGATTCCAATCCGCCTGCAAATACTCCCCTTCTGAACTCACTAGCGACCATGTTCGTTCAAAGTGGGTACGATCGAAAAGAGATTATCCGAATCATTTTGAATAGCAAAACCTACCAGGCTTCATCGCAACCGACAGAAAATGATCAAAGCGGACTCAAATACGCATCACATTACAACTCACGGATTTTAACCGCTGAACAGTTGGTTGATGCTCTAGGATTTGTCACCGGAAAACCGAAACAGTTTTTTGGTGTCCCTGAGGGCACCATGGCAACATGGCTGCCCGCGCCTGACCTGCGTCCCCACGACCGAGGTCGGATTGGCGACATTGAGTTCCTGAAAGTATTTGGCCAACCTGAAAGGCAAAGTGCGTGCGAATGCGAACGCAGCGACGACGTGAGCCTGGGGCAGGCACTTGAATTGATCAATGGGAAATTAGTCGCCGATATGCTTTCGGATCGCACTAACACATTCCACCAACAACTTGATACTGGCACAGAGCCCACCACAATCATTGAATCCCTTTACAGGCGTGCCCTCTGCCGCTCTGCAAGTGAAGCAGAAATGAAGATCCATAGTGACTACCTAGCACAACATCAAGACATTCACCTTGCGATGGAAGACATCTGCTGGGCAATTTTAAACCGTACAGAATTTCTGTTTCAACACTGAGACCGCAGCGAGCATGTGGCTACGAGCAAGCCTGAACGCTCGACGCAATCGATTACTTCAACGCTTACTTCAACGCCAAACATCTTTGGCACAACGTTATAAAAACTCGAGTTCTCGGGCACTTGGTTACCACAAATGAGCGACAGTCAAACAGTTTACCGAAGGCATCGCCGGCTTCATTGGGTCGTTATTTTACTGAGTTCCTTCGGACTCCAGTTGAATGCAGATGATGCCATCAGTTTCGTGACCAACATCGCACCACTGCTGCAAAAACAATGTGTCACCTGCCATGATGCCGAACTGGCAGAAGCAGACTACCGACTCGACAGCTATCAACGTTTAATGCAGCTAGGGGATGGCAGTCCTGCTGTGATTGGCCACCAACCTGACAAAAGCAAATTTTTTCAGGTTCTGATTCATGAAGATGAAAATTTACGGATGCCATCGGACAGTGACCCGCTCCCAGACACCTCCGTCGATCTGATAAAGACTTGGATACAACAAGGTGCTGCCTTTGATGGAGCCTCCCAAGATCAACCACTCAGTTCGCTTCTGCCCACCCGAAAACATCCTCAACCGCCGACAAAGTACCCCGCCGCGATCCCGCTGTCCGCGTTGGCGTTTTACCCCTCACAGAGCCAATTATTGGTCGGTGGTTATCACGAAATCACCATCTGGAATTTGCAGGGTGAGCTTGTCGACAGAATCACCAACCAAGGAGAACGCACCTATTCGATTGACCCACACCCCACACTCCCACGCGTGTTAACTGCCAGTGGATCGCCCGGGGTGATCGGAGAGGTGCGAATCTTTGATTTGTCCACAGGTACATTAGCATCTGTATTGGCTACCGCTGATGAGGTGATCATGGACGCCCGATACAGTCCTGACGGCAGGACGATCGCAGTGGCCATGCCAGATGGTTCAGCCCGTCTGTTTGATTCTGAAACGGGCACTGAAAAGCTGCAGCTATTAGGTCACTCGGACCAAGTGTTTTCAGTATCTTGGCACGCTGATGGGAAACGATTGGCAACAGCCAGTCGTGATCACACAGCCAAAATTTTTGATTGCCAAAGTGGAGCGTCTGTGGCAACGTTCACTGGACACACCCAAGCAGTCAACGCCGTAGGATTCGTGAATGATGATCAGGCAGTCAGCGTGAGCGATGATGGAACGGCACAACGATGGAATGCACGTGACGGAAAACGCATTCGGGAAATAACCAGGAACAAGACCCCCATTTTGACGCTGGCGATAGCCCCCGAAAAACTTTCAGTTTCCGGGGCATTGGACACACAGTGGTTTCAACGCGATGGAAGCCAGCTGATTGCGCGGTTCAATGATTCAAACGCGTGGACTACGATCACAGTGTTTGATTCCTCTGGCAAAACGTTTGCGTCCGGCACCCAAGCAGGTGAAATTGTGGTCCGTAAACAAGAATCGGAGCCGATACGGTTTGACGCCATCCCGGGTCGCTGAAAAGAATGCCGCAGGGCGTACGACAAGACCAACGATTTGCTTTTCGCTCTTGGGTGAAGCATTCATGTATCTTGACTAGGTGAAGCAACGCAGCACTTGAGCCCCGAGCGTTCACTGGCCTTTATTCCACGGCAGCCTTCTTTTCTTCAGGCCTGCGATAAGCAGGTAACCGCATGACAAGTAAAACCACCGGCGTGCCCACAGCGTCCGACGACCTCGATATTGCTGACGGGTCTGGCCGCAGCGACGACATCACGCGTCGTCGTTTCATGGGACGGCTTAGCAAACAAGCGGGTGTAGGAATGCTAGCGAGTGGTTGCATCCTACCTACGGCAGACTCGACGAATGGTCAGGAATCGACCAGTAGCATGCCACACAACGAGTATGCCAAATATGATGCCATGAGCCTCGCAGCACTGGTGCGTACAGGAGAGGCCAGTGCGGAAGAATTGCTGAAGGCAGCGATTCAACGTCTGGAAATGGTTGATCCGCAAATCAATGCCATCGCTGGTCGGATGTATGACGAAGCTCGCACAGCCATCCGTCACGGTCTACCAGTCGGTCCATTCACTGGTGTTCCCCTGCCCGTGAAAGACATCAGTTTTCCCATGAACGGTGTACCCTCCGAATATGGATCCAAGCTATTCGCAGATCGGATATCGAAACGGGATAGTACGGCTGTTGAGCGTCTGAGACGAGCGGGCTTCGTTCCTTTCGCCCGCACTCGGGTTCCAGAATTGGGAATTTTGCCCACAACAGAATCAACGCACGGCGGCATGACTCGAAATCCATTCGCACTTGACCATACAGCAGGTGGATCATCGGGAGGCAGTGCGGCCGCGGTTGCTGCTGAAATCGCTCCCATCGCGACGGCAAGTGACGGGGGTGGCTCCATTCGTATTCCAGCCGCGTGCTGTGGACTATTCGGTCTAAAACCTACACGTGCTCGAGTCCCAGTGGGCCCTGATGGGTTCGAAGCCTGGGGTGGTCTGGCCGTGTTGCATGCTGTCACCCGCTCAGTTCGCGACAGCGCGGCAATGCTGGACGTAATGTCCGGTACAGCAGCGGGTGATCCCTACGCTGCCCCCCATCACGATGGAAGTTTTCTGCAACAGGTCACCCACAAACCTGGCAAGCTCCGCATCGCGCTGGTCAAAACAATGCATCCGACCACCCATGTTGATCCAGAGTGCCTGCAGGCCTTGCAAGAATCAGCCGCCTTGTGTGACTCGCTGGGACACAGGGTCGAAGAAACGACGGATGATTTCAACCGTCAATTTTCATTTCAGGAATTACGCCAAGCGCATGGCCTAACCGTTTTGGTAGCAGTGCGCCGGCGTGTGCTCTCGCGTCTGAAGGAACTCGGTCGTGAGCTTCGGGATGACGACCTTGAACCTGTGACACGTTTCTACCACGAGTATGCTGAACAATACACGGCAGTCGAACTCGAAGATGCACGCACTGCATTTTTCCGAGCCGCACGACAAATGTCAGAGTTCCAGTCACGCTATGACGTGATCATGACGCCCACTCTGGCAATACCGCCAGTCAAGCATGGAAAGATTTGCCTGACGGGAACTGCTCAACAGGTACTCGATGGTCTGCTGGAGTTCATACCCTGTACACAAATGGCAAACTGGACTGGCCAACCTGCGATGTCCATCCCACTCCATCAATCCAAGTCCGGCCTACCAATCGGAACTCACTTCATGGGAAAATTTGGGGACGAGGCCACCTTGTTCCGTCTTGCAGGACAACTCGAAAAAGTCCGTCCTTGGGACGCTCAGCGTCCCAGGCTCGATGTGACCAAAGCTGATTGATCCAACTCGCTGGAGATTCAATTTGCTAAGCATGAATCATTTTGATCATCATGCTTCGTGTTTTCGAAAATTGCCCCTGTCGTCTTTGCATGTTTGCTCCGCTCCGGCACAACGATCAGTCAAGAAAGTGTACTTTGCCGGTATTCATATCGTAGACCCCACCAACGATCACGATATCACCGTTCTCTTTCATCATTTTGAGGATGGGACTGTTTTTTCTGATGTAGGAGATGGTCATCAGCACATTTCGATCAATCACTTTGGCGAGGAACTTGGGGTCGTCGCTCGTTTTTTGGCCGGGATAGTCTTCCAGGCTGGCCACTGCCTGCTCAATTCGAGTGAGCATTTTGGTGATATTGCCTAGTTCCACACGATCAATGGCAGCAGCCACGGCACCACAATTATCATGCCCAAGCACAACAGCGACTTTGGAACCTGAAACCTTGCAGGCAAACTCCATGCTGCCAAGAATGTCAGTGTTAGCGAAGTTCCCAGCAACTCTGGCAACAAACAAATCGCCGATACCACAATCAAACATATCTTCCACAGGCACACGGGAATCGACACAGGAAAGCACGACAGCCTTGGGAAACTGTCCCGCAACAGCGGCTCTGATTTGCTTAGAGTGATTACGCTGAGTGAGGCTACCTAAGGCGTAACGCTGGTTACCTTCCTTAAGCAAATCCAACACTTCTTGAGGTTTCAGTGCCTTTTGCTCTTCACGGGTCATGACTCGTTTGCCACGGGGCAACAATCCTGCCTCGCTCTCCTGATCCTCGGCATGACAGAGCGACGCCGCACAACAGAACGCGAACACACAAATAGTTGTCGCAAGCAAGTCAGCTGATTTCTTCATCTTTGCACCGATATCCTTTAAGTTGATTGAACGCTGGATTCCTCTGACCCTGCCCTCGGTCTGACCGGGGGCAAGTGTGCGGAAAACAATCCAGCGTCTCGGGCGGCAGAAGAACCCCAGTCAGGCCGCGTACGATGAGACTGACTTTTGCCACCCGCAAGAAGAATTCTGTGCGCCCAGTTGGGTTGCGAGATTCATACCGTTGAAAGTGGGGTCGTTCAGATGGTGCCAGTCAAAACGACGAATCGGCCTGGAGGATTCACCTTCAACACGCCCCCCTGTGATGGTCGATTTCAATCAGCATACCGGCAAACAGGCCGTTGTTTTCACCTCGCAACGGTTTTGCGTGATCCCAACTACATCTCCCCAGTACTGCATCTCACGCATGAGTAGCCTGCCCGCTCTCATCGCGATCATCTTGAAGGTAGAGGCATGTCAGCGTTTAGCGATTTCTGCATTCATTCTCCACACCAACGCACCTTGCAGCGTTTAGGCATCCTGGTTGTTCTACTCGCCGTGGTTGGACCGTCCAACACAATCCACGCTCAATCAGATCAAGATGGAGGAGCATGGTTTTCTGTGAACACGCAGGGTGTTCTCGGAAATCGCTGTGCGCACAAGCCTGGACTGCGTTGGTGGTTTGATGGGCACCTTCGTTATCGAGATGATTCCGGTGGCTACAATCAGAGCATCATGCGTCCCGCGTTGGGATACGCGATCAATCGCAACACCGCCTTGTGGTGGGGCTACGCATGGATCAACGAGCTACCAGCAAGCGGGGCACCCTCATTCAATGAAAACAGAATGTGGGAACAATTAACGTGGTCAGGTCAGTGCAATGCTGCGAGCATCCTGAGTCGCACGAGGCTGGAACAGCGATTCGTCGAAACTGGAGATGACACTGGCTGGCGATTTCGCCAGTTGCTTAAAATAGATCGACCTCTTGATTTCCAACCCCGCTTGAGCCTTGTCGCCTGGGACGAGACATTCTTCGACCTGAACGCGACAGACTGGGGACAGCAAGATAGTTTTTCGCAAAACCGTCTCTTTGTGGGGCTGGGCTGGAAATGTTCAGGAAAGAACAAGCCCAAAATTGAAGTGGGCTATCTGAACCAGTTTTTCCGGCGCCAAGGCGCGGATGACCAATCCAATCATATCGCATCATTGAATTGGTTCTGGACGTTCTAACAGCGATCAACAAACATCGAATCCGTCGAGTCGCTTACATTGGCATTCTGCGAATCTCGGCTGGAACGAATCTTCAACATGCTTCCAAGTTGATTGTCAGCATCATCAGTTTGACAAAACATGGCGACGGCAATCGAGTCACATTCCAGCTTACTGTTCCAGGAACACTGCTTGCGGCGCGACCAATTTGTTGCCGTGCAGCAGTTTCTTCAACTCGACCCAAAAATCGCCTGTCGACACAAGGCAGCGCTGCCCCCGCACTTGCAATCGACCCAACTCACCCTGACACAACTCATCCGTCACAGCAGCTTCGATTAAACCAAATGATGCACCGTCATGTTCAATCGTGGGAATTCCCCAAGGAGATGGCAAAGGGTAAAAGTTGCATGCTCGGACATAACGTTCCAAGGACCTAGCATGCTCCCAAGGAATCATTCCGTTGAACGGGCGCCCGGCTTAGTAATAGTGCCTCTTTGAGAAATCCTGAGATCTACGCGGGATGGAATCAGGATCGGTTCTCAACAACTGCCGAATTAAATCGATCCCATCGTTGGTGCACTGCCGGTTAACACTCAGGCCGGTAGCTTGGGGCGACAAGTCAAAGGTCGTCTCGAATGCGATATCTCCTGTATCGATTCCATGCTCCATCCAATGCAGAGTTGTACCGTGCTGAGATTCGCCATTCATGATTGCCCAATTCACAGCATTCATCCCGGCATACGAGGGAAGTGGCCCGGTATGCAAGTTGAACGCTCCAACGCGAGCAGCAGCCAACACCTCGGGATGAACAATGTGAAGCGAGTGAACATTAAGAATCAGATCAACGGCTTCAAGTCTTACCTGCTCGGCGAACTCCGAACTCTTGACTTGACCAGCGGGCCAAACAGGTATTTCCAGATGCTCCGCGACTCCTTGCACGCTCGCCCTGCCCGCCTCTTGCCACAATCGTGACACATTGGATCGCTTCACTCCGGGGGAATCCGGCTTGATTGCCTCAACACCGCGAGTGCTCACACCCGATACGATTGCCTGAACGATTTGCGATCGGAGCTGCTCGGGTCTTTGGCAACACGATAGCTGGCCAAATCAACCTCTTGACTCGTACCGTCGTCGGACTTGCAACGAACACGCGGGCGCACAACCTTCTCACGCTCACCTTCGTAGAGAACCCGACCGGGACTGGTCCCTGCTCGGTAGTGTGTGCTGCCGGACGGAGCATGCTTGCGGCCGCAAAGCTCGGTGACTTCGGCGGCCATGACTTCACAGATCATCTCTCGGACGTGTCCGCACAGAAAGTCACGAAAGACTTGTCCGGTTTCCGATGCAGAAACTAGCCCGAGGGATTGCAAAAGATTAACTTCATTCATGATGGTCTCCCCGTCGGTGCCAGCCGACGAAAATTGAAAGATTGCGAAGGGCAGATTCTGCCCTCCGGGAGACCATCTTTCAACTTTCAACAATTATTGGGACGCTTCCTTTTTTACGAGCCATACTCGGGTACCGAAGCGTTATAGCTAGACGCCAGCCACCCTTTCGTACACAGCGGAGACAAATCCAACTACGACTCGCCATCTCCATCTCCAAACTCATCCTCTGAATCAAGGCCCTGATCATTATCCTCATTCAATTCAGGATTTTGCTCCAGGTACGACTGCAACGCACCCGGTTTAGGCCCCTGCGGCCCACTCGACTTACCGCAGCCAATCAAGACACAAACGAGACAAGTAAACAAAAGAATGACTGCTGGATGCAAATGATTACCGGGCAACATGATGGCTAAACCTGACGATGTGATTGGGTTCGCTGGACAAGCTGCGTGACAGCTTAACTAATGGCGAGTGTTAAATGCTTTTATACGTTGTCTCTTGGCATACCGTGTCCACACCAAGTGGATCACACAAATGCTCATCGCTAGAACGCCAACTGCAAGCAACAACTTACTTACTGAGTTTTCCGAACACTCGATCCACACTCATCTTACCCTCTCACCCGCGCGAGGTCTTGCAACCGATTATATTCCCTGAAAGCGCACGGCAGGCATCAGCACTGTATTTCGTTTCACCGTCGCGTTCTACTCAACTGCGCATTCGATTTGAACAACGAGCACGTGAACAAAACTCCACGACTGGAAGTCTGAGTAGCTGCACGCGCTATTGATATGAGTTAGTTTAGCGAGAGTCAAACATGCGACCCCACAAACCTTGCACCGTCAAATGACCAAAGAACTCAATCGCCGCCGTTTTACGAAGTTTGCGTCGCTAGCCGCTGGTGGGCTTCTTCTCTCTCAACCCGAAAGTTTTTCGCACGACTTAGCTTCCGTGACGGACGAAAATCCTGGGCTGCAGGAACACCGCCTGATAACCCTTGGACTGAATGCTTTATCGCGAGCTGCGGAGATGAACTATTTCGCAGATGGACATCGCGGCGCTGCAATGATTTCCGCACACCTACTCTGCGTTGACAACGAACTTAAGGCGGAGACAGTAAAACGGATCCAGCAACTATTTGATTTGAATTGGTCATCCAGCAAACTGTGCCAGTCGTTTCCTGAAGCCGATCGTGATCCAAAAGCGATCGAGAAAGTGGGGCTTGCACTAGCGGACGGTGGTGGTGTGCTGAGACAGGTCGGCCACGACGCAATTTTTGCGATGCATGCCATCAAAGGATTCCGCCTGGCACCGGAATTGGGAACAACGGAGAGGGTAGAAGGTGTTTGCAACTTGATTCGCTCTTTTAAGCCATGGCGTGATATTGCTCCCGATGTGGACGTACAACCCCCTCCATTTTCCGACGAAGTGGCGGCGTCACGATTCATTCTTCGAGAAGCCAGCGCCGCCATCGATCGCTTTTCAGGGTTTGGGCAAGGCTTTGCTGGTCACATGCTGACTTTTGGTCAATCTCTGGTTGAACTGGCAGCGATGGGTGATACCGAATGGGCAGAGAGTTGCCGCGTCGCATTTCGCAAATATGTCACGGTGACCCGAAAGGGCCCCGCCCCGGGTGATCGCAAAATCCCCGATCATCGACCTAGCCAACTGCGGCCCCACCAAGCCCGATATTGGAACCAACGCGGCGACAAAACACTTGGAATCGGGCATGTCTTTAAATACCCCTATGGCTATTACGATCTGTTACGTCGGGCCAACGATGACCAATTAGCGGCCGAACTGGATGCCAAGGCTTACCAAATCTTCTGACCGCTTCGACCTACGGGCTGAGATGTATCTGATGGAATCAGGCGACCACCTGATGTCCATCATCAACCGAGAAGCGGGTTCCCCCACAACGATCATGTTGGCAAAGCATGTTCTCGCCAAAGGCGACACAAACACATGCTTTGGCTACAATTTGCCTGAGTTCCTTACCGAACGTTCGCAAATTCTTTCCCAGCTTTCATATCGGTCCTATGCTCAACAAGCATCTACAGTTGATCGCGATTTTTCATGTCGTCCTGTTCTCGATCATCGCATCTTCTTCCATTGCGTACACTGAAAACTTTGACCCCATTCGCTTTGAACCCACAACGGTTGCCGTTGATCTTGTTAGGCCAATGGAGTTTGACATCGCTCCTGATGGAAAAATATTCCTGATTGAGTTGGCGGGCGAAATCAAACTGATCGATCCTGAGACGCGCGCGATTTCCTCCGTAGGAAAGCTGGAAGTAACCACTGAACAGGAAAACGGACTGATCGGATTAGCACTCGATCCAAATTTTTCTGAGAACCAGTGGATCTATCTGCAGTACTCACCCCCTGACTTCAAAGGTCAGCATGTCAGTCGGTTCAAGATTCAAGATCACAAACTGGACATGGCCAGTGAAAAGGTTCTTTTCAAATACCAAGAACAGCGTTTGCAATGCTGCCACCATGCGGGATCTCTTGAGTTTGGGCCCGACGGGTGTCTTTTTATCGGCACGGGTGATAACACCAATCCGTTTAATGATTCTCAGGGCTACGCGCCGATTGACCAACGCAAAGATCGCGAGCCTTGGGATGCGCAGCGTACCTCTGGCAACACACGCAATTACAACGGCAAGATCTTACGGATTCGGCCAGAACAGGATGGCAGCTACTCAATTCCCCAAGGCAATCTGTTTCCTGCAGACGGCTCCGTGGGCTACCCAGAAATCTATGTCATGGGGTGCCGCAACCCGTGGCGAATCAATGTCGACCAAAAAACTGGTTACCTGTATTGGGGTGACGTAGGCCCTGATGCCGGTGCAGACGGCCCCCGAGGCCCCCGAGGGTACGACGAGGTCAATCAGGCACGTGTGGCTGGGAACTTTGGCTGGCCTTATTTTATTGGCGACAATTATCCTTACGGGATTGTTGATTTCGCAACGGGAAAAATTGCTCCACCTCTCGACCCGATCCACCCCGTCAATCGGTCGGTCAATAACAATGGCGCGAAGAATTTACCGGCCGCCATGCCAGCCATGATTTATTATCCTGGCGCGCCAACTGAGAAATTCCCGGCAGTGGCCAATGGTGGTCGCACCGCTTGTGCTGGCCCCGTTTACTATTTCGACCGCGATTCTGCTGCCAGCCGACGCTTCCCGAAGAAATATGACCGAACGCTCTTCGCATTTGAATGGTCAAGAAGCATGATTTACGCGGTGCACCTTGATGATGACTCAAATCTTAAAACGGTCGAACGTTTTCTGCCTGAGACAAAATTTTCCCGGCCTATCGACATGCAGTTTGATCAAAACGGTTCGCTTTACGTACTGGAATACGGAGAAACATGGGGCGTGAATCCAGACTCACAATTGGTGAGACTGGATTATGTAAGAGGGAATCGTTCGCCCATCGCTAAGGCAACCGCCCAAAACACGGTTGGACGCGAACCCCTTACCGTTGAACTCAACGGCCTGAAATCTACCGACAAAGACAATGACAAACTGACCTATCAATGGACTGCAGTTCGTTCAGGCCAAGAGAAAACAACGCCAGTGGAGATCGGAAATCAAGCTGAAACAACAGCAGTGTTTGAAAACCCGGGAGTCTACACACTGGAACTGAAAGTCACTGACCCAGCCGGTGCATCAAGCGTAAGTTCTCTACCAATCATCGTCGGAAACACGAGACCCAAGGTAAGCTTCGCCAAGCCCGCTGATGGAGACTTCTTTGTCCCCGGCAAGCCCATCGAATATCAGGTGGTCGTGAGTGACTTTGAAGATGGCACAAGCGATCCTGATGAGGCCGAGGAAGATGGAAAGCACTTCATCGAACTGAGCGCTTCCATGCGAGTAGCCGTAGAAGCCATTCCGGCAATTCCCCAAGCCGATGCGAATGCTGAAGATCCGGGCCTATCTATGATCCGAAAAAGTGATTGCCTGAACTGCCACGCTCCTAACCGACCGCGAGTGGGACCGAGTTTTGTACAAATCGCCAACAAATATCGTCATCAGCCACATCAATTGCAAGAATCCGTCAAACGGGTACTGCAAGGCTCTACTGGTGTTTGGGGAAAAATCGGCATGCTTCCTCATCTTCAACACACGCCAGCGGAAGTCACAAAAATGGTGGAGTATGTGTACAGCGTTTCTGCTGATTCATCGAATCCCAATGCGAGAGGATTTCGCAATGAACTGATGATGAAAGAAGACGCAGGCAGTGTTGTTCTGGAAGCCAGTTACGTTGACCTTGGCCGTGGCGAGATTCCGAAAATCATCGGCATCGGAACGATCCAACTGCGAAGCCGGCACCTGCAAGCCGAAGCTGCAGACAAGTTTGCTGGCACCCGTCCATTGGGCTCAGAAAAAGCCGAAGGAAAACAGTTCATGGGTGCGATTGAACATGACGGGTTCCTCAAGTTCAATCGCATTCGCTTCGACAACATCAAGAGCATCAACGCAAGCGTGGCCAGCGCTGGCGGCGGTGGTACGATCGAAGTACGTCGCGGTAAAATTGACGGAACATTACTGGGCAAAGCCACTGTTGAGGTCAACGGACAGTGGGAAGAGTTCTATGACAAGATCATCACGCTTGAACCGACGACGGGAACTGATGATCTCTTTCTGGTATTCAAGAACGAAAAAAATCGCGGTGGACTGATGAATGTCGACTCGTTGACGTTTCAATGAACCAACCGGCAGGGCATCATCAGACCTGAATCGATACCAACCGTTTTGATCGCTCGAGGTGTCGAGTTGTCTTTTAAAACAACGCCCAACAGCGATCAAGAGGCGGACCACTTCTTGATCGCAAGATCGTCCCCGGGATCACTCGCCAGTATCTTCCCAAATCAATTCCAACCCGCTGAGAATGGTTTCCCCTCGCGAACTGGACAAATTCAACGACAATTCATTTTGAACCTTGATCCCCTCAAATTCCAAACTGATTGCGTGCATGGAACCGCCGCTTTCAGCGACCACATCAAAATCTTCTCTCACAGTCTCGCCTTGCAGTTGGATGGTCTGCAGACGCTCACCAGTCACCATGGCATCCGGCTCGTTGAAGTACAACCGCACCATGTAATTCCCCGGCTTGAGTCCTGTGAGCTTGAACTCACGAAGTCCCTCAGCGGCAGAGGCGTTCACCCACGGGTACTTCGCATCCCCCTGTATCCAAAGGCTATGCTGATATCGATAGCGTGGCATGCCGGAAGCTTTGGCATCGACAATCGGTGATGGTCCGCCAACCGAGGGATAGTCGAGCCAGAGCGTACCACTTCTTGTGATCCGATCTCCCGGAGCACCAAAATTGATCCCAATACGTTGAATTTTCCCCGCGGGGATCTCACTTGTTCCCCAAGACGCCCACTGCTCATGCTTCTCAGGCATCGACACCAACGACATCGCTGTAGGTAGGGGATAACTGCAAGTGCACCCCTCATAGAAGTACGGAACATTCAGCACTCCACCGGATGGAATGATACTGTTGGTACAGCCACTACGAGGGCCACTCAGGAATACCGTCCCACTTTCAATCGTCTTATCGTAAAACGCTGCGGTTCCACTGCGAAGCGTGTACAAATCTCCATAATCAACACCACCATCACACCCATAGGTCTTCAGGAAAGCACGCGGTTCCATTTCGCCGGTGATTGGATTTTTTCGTTGACCCACGACCGGTTTCTTTGGTTTCCAAGCATCTTGCTGCCGCGGTGGTCGATACTGACTCGGTTCTGCAATTGAAGGTGATGTTGCGGTCAGTTTGTTCCGCAAATCCATGCGTTCACTGTCATCAAGAACGCGGCCTGTGTAGATGTCTGACAACACGGGCGGCAACAGCGGGTAGTCAACTTTATAGTTTCCTTTGAGCCGTGCTGCCCGCCAATCCTTGGGGCGGGATATCATTTCCCCCTGATTGAATCGTGGCTGCGGCGAACGCTTGAAGTGCGCCAGCGTGTCGTCAAACCACAACACCCCCAAAGGAAACCTGACCAATTGATCTTCGCTTAGTGCCCAATCACCGGCATACTCCTTCGCGCCAGCCAAAGCACCTTGTCTCTCAACTACGACATCACCTTTTTCGTTGCTGAACACAAACCCCTGCTGCCTCAATCGATCACGGCCAGTTCCAGGCGGCAGAATATTGACCGCGACACCCCCAAAAGGCCTTAGCGACTGCAGTGACGGCGAAACCGGTAAGCTATCTCTTTCGGTCACCATCACGGTTGCAAGATAAGGAGGCAATGCGACTTGATCCAACGCACAATGCATCACCGCTACCCTTGTGCCGTAGACTCCCGCTGCATCCAAGTCGCGCCTCAATGACTGGCACTGCTCCAGATGATCATCCAAAACCACCACGTGGTAGTGCGACGATTCGACCAAGGCTTTTACAAGCTCACCGTCTACAAGTCCATAAACGATTGCGATTCCATGTTCGCTAGAGGCGTAGTCCACAATGGACTCGGCTTGACGAGTTGCTTCTCGACTGGGCTGAAGCCTAGCGTCCAGATTCGATGAAGCATCACGGGATTTGCTGGCCAAATTTTTACCATCTCGAAAACACAGAAGGTCACCTTTTGTAGTCACAACAAAGAGAGCATCATCCGCAATCAACATCGCGTGCACAGAACCTTTGACATCCACAACCGGCTCATCAAATTTCACGACTTGAGAAGGAGATCGAATCTCACGACTCAATTCCGCGACTCCCCCTTTACCGCTGTGCACCTTGTCTTCATGCCGTTGGCTGTTGATCGATTCATCAAATGTCAGTTTCCCTCTTCTCATCGCTCTTGCCTGATCAGGATCCAAAGCGGCAAACCAGCCTCCGGGATAACGACCAGCTGTAGGCAGCTCAAATTCAATCAATTCACCCGTGATCCGATTCAATCTGGCGGGGTAGGCTGTTGAACAAGGCACAATCAATTCATCGTCATCAATCAACAGGTATCCCTGCGGAGCCAACCCTCCGATGGCTTGCGTATTGTGGGGTTGCTGACCAAAGAGATACCCCATGCGATCATTGCGCCAAACGACTTTGCCAGTATCAATCTGCATGGCGTAAATGAACACGCCCTCAAAGGGCCAAACCCCTGCTGCAAAGTACACCACACCATCCTTGACCACAGGGCCTCCCCGTACAGGCCAAACAGAAATCAAACGACGATTACCAAGCAGTAGCCGTTTACTGGGCGCAGCCTGCTGCTTCCAACGGAGCGATCCGGTGTGGAGATCAACACAATACAAGTGCCCATCGTCAGAACCAAAGCATGCTGAATCGTTCCAGATCGCAGGAGCAAACCGAATCGGCCCATTGGTATAGTACGTCCAGACAAGCCGACCTGTCTGGGTGTCAAACGCCTTGACTGAATCAGTCAAGGATGACGCCACCAACAGTTTCCCTTTCGCAACAACGGGTTCATAACCAGCATCGAATTGCAAACGCTTATTTTGAAATGCGGGTGTCAATGGCGGAAACTCCCTGGACCAGTCAAGCTGCAGATTCTCAGGCAATTCAACCTGAGTCACACCTTTACGTCCCGCGTCGTTTCGGTACATCGGCCAATCACCATCGGTATTTCCCTCAACTGCAAGCAGGCTTGAATCTTCCAGAAAGAGAGTTCCCAAAGTCGCCAGAATGACAAATGAACAACGAAGGACATGAATCTCAAAGCGGTGCATCAAGAATTCCTGAATACGAGGACATGAGTGAAGTCCTTGAATGTAACGCGAGCACAGCCACCTGCGCAAACCCGCAGCAAAAAAGTTCTCACTTCACACCAAGTAAGCGGATAGTGGACTAAATCTGTGTATAAACTCGGCCAGAAGAATCGTTGCCTACCACACCGGTACGTCAGCGACACACCGAACAAATGCAAAACTGGAACATTTTTGCGTGCCTGGAATTCTTTTTCAGCCTGAAAGACGACTGCTATCAGCCTCTGCTAACTGCGAGAATCAAGTCGCCTGACGAGCATGGCACCAAGCCCAGTGACATGCAGGTGGAATGATATTGCCTGATTCCTCTGTGCTCCCAACGGTATAATATCGCACCCTAATCCTGCCCAAGAAGAAACCGACATGCCCACACGAAAAGTCATCTCTGCCGTGGTGATTCTATGCCTCGCTATCAACTACCTGGCTATCTGCCCCAGAGGACTAGCAGATGAAAACGCACAGCAAGCGAACAACGGGAACAACATCCTCAGCTTTATCGATAGCAAAACGGCATTGTCAATCGCTATTCGCAATCCGGGGGAGTTGATCAGAAAGAGCCAGGAATTCAGTGACCGAGCGAATCTAAAACGCCCACTGAACATCGGCACATTAGCTGATGAGATGTGCGCTGCGATTGGAGTTGGGCAAGGCATTGACAAGAGTCAACCTGTCGTGATGTCGCTCTGCACGCCACCCGTTTTCCCATCCCTGACCCTGTCGGTTTCAGTATCAGACATGGATTTGATGGCAGCAAATTTCAATGTATCAGTAAAACAGCTTCAGACAGGTGAGGTTTTAAAACTACCCAAGCCCCTTCAGACGTTTCTTGCCATTACGTTTATCCGTCTGAAAGGCAACCGAATATTCATGAGCACATCCAAATCGTTACTGGATTCCACGATGCTGGATGACTCATTTGAAAAACTCATGCCCATTCACGACGCGGAAATACTGGCAACTGACGACGCGGTCATCACACTGGGACAATCAGCTTTTGCTGGCCCATTGCGTGCATTTTTGGACTACATCATTTATCAAGGTGATCCACGCAAACAAGGCGAGGTCGAAGAGTTGAAAAAATTTCTCGACGACCTCAAGTACATGGCTTGCGGTATCAACATGGACAAGGGAATCAGCAGCACAACAATCGCAAGCTTGAACAAATCGACGTTGAAGGATATTCTCGGCGAATCTTTTGACAGCAAGCGTGATGCAACACTCGCTCGGATACCGAGTGGAAAAATACTAGCATCTCATGCATTGCAAGCTGACGGTAAAACAACGGGTGGGCTATTAGGATCACTCTTATCCAACACCAGATTGGCCATCACAAACCAACTCGACCACACCCCAATCAATCTGGAATCCTACCAGCTTGATGGCCTGCTTAGCGAAGCACTCGATCGGGTCAAAGGTGGTCACGTAGTGCTCTACGAAAGCTCGAACCGAAGCCGCTATGGCGACTTCAATTTACTGGCCATTCTAACCACAGATGATCCTGACGCCTTCGTTGCCGACCTAACTGGACTTGCTCCATTTTTGAACGCAGCATCCATGAGTGAAACAGAAGCAGGAGCCGCATTTACTCAAGAGGAAATAGAAGACCTTGTGACCAAGCTTGGCGATTCACACTACGAACGCCGAAGACTTGCAAAATTGAAATTAGATTTATTAGGTATTCACGCGCGACCCGCTATTGAGAAAGCAACCAAGTCACGTGATCTGGAACTTCGCCTGGCGGCTGAAGAATTGCTGGCGAATTTCGAATTCGAGGCTGTCACTGGCCGCGTCGAGTTGATCGAAGGCAGTCTGTTCACGAGTCTCAAACCATCTTTCACCTACACAGCCAAACAAGATCACGTGGCCAAATCAGATACCGGCATCTTGACCATGGGGTTTGGGAGTGACACACAGCCTATCCAGAATAAAATGAAGACATTGTTTGGCCCAGATTGGCAAAAAGTAAGAATCGCAACGATTGGCAACGAAGTCGTGTTGATGCTGGGGTCCGAAACCTCAATTCTAGAAGAGGCAATCGCTAACCAAGAGCTATCTGAGTCGGAACTCAATCATCACAAAGCCTGCAACTCGTTTCGCGAACGGGCCAAGAGTGACACCACTTTTGAATTTCATGTGGCGATTTCCAGACTGGCCTACCTGCTGGATCTGGGAATCAGCGAAGACAAATCGGCAGGCAACAAGGAGACTGACCGAGTCTCGTCTTTTGGACTGACGATCAAAGAAAAACAAGTTCGCGTTGACACCTACACACCACCGCAAGACGTCAAGGTTTCCCTTGAAGTCGGACTCCCGCTAATCCTTCCCTAGGCCACCCCATTCCAGATAGTCGAGAAAAGCTGCCTGCGGGCTGACATTTGCGTGCATGTAACTCCGGCACCTGGAATCATGGAGCTTGGTACTCGAGACTGGCAATGACTTTTCGACCGTCCCTCATGCCCCACTTTCCCTTGATGGCGACAACACGCCCCACTTTGGCATCAAAAACCAGTCGGTGAACCACTCCAAACGAGATACGGATTTCGAGCTTGGACTTATCTGAGAGTTGCAGGTAGTAGGCGTTGGTGTCGTTGATATCGTCACTGACGAGCAAGAGTCCCTTGGCAAGGAAGTCGGTACCGTCATCGCTTGTCACACGCCACGACCCATCATCCTTGATTGCCATCGGATATCCGGCTGGTTTGGAAATTCCATCGATCGTGCCCGTGCTATCACCTAAAGCTGTCCGTTCGACCCCCATCAAATTCGCCAGCGTCAACAACAGGTTCGGAAAGGGCGTCGGCTCGGGATACCGCACATGTCTTCCGGGACTGATCGCCCCACCACCTTTCCCGGCGAGCACCACAGGAACATCAGTCAGCGTATGGTAGTCCCCGTGTTTGATTCCTGACATGTACATCACGATTGAATTATCAAGGACGTTTCCCTCACCTTCACGAAAGCCCTTCAGTTTTTCAAGCAGGTACGCAAACTGGGTCGTGTGCCATTGATTGACCTTATTGAATCCGGGCAAAATCCCTCGATTGCGGACGTAATGAGACATGTAGTGCATTTCTTCATTGAGCCCCAGAAATCCATAAGTGCAACGACTGTTGGTATTCGCCATCATCATCGTCGCGACCCGCGTCGTATCGGTCCAAAAACTGAGCGCAATCAAATCCAGCATCGCCTTGATTTTCCCACTCAGATCAGCATCGATCGAAAAATCATCAAGCGCTGCCAATTTCTTTTCCCGGGTGGGACTGGCCACTTCCTGAAACGACTTCAATTGTTGCTCAACCTCGCGAATGGACTGAAAATACTGGTCCAAAACAGCCAGGTCAGAACGACTCGCCTTTCGCCGAATATCTCCTGAACTTTCCTTGACAGTATCAAGGACGCTCTTTGTCTGCTGGCGATAACTGCTGTTATTCATGCCACGAAACAGTTTATCAAATACGAGCCCAGGGTCGCGATCTGGTGGAATAGGATTGCCCTCATGATCATGTGAAAGGTAGTTGATCCAAGGATGCTGTTTCCACAGCGAATCAGCTGTCAACTGCAGCGATTTGACTGGCGTTTGCTTGCCAACCTTGTCTGCGACCACCTGATCAATGCTGCTGTAGCTTTTCTTGCTTTTGTCCGGCAGTGCACCGGTCATGCTCAGAGACGGAGCGACCAGGTGCCCCCCATTGTTTTTTCCAAACAGGTGGTCAAGATTCCGCAACACAAGCAGATCATCCTTGACGTTGTCGAGCGGTTGCAACAGACTCGATAGCTCAAAGTCACTTTCAGTCCCACCTGCAATATCCCAAGCGTGAGGAAAGACACCGCAACCTTTGTAGAGCACGCACAGACGTTTGGCCTTGGCGTCTACCTTGGCTTTTGCGGCTGCCGTTGCAACAGCAGGTGACATGATGTCCAGCAACGGCAATCCAATTGCTACCTTGCCAATGCCTCTGAGTAAGTGCCGTCGCGAAACCAAATACGCTTGCTTTGTCATGATCCTTCGTCCTGGCGGCAGCGAAACTGAGGTGAGTCAATGATCGCCCGAATCACCGAGTTTGATCGATAATCCTTTTTTACCACATGTTGGTAAATGCTGTCTTCAGTAATTCGATCATGCGGCCGAAGCGATCGCCCCAAGGCATATCCCATCATTCGTCGAATGAAATTTCGCACAATCAATTCACGATAATCAGTTAACAACAGTTGTTTCAACTCTTTTGGCGACGAAAACGTTTTGCCGCTTGGCAACGTCCCCTCACTCGACACAGGACTCTTGTCGGCATAATTGGTACGCCAACGTCCGAGGGAATCAAAATTCTCAAGCCCAAACCCGATTGGATCAATATTCTTGTGGCACACAATACAACTTGGCATCGCCGTGTGAGCTCGAATGATTTCTAGCTTGCCCGGTTTGTCCACCGGAAGAGACTGAATCGCATTTTCGATAGGCGGCACGTTAACTGGCGCCTCCAATTGCTGCCCCAACAAGCGGTCGAGTATCCACACACCACGACGGACAGGGCTTGTCCGTTGTGGTGCCGATGTCAAACTCATCACACCAGCGGAGGTGATGACTCCGCCAAAGCGTTCACTTTGAACGCCACGCACCACAGGCGGATCATAAATCTGTTCAATTCCACGCCGCGCATTTCCTGTTAAGGCACGCACCTGAAGCACGTTGGCGTGCTGTGAATTGATCTCAGGTGATTTCACAAACTGATCCTTCCCATACGAATTAATCGTGTAGTTGCTGATGTACATCCAATCCGAGTCAATCAGATCCAGCAGGCTGAGATCGGACTTGAACAGTTCATCAAAAAAATAAAGCAACTCGTCGTACTGCGCTCGAACGGTTGTCGACACACCCTGAGCATCCGAGGCAGACGAATCAAGCAACGCATCGAAACCAATCCACTGGGCGGCAAATGACTCGGACAGGGAAAGTCGCCGCGGACTGCTCATCAGTCGTTTAATTTGACCATCAAGTACCTCGCGTTCCCGAAGTGTTCCGCTAGCAGCCAGATGGAGCAATTCGTCATCCGGGGTTGATCCGGTCAAAAAGTACGACAAACGAGTTGCGAACTCATGCTCACTGATGCGGTAGGGTGACTTTTGATTTCTTGCAGTTTCAAGTCGGTAATGAAATTCCGGCAGTAGCAAAATTGTTCGCAACATGCTTTTGAATGAGAACATCGACGACTTGCCTTCTTGAGCTCTGGCAAAGACAGCGACTGCATTTTCGAGATGTCTGTTTGTAGCTTGTCCCCTCAGCGCGCGACGCAAGAACGACTCAGCTATCTTTCTGACCTGGAATTCTGGCAATCTTTCCGGCAAGACAGTCGTACCCGTCAACATTTCAATGGACGCGGCACTGCCTGACATTTTTGATAGCGCAAAATCGATGCACTTCATGTACGCCAACAGCGGAACTGGCTGCGAAGCAAGCGAATCCGCATCATTTACAAATCCACTTTTCCCGGGAACCTCAACCGGCAGAACACGATCAACGAGTCCCTTTTCCACATGCACACTTTTCAGATGGTTGTATTCATTGCGCATCTTGATTCCGAGCAGGTCTTCAAGCGATGCAATGAATTCTTCATGCGTGAGCCGGCGCAAAGGAGTGTTACCAATGTGAGGCAAACCGTCACGCACCACCAACCGCTCATGAAACCACTTTCCAAATTCCTCCAGTTCAATGTCTGACAGGGAATTTTCTTCTGGGGGAGGCATCCTACCCTGCGTGAGTACCGTCTCAACACGCAACCAGATTTCCTGCAACTCCTGTGGCAGCGTTTCGTCCGCGGTGTGGTCCTTCATGGAATCAAGCACCGCAGCCAAATCGACAGATGCTTCGGCACCCTCGCCCTGATGACAATCGAGACAGCGTTCCGAAATCAACTCATGCACAAAACGGCCCGTCTCAACAGTGCTTTCCGACCGAACCACGGAACTCGCGATCAAACAAAAAACCAAGGCCAACACCGGAGCGGAACCTAGGTTCCTGAATCTCTGTTTCCTGAATCTCTGTTTCCTAAGCATCTGTTTCCTAAGCATCTGTTTCCTAAGCATCTGTATCACAACCACCCTTAAAGCTGCACCGTTTTTGCTCGCATCGCTGTTTTTTTAATCGAGTTTTATGGCATCATTTTTTTGCCATCCGACAACAGCATCTTGATTCAACCCTTTAAAATCGCCATCCATCGCGTGATCATCCAGCCGATTCCTCAGCAGACAAGCATCCAACAAACAATTTAGCATCGAAAACGTGTGACTTCGATGTTACCTGCACTGACCACTCCGTGCCGCATTTTAGCGGAGAACTTTCCCCGCATGTGCTTCTCATCCTAGTCAATGAGCTTTGTGATCTCGCGCCACCAAAACCTCTGACCACCAAAGAATCCTCGACTACCTCGCCTCATCAACCCTGCATATTTGCTTGCATGCGACGAGCAAAACCCCGGTACTGAACAAACATCGGTGCCAAACAAACATCGGTGGCAGTGAATGAGAACATGGACGCGTCTGACAGGGGCTCGATTCCGCATCATTTCTCGATATCAGCGTGCGAGAGCGGACGCACGGTGTCGCTGTGCAGGATGCACATTCAGACGCTGGGAAACAGCATTCTTGTGCGAGGTACTGACAGGTCAGTTGGCAGAAATTTTGGGACAGGGACGCCCAAAATAAAATCCTTGAGCGAGTTCGAAGCCGATCTCGCGGCAGGTTTCCGCTTCGGCTTCTTTCTCGATTCCTTCGGCCAACGGCGAGATACCAAAGGCACGCACCATGGAAACAAGGATCCTCACCATCAGCTATCCCAGGCAATTGACATCCGACGTCAGCGACATTCCTACCTGCACCATTCTACGAGCGCGGTGCCTTGCGGTCATAAAAACACCTCGCTGTCATTGGCATGCAGATCATTGGGTATCAGACAGATCGCTGCCCGCTTGCATGTGAGCCATGGAAGACAGCGAAAACGGGCTGTGCATCATTGCTTCTGAGACACCTGCCCGGCTGGTCATCAATCACATCGCATCAGCAACTGCCAGGAATGCCCCCCAACTTCCCAGCTGTTTGGTTGCCACGTCCATCCCCACCCCAATTGGCACAATTTGATTACAATAGGGGTGCCTGACGTGATACCCCAACTGCTCTATTTCCCTTCACTGTCTGGCTTGCGGTATTTCTAGAGGGGGCAGTTCCGTCCCTTGACCAAAATATTATTTCGGTACAGTTCACCAGTCAGCCGATTTGCAGGTGCCGAATCCTCGAGTTGTTAATGAAACGCGCAAAGTTCTACCGACGGAATTTGAGGGGCATGACTCGTTTGCATACTCGCATGCAAAGCGTACGATGTTTTGTTGTAGCATCTTGCTGGCTTTTTGCCGCAAGCGTAACGGCCCAATCAACTGTCGTAACCAACGGTTCAGCAGCCCGCTCGTTCCTCACTCAACACTGCATCAAGTGCCATGACTCAAGCACCCACAAAGGTGATGTCACTCTGACCGGGATCGGTGGTTCCTCGTTACCGACAAAGTCTGCTTTGTCGCAGGACACGGCGGAACTCTATGAACAGGTCCTATCAGTCTTGGAAAGCGGGGAGATGCCCCCTACGGATCAGCCGAGGCCAAAGGAAGAAGCAGTCAACAGCATTCGCCAGTGGCTTGAACTTCAACTGCAGTCGTCTGCCGGGCAGCTGATGGGAAAACATCCCATCACCACGGCCCGTCGGCTGACGAACTTTGAATACCAAAACACGATGCGTGACCTACTGGGTTTCGAACTGAAACTGCTGGAAGATCTTCCCAAGGATCCCGTCACCGCCTATCGATTCAACAACACCAGCGACATGATGCGTTTGGGTCCCGAACAAGTGGCTCGTTATCTGGCAACGGGTCGCCGCGCGATGGAAGCCGCGATTGTCGATCCCGAGAAACCTGAAGTCCATCAGTGGAGGACCGACTGGAAACCACATGGTCTTGATAGAGGACTTGGCGGAGACGAAGTGGGCGTGTGGGGTAACCGTCGCAACACCCCGGCAACCGGCATGGGACTAAGAAGCATCCCAAGAACGGGTGAATACCGCATCCGCATGCAGGCCTCAGCCATCCTGCCGCCAGACATTAAAGCCTTGCCCCTTCGATTGGTGATGGGATTCACACTGAACGTGAATAGTGCGACTCAACAGATGGAACCCGTCGGGACAGTACGTTTGAGCAACACCCCCGACGAGCCGCAAATCATCGAGTTTCGCGGTCGCATAGAAAATCATCCCTCGCAATTGGGCAAGCTGCAAAACGGTGTACGTCAGCCCAACACGATGGTCATCACTCCCCAAAATCTGTACGACGATGGAACGCTTAATGACGGCAACCGGAATGTTGCCATGCCTCGGGCAGTGATCAACTGGATGGAGTTTGAGGCACCGATCACAGACGTTTGGCCTCCAAAACATCATCAGCGCATTCTGTTTGAATCGCCACTGCAAGAACAGGATCCAGCCGCTTATGTCCGCAGTGTACTGCAGCAGTTCATTTCCCGAGCCTATCGGCGTCCGGCAACGGAACAGGACGTGGATTCCTTTGAACGCATTTATCAACTTCTGCTGCCTGAACTAAAAACAGAAGAGGCTGCTATCCGCGAGACGTTAGCAATGGTGCTCATTTCACCTCAGTTTCTTTACCACACCAACAATGCAGATGATGGTAGGTGGCAGGCGTACGAATTTGCCAGCAAGCTGTCGTACTTTCTTTGGGGAAGCATGCCCGACGATGAATTGATGCGACTGGCGGCCAATGGAACGCTACGCGACAAGAAAGTCATCGGAGAGCAAGTACTTCGAATGCTGTCTGACTCACGATCTTCTGACTTTGTCAGGAACTTTACGATGCAGTGGCTGAGTCTGGCCAAAATGAAAACGGTACCCATCAACCGCACTCTGTTTCCTCGTTTTCTCTATTATGTTTCCCGCGGCGAGCGTGCCGGAACCGAGGTACCGTACCGTCCCACCATTCGGGACCACATGCAACAGGAAACCATCGGTTTCATTCAGCAGCTGATTCAGCAGAATCTACCGGCAACCAATCTTGTTGATTCTGATTTCGCGTATCTGAATCAGCCTCTTGCGGCGCATTACGGAATCAGTCATGTGCAGGGTGATCAATTTCGTGTCGTGCCGCTTCGAGCCAGTTCGAAACTTGGCGGGCTCCTCACACATGGCTCAATTTTAATCGCCAATGGAACCGGCTCGGCCCCGCACCCGGTGTATCGAGCTGTCTGGCTGCGGGAGGCAATTTTGGGTGACGAAGTGCCACCGCCGCCGGCTGACGTTCCTGCACTTTCCGAGTCAGCGGGCGAGTCAGGTGAAAATGCGGTAGGCATCAAGGAATTACTCGAAAAACATCGACAAAAAGAAAGTTGCAACGACTGCCATTCCCGACTTGATCCCTGGGGGATTCCATTCGAACGCTACAATGCCACAGGGCGATTTCAACCCAACGTTCCCAAAGCGGGAACCCAGGTCAGCAGCTTTCACAAACACATTCATGGCGACATGAAGAGTTACGAGGCGTATCTGGCATCCATCAATACCGAAGCGGTGGATGCCTCAACACAATTACCCAGTGGAGAGACCGTTCACGGCCTTGACGATTTGAGGAGACACTTGCTGAACAACCGAACGAACGAGATTGCTGAGAACCTCGTTCGACGGATACTCAGCTATGCACTTGGTCGTGAACTTGACTGGCAAGATCGATTTGAGGTGAAACAAATGCTGAATCAATTGCAGAAAGATGGTTTTCGCCTGAGAGACATGATTGTCTTGATCTGCCAAAGTAAAACTTTTCAGGATGATCATTAATCATTCGAAGCTGGACCCTGCCAAGGGTTATGATCCAAGCAACAAAGCGTCTGTCCTATACAGGTGAACAACATGAGCAAAAAGTCCTGGCACGTCAGCCGACGCCAACTCATCAAGGGAGGTGGCGCCGCTCTGGCTTTACCACTTCTCAACGGAATGCACTCGAATTCAGGCATGGTCTGGGGACAGGAGAGTGAGCATGGAAAACTACCAAAACGGATGCTGGTCAGCTACTTTGCCTACGGTGCTTACATGCCAAATGGTGCAAGTGGAGTCCCCGCAGGAAACAAGCCCCACCACGACTGGAGCTGGTGGCCTTGCGGCGAGCCAGGACCACTGACATTCAATCAGTCATCCAAACCATTTGAGTCACTCAAAGATCAAGTCTCGTACCTTCGTGGGCTAGACCACAAGGGCGGCTGGTCCATGGGCGGACACAGCTCTGGTGATGTATTTACCACCGGAGCGGATATGACAGAGCAAGAGAAAACAAACAACATTTCCATCGACCAAATCGCCGCAAACACTCACGGACACCACACGCGTTATGCATCGCTAGTGCTGGGAACAGAAGGTGGTACAGGTAGCTATGGTTCTAGCAAGACGCTGTCACACCGAGGTCCAGGACGTCCGATTCCCTCAATGCACAAGCCACAGAAAATTTTCAATGGCCTGTTCCTCCCGTATGAAGGCAAAGGGATTGAGCAAGTACGCGCTGGGCTAAAGCGAGAAGCCAGTATTCTGGATTTGATGATGGAACACAGTCGCAGCTTCAGTCGTAATCTGGGAAAAGAAGATCAAACGAAAGTGAATGAGTACCTTGAATCGATTCGAGCACTGGAAAAACGTGTGGAAAGAACCAGTCAATGGACACATCAACCCTTGCCGAAATTCGATACCAAAGGTCTGAATCTCGAGGTATCCCACAAAGACCCCAAGGAATACCTACGCTGCATGTACGACCTCGTCTACCTGGCCTTCCAAACTGACGCTACCCGGTTCGCTACGTTGATGCTGGAAAGTGAACAGTCATCGGACAGTGAGATGTGGAATTATGCGACCTATGCCTTGGGTTACAAAGGGGCAACTCACGACATCGCGCACAAACGCCCCGCTGAATACTCAGGTCAATGGGACCGCTGGCGAGCCGAACAGCATGCGTACTTCCTGAATCGATTACGGGACACCGCTGAGGGCAACGGCACCATGCTCGATCGCACGATCGTGCTCTGGGGTTCGGCGCATCCACATGCCTCGCACAGCACACGAAATTACCCGATCCACCTTGCCGGTGGAAATCAGCTTGGCCTCAAGCATGGGAACCTACATGCCTTTGAGGGTGACAAAAAGGTTCCTCTGTCCAATCTTTTCGTAAGCATGCTTAATGCCGTCGATGTACCGGTCGAGAAATTTGCAGACAGCACCGGACCGATGACGGAAATCCTCGGCTAAATCGCATGATGAATTCAATCCGTTTTTCATTGATCACGATTTTGCTACTGGCTGCCTGCTCGGGTGTGTCCGCCGCCGATCCCACGTCTGCGGTTGCTCCTATTCCAAACGCATTGGTCTTGGGGGACAGCACCTACTCGCAACCGACTACCAATGCGGCCTCCATTTTACGAGGGCGGGTCAATCTGAAGTTTGCGACCATGCAACCGGGCGAAGTCCGGAACACAGCAAATGCACTCAAGAAACTGGACGAACTGCTGGGTAACGAATCATGGGATCTGATTCACTTTAATTTCGGCCTCGGTGATCTCATCTACCGCGCTCCCAACATGAATGCGTTTCGCGTGCTGCCCAAACACGCGGGTGGCATCCGGGCAACCTCACCTGTTCTCTACGAGAAAAATCTCCGAGCTTTGGTTGCTCGTTTGAAGGCAACTGGCTCGAAACTGATCTGGGCCAGTACAACTCCCATTCGCCACTCGTCCACCGGCGTATTCGACATGAAATCTGAGATTGAATACAACGCCATCGCAGAAAATATCATGAGGGAACAAAATGTTCCCATCAACGATATGTACAATCATGTCTTGAAACTGATCGACATGAACAAACCAGCATCACACGGTGCGGACCCATTTTACTTTGACCGCAAGGCACTTTATCCACCGATCGTCGTGAGTGTGTTGCAACAACTGGATCTAATCAAACCAGTCCGGGGTCCCGTTCAGGTGTTTATTATGGCTGGGGGCTGGTCACACATTGGTGGTGGCATCGTGGTGGATTCTGTGCAACCTAGACCGGGTCAAAATCGTGGCACGCTGGACCACCTCGTACTCGATGGAAAAAATGCGGCTGACTACCGACACCTGATCGATCAGGAAGGAAAGTGGAAAACCCGCTCGGACGTCTGGATTCACTTTGATCGCCGAGGTCCCAAGTCGGGAGCTTTGGGGATTGGATATGGCGGCGATCGCAAGCGATGCATCGGCTCAGAACTCAGCTTTGGAATTGCCATGGGTGAACACATCGACCGACAAGTCTGCATCATTAAAACCGCACTTGGCACCCCCTCGCTCGCATCCGATTTGAAATCACCCAATGCTGGAGAACCTGGCCAGCAACCGGGAACTGCGTATACGAATCTGCTGAAACAGATCAACGAGTCACTTGATTCATTGAGCGACAAATTCCCCGACTACACAAACGAAGCGGAATTCGAAATTGCGGGATTCATTCTGAATACGGGAGAACAGGACGACGACTCTGAACTGTATGGCGAGCGTCTCAAAGTGTTGATCGCTGATCTCCGATCTGATCTCAAGACGCCTAAACTGCCATTCGTCATTGTGGGAACTGGCAGAGGAGGACATGACGCCCCCGAGTTTCCACGCATCATCCAGACCCAGCAGCGCATTGCTGCTTTACCGGAACACCAGGGAAATGTTGCTTATGTAGAGACCCGTGACTTCTGGCCCGGCGAAGACGCGCGGGACGCTTATCGCCATCCGTCCCATGAACGTTGGTTTGATAATGCGGAGAGTTTTTATCTGATGGGCAAGGCAATTGGCGATCAGATGATAAAGCTGTTGCCATGAAGCCCACGTCAACACCCATACCCCCCTCCCTCAAGCCAGCATCGCATGCCGCCGGGCTACCGGACTCGAAACCATGAAGCAAGATTTGATCCGTTATTTCGTTGTTGACGCATTCACAGATCGTCCATTTGGCGGAAATCCGGCAGCGGTCGTACTGCTATCAGAATGGCCGGATGACACGTGGTTGCAAAACATCGCTATGGAAATGAATCTTTCTGAAACGGCTTTTCTGGTTCCGAATCGGGCCGGATTTGACTTACGATGGTTCACGCCAACCGTCGAAGTGGACCTGTGTGGGCATGCAACCCTGGCCTCAGCGTCTGCAATTTTGCACACCGGACTTCAAGCAGACAAATCAGACATTGAGTTTTCGACCCGCAGTGGCGTTCTGTATGCCAGTTTGAACGGAGACCGAATTCAGCTCGACTTCCCGCTGAAGCCTGAATCACCAACGATCCCACCGGTGGATCTGCTTGAAGGGCTTTCGGTTACGCCCGCCTATGTTGGCAGGAACGAATATGACTATCTGGTCGAAGTAGAAACAGAACGTGAACTTCGATCACTGACTCCCAACTTCGACCAACTGGCCCGACTTGATTGCCGCGGCATCATTGTCACGAGCCCCTCAACAGATCCTGAATTCGATTTCTTATCGCGATTCTTCGGACCTGCTGTAGGAGTTAACGAAGATCCGGTAACTGGCTCAGCACACTGCTGCCTTGCTCACTATTGGCAGAAACGCACCGGCCTAGATCGTTTTACTGCTTTCCAAGCATCGCAACGCGGTGGTGTTGTACACCTAACCGTCCGACAAAATCGTGTCCTGATGGCTGGCAATGCAATCATCGTGGCGCAAGGTGAATTGCTGGTCTGCAGAGACAGGTAACTGGCTAACTCGCGTCTCACCGCCAGCGGTAGCACATCACAGGCAGTGTTTGGCAGTGAACAGTGTCTTGGCATGTACTTACTCCTGACACAACAATGAGTTGCATCTTGCAATGCACGCTTGGCTGCTACCGAGCGATTCCTGTTTCTAATATCGTTGAACCGTCCTGCTTGTGGTTTGAGCGTCTGAAAGACACTAGACTTTGTCAGAAGAGAACCATCGATCACTGGCTTCACGGAAATTCACCGTGATGCATTTTATCTAAATGCAAACGAATGAAATTCCGTTGAATGCACGTTTCAAATCGCATCAACAATAGCGAGAGCAGCCATGCAATATCCAATCGACTTGAATTTCAAATTATTGACATTCGGACAGCGAATCACTGCCACGGACGCCCAAGGCAACGTGATCATGTTCATTAAACAAAAGATGCTCAAATTGAAGGAACAGGTCGACGTGTACAGCGGCCCTGACCAGAATCAATTAATTTTCACGATGCGGGCGGATCGAGTACTCGACTTTTCGGCAAACTACCACTTTGCTGACGCGCAAGGTAATGATTGGGGAGCCGTACGACGAAAGGGCATGCGGTCGTTCTGGTCGGCACACTACGAAGTCATGCAGGATGGGGAAATTGACATGACCATGTCGGAAGAAAGCCCATTCAAGAAAATACTGGAATCGCTGCTCGGAGAAATCCCGTTAGTTGGCTTGGTGGCCATCTATCTTATCAACCCGACCTATTTGGTTTCACGGCCGGACGGCACACCCCTGCTACGACTTACAAAGAAGCCAGCATTTTTTGAGGGCAAGTTTGTCCTCGAAAAATTAAGTGACATGCCAGAGGACGATGAGCTCAGATCTTTGCTGGCCATTCTAATGGCCGCGCTTCTCGAAAGGCGACGTGGCTAAACCTGACAATTAACTCGAAACATTGCAAACACGCAACGGGAACTGATTGAATGTGGAACGGATCCGCATGACACCAGCCCCAAAGAAAAACCCACAGTGGTTTTTGCAACGCGTCTTAAATTGCTCTCTTACAGAAAACGCAAGGAGAGACCTGTCCCAACAAAGTAATCATCAGAATCGTCATTCAAGCCAACACCACCTCGAAAGTCCCACTGCACATTATTGCCAAACAGAAGAGTCATTCCTCCAGACAAATACTGCTCGTCAAGACCTCCGACGCCCTTCTCGGCGGCATAGCCAAACCACTCACCGTAAACACCCAAACGGTCGGTCAAAGAAGTGCTGAGGGCGAGTGACTGAGTCCAGATCGTAAAAGCATCGGGCTGACTATCATCAACAGCCCGGTTGACCTGCGTATTTCCTGCAAACGCCCAACGCTCATTGAGATCCCAGCCCCAGAGCCAGTTCACGCCCGGTAACACCTCATCGTTTGTGAACGCCGAACTGCCTGTTGGAACAAGCATCTGTGGCATGATCGACATTTCTGGCAGACAACCACACTGGGGTGTCAAACCAATTTTGACCCCCAAGTAAAGATCATCGCTTCCGCTGATGTCCTCGATAGGATCAGCTATGGCCAAACCAGTATAGGCCACTCTCAATTCCAGCCAATCTTTCCAGATGCCTCTGCGAATCAGCAACTCAGGCGCTGAATGCTGGTCAGTGCCGGCATCGTCATTGCGTACGTAGGTATAACCCAATTCAAATTGAGTGACCCCGCGTCCGACGGTACTTGATGCTTCCGTGAAATCGGGTCGGTCCGTTACCAACGGCTCAGCGAAATTCAAACGCAAGTCACAGGCATTGTTGCCAGGCCAAGCAAACAGGAAAGCCCTGCCTGAAAAGTCCCCACATGGTGAACCATCGCAACCTACCGAATCACAAGCTACAGGATCGCAGACACCGCCCTCACATCCATCACTCAAGCAAAACGGAAAATCCGCCAAAACGGGTGCAGCAAGCAAGAAGATCAGGGCAACGGTTTGTATAACGAGTCTTAGCATAACATTGCTTGGAAAAAGAAAAGCGGTAACGAAATTCCGAATGAACTCCGTTTGTAATATCGGTCGAATCAGAACAAGATTTCACCAATCAGACTGCAAACGCGATCATTGACAAAGTCGTTACGACTCTCGGGAATGTTGCCTAGGATACAAGACCAACCACTACAAACCGCCAATCAGTGAACCGCCAGACTGGAAACTGGCATACAAATTCCATTTCGCGCCTAACAAAACGATGATCAATCACGTTGACCAACAGAATGGCGATGGCGGATAACGCAAATGGCAGCCATCGTGCCCCTAACGCCCGGTCTCCATAAATCCAATCTTGTTGATTAGGGAAGCGAAATCATGCAAGGCACGTTCACAAACGAGGACCAGTTCATATCGCGTTAAAACTTGAAAACGTCCTCGCTAGGATCAACGGATTCCCTCTCTTTATCCACCACACTTGCTGTCGGTAGCGTAGGAATTGGCGGGCTCTGGTTTTTAAACCGAAGAGAACGCGTCATGTCGACTTCTGGCAAACGTAAGAATTGAGTTGCCTTGGCAATCCTCAAAAACGCTGCCAAAGGAAGTGAGGCAACAGAAGAATTGGAAATCCCAATGTCAGATTTCATTCCAAATCCTAGTGCAGCACTCAAAGATTTCCATTGTGGCTGACTGGCTCAAATCACCCAGATGCCTGCGTCAAAATGGCTGTCTCAGTAACACCAGCATAGGAAAGCATCGCGAAGACGCGAAAGAAGTGGTCTCACACGTTGGACTGCGTGTACACTGAATGTGCACGGTTCAAGGAGTGGGGTTGTTCACAAGCCCCGAAACGTTGCAAATGCATTCTCCTGACTGCTTCTCAGGGGATCACACCCCCCTCCACGTCAGCAAAGGTCATTTGCCCAGCTGTTCACTGAACGAGTAGCATACAACAGAGACATACTGGAACGCAGGTAACCAACTTTCGATCTGCTGACATGCCTGACTGCACCCGTGATGCAAAGACATCCCTCATCAAACCACCCCAAAGAAGTCTCTTTGGGAGGCGCCGGCGGTCTGGTCAAAGACGCCCACGTTTTCAGTTTCGCATGCAGCATTTGGAAAACCGGTTCCTACTTGCTGGTGATCTGTCTCCGACCATCGACCCCGTTTCAGATCTTTCATTAAGTGAAGATACTGACTTACAATCGATCTCACTGAGCGGCATCGGTGCGGGGGCAGGCTTACCAAGTTCACTGCGGATCAGTGCGTCAAGCCAGAACGAGTCATTGATAATTCAACCGACCGTTTTTTACCAAGCCGGGCAACCTTCCGGTGTCCTAACACTGCAACCCACGCCGGACACCCACGGCTCAGCCACCATTAGCATAACGGTCGAAGACTCAGGTCCGGACAACGACGAGGCAACGATTACCGACAATGGCTTCACGACCGTGAGTTTCACTGTGAATGTCGCCAGCGTGAATGACCCACCCACGCTGGCACAGCCCGAATCGGTAGCGTATGAGGTCAATTCTGAAGTATCGATTGTGGCATCGAGCCCCACCATGCTGGGCAGCGATTACGGCGAGTTACATGCCGGATCTCTCTTCACATCATCACTTGACCTGACACCAGATGGGACCGGCATGATTGTCGGCGCGTCGGGTGGCACCGCTACCGAAGTCGGTTATGTGGAGGTCTATCAACGCAATGATGAACTTTCTCCGTGGATACCAATCGGACAGCAGTTGGTGGGTGATGAAGAAACGGCCTTGGGTCGCGCTGTCAGCCTTAATGACCACAGCACACGAATTGCGTTCAGCACGGGCAGAGCAGTTTCCATCAGGGAGTTCGATTCCGAACTGTCGAAATGGGTATCACTTGGCACACCGATCCTGCAAGCAGGAATCGTTGCAAGTCTGGCGATGGATTCGACCGGAGACCTCGTGGCGATCGCGACGGCAGACAGTGACGGCATTCCCAACGCAAAATTGCACAGATTTGATGGAACCGATTGGAAACTGGAACAAGACAATCTGGCGATGGGGCAGGATGTCACAGAAGATGTAAAGAACCAAGTAGCGCAAAGCCAGGTGGCCATGAACGCTGCGGGCACACATCTGATTCATTCCGTCGCAGGCTGTGGGTGCAGTGGCACTGGCTTTGCAAAGGTGTACGAGCGAGACGCCGAAACATCACAATGGAGTGTCGTAGGAGATCGTATTCAGGGTGAGGGTAGCTATGGGAGCGCCACCGCCATTTCTGGAGACGGCCAAACCATTACTTTGGGCGCACCACAACTTGGTACCGAAACTGACTTATTCGGCAACGGACTTGTTGAGGTTCTGCGATTTGACAGCGACTCGGGGCAATGGTTACCACACGGTGATGCGATTGCAGGTACTGCCAATGCTCAACAACTTGGCACCACGGTCGCGTTCAGCGAAGATGCTGGAACCTTGGTCGTTGGATCACCCGGAGCGAGTACAGAGGCGATCAACAAAGGTGGAAAGCTCAGCCTATTTCAGTTTGACAACCTGACATCGACGTGGCAGTTGAGCAAGGAACACCATGGCTCAGATGCAAATGGATCATTCGGTTGGCGTGCTGCAATCAGCGAGACAGGCAGTTCCCTTGTCGCGGGCGCTCGAGGCAGTAGCGCAAGCGTCAATAAAAACGGCAAGCTGTTGTCCTTCTCACAGGCTCACTCCGTCTCCCTGACTGGTATCACGGCAGGTGGAACTGAATCGCAAGCTCTTCGGCTTGTCGCACTCTCTGAACAATCGTCCATGACAGGCCAACCAAAAATCAACTATGTGAGCGGTGAAACTGAGGCTGATCTTTTGTTCCGCCCCGACCTTGATCAGGCGGGAATAGCCATACTAACGGTCGTGGTCGAGGATACAGGCTTGGATGGAGACTTTGACACCGCGGCTGATAACGGTCTGACCGAACGTACATTTTCATTTGGTGTTGGACTGTCGAACTTTGAAAAGAACGCCGATCTGCTAAGCCTCGAATTGGGACAGGCTGGCAACGATATCCGGCTTAGCAAGACCCCTGACGGAACCGTCCTTGATATCGAAGGTGATCGCTGGATCGGTGTGGCAACGGAAAAAGTATTGATCCCTAAAGAAACTCGCATGGTGTTACCAAACCTGCAAGACTTCAGCCGCGTGGAATTGCTGCTCGAAGAACGCAACATGACTTTCGATGACACCACTGCGTGGCGGTTAGGCACACCGCTTGTGGACGGCCAGCGGTTCCTACGCAGCCTGACAAACCAAGACGATCCATCCGAAGTCATCTACGTCGAGGGGGGCGCGGTTTGGCAAAACCCAATTGAGCCGAATGACATCGATGCCAGCGGGCACACTTCCCCTATTGATGTTCTGCAAATCATTAACGAATTGGCAGCCAACCTTTTCAGTGATCCACTGACTGGAATACTCACTGATCCGCTAACAATCGATAACTGGCCAAATCGCAACTTCGACCAGAATGCAAGTGGACACATCTCCGCGTTGGATGCACTTCGTGTGATCAATCACCTTGCAGCACAGCAGAATGGCCAACAAGGCGAAGGCGAATTTGCAATCCAACGGATTCCCCAATCACCTCACCCCGTTTCGCATTCATTGTTTGGTGAACCGCATCCCGAAGTGTCTCATTCTCCCCTTCACCGAACACCATCTGGCAGCCAAACACCACCAACATCGGGTTGGATTCGGCAAGTGAACCATACGGATGATGATTTCCAGGCAAGAATGTCAGCCACTGACGCTTCTGACTCACAATCTTCGATCGCCTCAGCACTTCTTTTCACCGACAGCGAAATTACAAATGCTGTTGATGATGTGCTGAAGACCTGGCAGTGAATGATGTCTCCACAACTGCCAGCATTCAAACGGGCACAGCAAAATCTCAAATCGCTAAGCGACGATCACAAGAACGACGGTCGCAAAAGCCAAAACACATACAACCACAAGCAGAAGCACCAAAAGTGGTCGAAAATCAAAAGGTTTTGCTTTGCTGCCTGGCTCAGTCTGGTGTCGGGGGTGTTTTTCCTCAATGTCCGACTCTACGTCACATCTCCCCTAGCTGCTGACACTCAGCAAGCTCCCCCCACTTTGCTAGTCCAGTTGAATGCCAATCGATCAGCACTGGACTCAAACGCTGCATCTCAAGTGCAGCAATTTTTCCCTGAGGGGTATTACTTCAGCTATCTCTTCCATGGCCTGACTTGGGTTGAGTTAGCCATACGAGACCTTCAATATACTGCCGAAGCGATTGAGCAAGCCGAATGGTGCTTGGCCCATTTGGCTTCCCCACAAGGCAAGGCACCATTTCCAAAGCATCTGCCTCCAAATCACGGGATGTTCTATTCAGCTTGGAAGTGCCATTTGCTCGCGGGAATCACAACGATCAAGAAAGGCAAAGGCAGGTCACAGATTCAGCGTCTACGGGCTGAATGTGATTCACTGAGCGATGCCATCAAGAGCTCAAGGACACCGTTCCTACGCTCGTACACGGCACCTGCATGGCCGTGCGACTCAATCCCTGCCATACACGCACTTTCAAGCTATGACCGCCTTACAGATGAAGGTCGCTACGAGGATGTCATCGCAAACTGGCTGAGCGCAGCAGTACAACGCCTCGATCCAGAAACTGGTTTACTGCCACATACAGCAGACGCCGAAGATGGCACCGACGTCAGTGTTGCACGAGCAACATCACAAGTAATCATGCTGCGTTTGTTACCAGACATCAATGCCACCTTTGCAAGGGAGCAATATGGCATTTTCCGCGACAGGTTCTTTACGACTTTCCTTGGTGCACCCTGCGTGCTTGAATACCCGTCAGGCATGTCAGGATCTGGCGATATTGACAGTGGACCGCTCATTTTTGGCCGCAGTCTGTCGGCCACGGTGCTGATGATGGGCGTTGCCCAAACCTATGGTGACATGGACTTCGCAAATGCCATTGGACAAGCCGGTGAAACAGTCGGACTGCCGTGGACATCAGCGGAGCAGAAACACTACGTGGCCGGCTTACTTCCCATTGGCAACACCATGGTTGCCTATGCCCACGTAGCGCGTCCCTGGTTTTCAAGCAATCAACATCATCCCGAAATGGAATATCCCGTTGCTGCAAGTTGGCGTCTAGCAATCCACTTTCTATCCCTACTGGTCCTTCTGCCACTCGTCTTACCGCTGTCACGCCGATATTTGCGAAAATCGGCTGACCAGATTGAGCCAACAGACAATTAATCAGGCTCCAAAACTATACATTTCACTTGGCAGCAACTTTCAAAAACACGTCTCAGCGCTCAACAAGTTCCTGCTTCAGTAGAAATCGCATCAGCCAAGCCTTGCCGCACGGCAAAGCTGAGTGGATTGAGTATTCGCAAAGGATTAGACTGCCGATATTCCACCGCACGATCAGTTCGTCGGTTCGGGCTTTCCTACACCCTCTTTGAGAAACAGACAATGAAAAGTGCACGCCTGCTGTGCGTTGGCCTTTGTGCTGCATTAATTTCCTGCACCGCAACCAACAGTCGCGGTGACGTCAAATTACCGACCATTCTTGACAGTCACATGGTCCTGCAGCGTGACGTCCCCCTAAACTTTTGGGGCTGGGCAGATGCGGGCGAAAAAGTCACGGTAACCATGGGAAATGACGTAGCAACAACAGAAGCCGCCCAAGACGGTAGCTGGAAAGTTAGCCTGGGTGCGCAGGAAGCAGATGGTAAGCCACGCACCATCACAATTTCAGGTAACAACACGATTGAATTGAAAGATGTACTCATAGGCGAAGTCTGGATCGGGTCGGGGCAATCGAACATGGAGTGGGTACTCTCGAATACACAGGGATCAGCAGAAGCTATCGCAGATGCCGACCATCCTATGATTCGTCTTTTTCATGTGCCGAAAGTACAGGACAAAGAACCAGCAACGGATGTCAAGGCAGACTGGAAAGTTTGCACTCCTGAAAGCGTTCCACGTTTCTCTGCCGTTCTTTACTACTTCGGACTGAAACTACAGCAAGAGTTGAACGTGCCCATTGGGTTGATCAACAGTTCATGGGGAGGTTCCCCGATTGAGCCGTGGACAATCGCGAACGGTACTTCCGGCGGCATGTACAACGGGATGATTGCTCCGATCGTGCAATATCCCTCCCAAGGCGTCATCTGGTATCAAGGCGAAACGAATGTTCTGAGGAAAAATGGGCTCGCCTACGAGGGCAAGATGAAGGATTTGATTGGGGGCTGGAGAAAAGCGTTTCAGAATCCGGATCTCGCATTTTACTATGTGCAAATTGCACCTTGGTCAGGACGTTACGAAGACGGCGAACTGCCCAAATTGTGGGAGGCACAAGTTGCGACTCTGAAAATGCCAGGCACTGGCATGGCAGTCACAACTGATCTGGTTGACAACATCACTGACATCCACCCCCGCAACAAACTTGACGTTGGCAATCGCCTGTCTTTATGGGCGTTGGCAAAGACGTATGAAAAACAAGGAACGACTTATTCCGGCCCGCTCTATAAATCGATGGCTATTGAAGGTGACAAGGCTCGCGTATCGTTCGCGCATACTGCGGAAGGACTACGATCCCGTGATGAAAAACCGTTGAGTGAGTTTCAGATCGCAGGATCCGATGGCAAGTTCGTCGCTGCACAAGCGATCGTCGATGGCAATACAGTTATCGTTTCAGCCAGCGAAGTAAAGAGTCCCAAAACGGTACGTTTTGGCTGGCGCAAGATTGCAAATCCAAATTTGGTCAATTCAACAGGACTGCCGGCGTCCCCATTCCAGACCGACAACTGGCAGGGCGGTACCGGCGAATAGCCGCCTGAAGTGGATGCGACGAAACTACGCGGGGTCATGCGTCTCGCTGGCACGACGTAAAAAGCGATGTTTTAGCATCGTTTTGCGTTGTCTCATGGTATCTGGCTCGGTTTCAAAATCATTACGGTTGGCGAAAACAGCGGGTTTTCGTTTATGCTGAGTAGTAGATCGATGGGCTAGCAACTTTGCCTGCCCCGGGCAGGCGAATGGCGATTCACACTTGCACGGACATTGCAAAATCCCAGCAGGCTTCAGTTCGGCTGAGAATCATTCGGCGACCACAAGAAAAACCTTCTTGCACTCGGTGTAAGTTCATCCCCTCGGGGTACGGGTGAGAGCAGCGGAATAACAGTGAAAGGCTGTTATGATCAACGAGTTGACAATTTTCGTAATCTTCTGGATAGCTGCGTTCGCGGTTGCTACGGCAGTTCTGCGTAAGAATCCGCGCCTTGGCAAACTCAGCTTTGCCGTCTTGATCCCTTGCCTTTGTCTCACAGCATTTGCAGCATGGCAATTACGAGTTGCAGTACCACCGCCATCACGTGGCTCCGATGGGGGTAACGGCCCAACTGTAGATTCTGGAATAACGGCAGCAGTGTACGAACCGCTTCGGCCGATTGAAGTTATTGGCGACGGCTACACCAAAGCATCGGCATGTATGGAATGCCATGATGCACAGTATGAATCATGGCATGATTCGTATCACCGCACGATGACGCAAATAGCCACTCCTGACTCCGTGATGGGAAACTTCAAGAACCAGGCTGTTACGTTCAACGGGCGGACCTACCAAATGACCGAACAGGGGGATTTGTGCTGGGTTGAACTTCCTGCCAGCGTTGTACAAGCCAATGGGCAAAGTGTTTCACCGAGTGAACGCACTCAACTGCCAATCGTCATGAGCACGGGTTCACATCACATGCAAGTTTACTGGTTCCCGATGGGGCAGGGCCGCATGCTGGGTCAATTCCCGCTGGTCTATCTCAAAGAGGACGATCGCTGGGTGCCACGCAAGAGTTGTTTTCTTGAACCACCCACGGACCAAACAGATATCGAAGTGGGCCGTTGGAATAACACATGCCTGCAGTGCCATACGACGAACCCAAAGCAACTTCTCTCCCGTGACTTTGTATTTGACACCAAGGTTTCGGAGTTCGGAATTTCATGTGAAGCGTGCCACGGGCCCGGCGAAGAACACATCGCGTTCCAAAGGGCGAGGGCCAGCGATTCCAACGCAAGCCCCGCTGGTACAGTTGCCCCAGCGGGCTCCAACAAGGATCCAGCGGGCTCCAACAAGGATTTGGCGGGACTTGACCAGCAGGTCGATCCCATCATCAACCCACGCAACTTGGACCACCGACTCAGCTCACAAGTCTGTGGCAACTGCCATTCCATGGCAACACACTTGGATCCGGCAACCCGGAATCAAGGCCACACGTTCCGACCAGGGAAAGAGCTTTCCGAATCACGACACCTCTATCGCTGTAACCCTGACAGTGAGGCGTTGCTAAAACGTCAGGGACAGGATCCGAACGCATTCTATGATTCCGTATTCTGGGACGACGGAATGATACGGGTCACAGGTCGGGAATTCAGTGGTTTGTCAGAGTCGCCCTGTTACCTGCAGGGCACAATGTCCTGCATTTCATGCCACGCTGTGCACCAGGAGGCGGGTGACCCACGAACACCCGAAGACTGGGCAAACGACCAACTCGCCATCGACATGGATGGCGATCATGGCTGCACTCAATGTCATAACGCTGAGGATTATGGTGAAAGCCATACTCACCATGATTTGGCCAGCAGTGGGTCACGTTGCTACAACTGCCACATGCCTCACACCAGCTATGGCTTGCTGAAGGCAAATCGTAGCCACCAGTTGTTTTCGCCGAATGTTGCCGAGGATGAGGCTGCGGGACGCCCAAACGCGTGCAACCTCTGCCACCTCAACGAGACACTGGACTGGACTGCCAATCAATTGGAGTCCTGGTACGGAATTGAAAAACCAAAGTTAAGCGAAACGGATTCAACACTGGCGACGGGGGTAAACTGGGCGTTACGTGGAGATGCTGGAACTCGCGCGCTCGTCGCGTGGCACATGGGTTGGCAACCAGCCATTGATGCGTCGACGTCTGAATGGATGGCAAGATACCTGGCACACTTACTGGCAGACCCCTATGACGTGGTCCGTTATATCGCAGGCAAGTCATTGAAAGCGATCGAGGGATTTGGTGACCTCAAGTATGACTACGTCGCGGACGTTGCCGACCGCTTGTCGGCACAGGCGAATGCAATCAAACGATGGAAGGAAAGAGCAACAACCCATGCGTCACCTGATGCCAGCGTGTTGATTGACTCCCATGGCAAACTGCTGCTGCAGCAATTCCGCGAACTGGCCTCACAGCGTGACGACAAGCCCATGTTCTTGAATGAATAATGAGGTGAATCAGATGGCGAGCGCCCTTGGTTTGAGACCGCAAACCCTCAGCAGCTGAGATCGCTGTGTCAGACCCTTACTTTTGGTGTCCCGGAAAATCTGCTTTGTAACGCCTCAATAATCGTGGAACATCGTTTTTCATCAGATACACACGCCCGCGAATCTGCATTTTTCCACCTGCTTTCACACCGCCTAGTCGAAAGTCAGAATGCAGGCATCTGGCGACTCCCTGAAACAATTCCTGATAGGGTTCAAATGCCACAGCAAAGATCATTTTGTCGTCGCCGCTGTAGCAGCCTATCAATCCGCTTGTGGGAACAAGGGCACTAAGAGGTCGCGGGTTCACATCTGTCCGTGGCACACCGTTTGGGCACCATACCTGACCTGGCGTGTACCTTGCCCCCATGGCCCACGGTTTGACCTCCGTCATCCGTACCAACTTGCCCTTGAGAAACAAAAAACACTTACCCAGATAATCATTCAGGTCGCGACCTTGACTAGGAAACCCCGTGAAGTCCCCCAGTCGTATGCACGGTTGGGCCCAATGTGCTTCTGATTGCTGGTCCGTCGGATTGTGCACCGAGATCAAGAACTCAATCTCTTCACGACCCGCCTTGATCGTATGCTCAACGATGAGTCCATCGCTCACCTTGTCACGCAGCCTTAACACTGTCTTTTCTTTGTTCAGTGAAATGAACTGTGCCTGGTGCTTAACAACCGTATGCTCAACCCAATCTGCATCTGTTGAATTCGCCCTGCAGTAAGCTTCAAGATAATTGATCCGAACTTGCTTACAGGGAATGTGGTCTCCATGAATGACCAACCAGTGAGGTGCTTCATGACTCAGTGTCAGCGCGGGCTTTGCTGCAGACGCTGGCGAGTCGCAGAACAGCAACCCGGCGAGAAGCGGAAACAGACAGAAATGCCCCAACGGAGTACTCATAAAACAGCCTCAGATTTCTGAAATGCAATACGAAAAGACACAGCGACACGACCTGCAGCTCAGGGCTTTTTGTCATTCGTCATCTTGTGATGATCGTGGACAGCCTTGATGATGTCTGCTTCGGATTCCGGGTGCCAAAGCCCAGGCAATCCGTAGTAAACATTGGAACCTCCCCCCTCATACCCGCCTTCAGCCAACACACGCCGCGAAGGAATATACGCCATCACATCATTGGCATACCCGGCAACCCAAGTCCGCGTCCCATTGAGTTCGTTCTTCAAACGCAGAGCATAATCAACCACAACTTCACCACCGAGGTGAACAAAGTCGATCTCACTACCAAGCTTCCAAACCGCGATCGGGTAGGGGTACGTGCTGGGAATAGCTCCACCATTGAGCATATGTTTTTGTAACATCTTGGCTCTTGAAGCTTCATAACGGTTCGTCGACTTGACGGTCTGACTGAGTTGCTGCTGATCAGGAACCCCCTGTAGCTCCAGTTGAGTTTCGACATACTTTGAGCTGAGTTCAGGTTCAACAAACGCCATCGGAGAAGCCAGCACATCGTTCACCGCTTGCGCCAATTCAGCTCCGTACTTTTGAGCCAACTCAAGCTTGCGTCTTGGCAGGGGATTTTGATCTGCACCACAGCCCGCCCAGAACATCGCAGTACATTCCGGGTACGCTTTTTCAAGGTCAGCTTGAGCATATCCTGGATAGTCTCCATCCCACTGAGCGGAAGCAAGGGTTGTCGCATGACATGCATAACCAAACACGATTGCAAAGAGTTCACCAGACAGCTGACGCACACTTAGAACCGGAACATCATGGTCGACCGGTCCGACCAACGTACCAGTCGCCCTCTTTTCGTCGACCGCATCGTAGGGTTTATTTTCCCGTCGATTCACTGCAAATACAGCTTTACCGCTGCCCCACTGAATGCGACTCGGCCGCCTGCCCTTGATAGCCATCCCAACTGCAGACTCGACCTCATCAACCAGTCGGTCTGCATACGCCACAATTTTCTCTTGCTGAGAAGCATCCGCCAGCAAGAAATGCATCGGCGCAAGATTCAGGCCGACAACTGGGCCCGAATGGGTATGACTGGTGAAGATCGCAATTTGATTACGCTCCATACCAAAGGATTCTTTGAGTCGCTGGCAAACACGTTGCGACAGCGCACGACCGATGCCCACAAGGTCCAAGGAAATCAGAACACCACGATTTCCCTGTCGGTCTTCCAACAACAGCGTCTTGGCCCACAGGTCCATATTTTTTTGCGTTGCGGGTGTAGTACGAGATGCGTAGCCCGCCATCATCAGGGGCTCATTCGGCGTAATTGAACTACGCCCGGTGCCCGCCAACCAGTGATTTTGCGCAGACACCACGCAAACATCCATCAACAACAAGATCACAATCACCCCAAATGACCTTGCCCCGATATCTCGGAAGCTCAACATATAAAAACTCCTCCGTTCTTACCATCAACGACCGAACCACTAGAAAAAACCGCCTTCGGAACTCGTGATTGTAACACCCCACTGACATGGTGTGATTCACACCATGGTTAGCGAATCATGACCAGTCAATTGAGATGAAGCCTCTTTGAACAAGCATGCAAATACTGGAGACGGCCCAAAACAGAAAATCCGAACTGATGAATTCAAGCGAAACGCACGCAACGCTGTGTGTTACCAGCGTCTGCCTGACTGGTGTTGCCTCACGTTAAACAGATGACCATGCTAAGTTGCATATATAAAACCAATCACAAAATTCCTGACGGGGTGCGTACCAATGATGCCACCAAATTGCTGCCTCTGTGACAACGGAATAGAAACGGGACATCAATGCGAACTTGTCTATTTCTCCAAAACGGAGAGTGACCGACAATGGTATGCGATGGCAGCGTCCGATAAGGGCGTCACCGGCCATCCCCCTGATTGCGATTGGTTTTGCGATCTTCACGCGGAAACAGCGAAAAGCCTAAGCAGCGATGACCTCACCACTGCTTTACAACACCTGCGGGAAAATGAATCGTGGCAACTCATTTACATTGATCTCTTTGATCGCGACACACCTCCGAGTGTCCAGTGTAGCGGGCTTGGGTTCGAAAGCGGCTTTGCGAGATTTTGGGATCAGATACTGGCCACAACTGAAGCAGATGGCAGACGATACCCTTCGGATTACCGACTGTCTTTCCAGAGCAATCAGGGAGATTACTCGCTCCCACGTGAGTGCCCAGAACTGACTCTGATCAAACGCCACATACCCAGCGAAGAAAAAGCTGCACAAACAATCACGCGACTCGCTATTGGACAAGCCGCGCAGATGCGAAGAGGTGATCTGTTGGACGTAGAAAAACACTTAACCGACCACTGCAAACAACTTTCACGAATGCAGACATAAGCTGGCAAGAACAACGCGGTTCCAGAGTTGCCAACGACGTGTGCGGTTTCAGGACACACCTTAATGCTCGATGACCTTTCTTCGCTCTTCAAGAAAATTCCCAAGGCGAGTTCGTGTTACGGAGAAAGAACCATCAATTGCTCAAGGTCAACCAACGGGTTTTGCACAAAAACTGTCAACGTTGGTGGAATTGCTGTTGGAGCAAAGGCAAACGTCATTTTGCAAACTGTTTTTCCGTTCTCCGATCTGGCGTGGGCACCACCACTCCTTTCACCAATGTGGTGACCAAATCATGGTTGTCATCGGAATCCTCAAGTTGCTTGAACCAATCGTCAATCTGGTTTTTATCGCCAATGGTGAAGAGCACGGAAATCCCGTTGCCCTCTGGCATGCTAGTAACAAAGCCGAGGCTACGTGGTTCTGTTTGGCACGATAACCGAATCTGTTGCAGATCACTTTTAATTCCTGCAAGCTTGGCGATCAAGCGATTTAAATCATCCGTCGAGTCAATCACCAACGCATAGTGGTGTACATCATTGGGCCATTCGCTGAACCAGGGGTTCCATCCCTTTGTTCGGCACGGATCATTTACGATCTCCCCAGTGCCCGGCGGCCAACCTGGGGGTACGAGAACATGCGCACCACTTGTTGCCACCACATCCGTTCCTCCTGCAGCCCAAGCGAGACTCGCAAAAGTCCCAAGCAGAACAATGCCCAGAAACCGAACCTGCAATCTGTAGTACAACATCGCTAGCCATTCATGGCAGGAACAAGCCACCAAAACACTCATAAACCGTTTTGATTGTCTTCCGCATCTCAGACGGTTGTTTTTCTGCGGCCAATGGACCAAACAAAAACAGCAGCCAAAGCAGCCAGCAACATGATGACGAGAGTCGACTTCAGCAACGGCAAACGCAAGCGAGACTCAAAGTCCAGCTCAAGTTCCAGGGGAGCATTCTCTGAGACCTGCACGCTCCGACGGAAGGTATAAACATGACCCTCTTCAGGAAGACTGATAACGATTGCCTGCGGTGCGGGTTCGGTCGTTCTTTGATGCTGAACCAATCGTCCCGCAATACGCTGCAAGGTCGCGTTATCCTCGCTTGAATTACCACGCAGCAATTGGCTCAATTCCTGCGGTTGGTAATTCAACTGATCCTGTTGCAGGATAGGATTCTCTGCCGCTGCTTGCCGCATTTGCT
>JBPCVE010000058.1:0-3330 GCA_051010795.1 Rubripirellula sp.
AGGTGGAAGCTTTCCGCGAAACTGTCAAAAAAGTCTCTTGTAGCACATCGTCTGCATCCGCCAATGAAGGCTGCAAGGCCCTGACAAATGCCCGAATCGAATTCTCATGCCGCACAAACAGCAACTGCACCTCTTCGGTCGCGCTGGGAGAACCACGTTGGTCTTCTGGGGTATTCATTACAAATAATGTCAGAGGGGACGGAATTGTTTCTGAAAAAACAAGAAAACAGCTTGTTTTGTGGGAGGACCACACTCAGAAAAATGGCGTCCGTTCACTATTTAACCTGTTGTATGAAGTGCGAATCGGGAACGCTAGTCTTGATTCGTTTGGGTTTGTTGCCCGACATTGCTGTGCGCTTGTGTGTCCGGGTTACTAGCTCTTGTTCACATCGGTTGCTTTCTGGTCTAGACGAGTTCAGGATAAAATTCTTAGCCTGTTCGAAACGTTGTGTATGCATTGATCTTCTCATCGAAAGGTTCAGTAGCCAAATGGGCTCGATTTCCACTCTGCGAGCAATTGACAAGTCGCCGCTCTCCCGAGAACAAAAAAGAGCTGTGCGCCGCTCATATCTTGGGCTTACATTCAAACGTGAGCCGTCGTCGTCATCCGCCTCCGCGAGGGTCTGTGGCTTTGAGGTTCATTTCTGTTCTTGGTCCATCCTGAAGATGCTGTTTAAGGATGTCTTTGTGAGCAACGAATATTTCTTTGCCTCAGACACGCAGCGTCCTGTAATTCTCGACTGTGGAAGCAACATCGGAATGTCTGTTCTTTATTTCAAGTTTCTCTATCCCGATGCCCAGATCACTGCGTTCGAGCCGGATAGTGACGCTTGTGCCTGCCTGCAAAAAAATGTTGCCGCCAACGAACTGAGGGATGTGGATGTCCACCAGAAAGCCGTCGCTAGGCATTCGGGACCAATCGACTTTTTTGATGATCCAGCCCTGCCCGGTTCTCCCGTAATGAGTACCCTCGCTGACCGAGGTGGTCCGCGCCGCCGCGTTATCGACGGGGTTGCCTTGTCAGGATTCATTCCTGAGAGCGTGGACATGCTCAAACTCGATGTTGAGGGGGCGGAGATTGGGGTGCTTCAGGATCTCTCAGAGTCTGACTCTCTGCTGCGGATTCGCCGCATGGTCATCGAATACCACCACCATATCAGTCCGGGTGACGACTCGCTGGCTGCTGCACTTACCATTCTCGAAGCGGCGGGCTTCACCTATCACATCGGCGCTCGGATCCCGCACCGCGGCGATCCCGACACATTTCAAGATATCCTTATTTGTGCGTATCGGCAGCAGCAACGCCACGAATCCGCTTGAGCCAAATTTGCTGCAAGGATTCCTCGGCTTTGTCCACACTCAGTGCGCGTCTGACAAAATCACTGGCTTGACCAGCGATGTCGTACGCCCGATCGGGAGAGTCCCGAAGCTCCGCGATGACTGCTCCGACATTCTTGCGTGTCGCCGCGACGTAATGTGTTCCCTCCGTTATCTTGTCATGCCAGTACTCTTGCCAGCAGCTTTCAAAACGAATCGGCACACCCCCACACACTCCAATCCTTCGAAAGCGATCCCATGAAGATGTATGACCGTCAACATCAAGGAGATAGCGATGGACTTCCATCGCCCTCGGCTTTGTTGGCGACGCGGCGATGCCATCTTTCATGGCCTGAATTTTGAAGTCTCCTCCCGTATTGTCATACCAAACAAGTTTGCAGTCTCCTCCCTCTATGTGTCGTGCGGCAAGACACGCGGCTACTCGAGGGTTTGCCTCATACACAGCGGGGCCAGTGGCCGCGCCGCGAAAAAAGACTGAGTCTGCTTTTCGGTGCCACGCAATCGACTTGTAACTGGCGCGATCCGGCTGGAGTAAGTAGGGATTGGGGAGCAGATCGTGAGGATCTTCTGGTTTTTTTGCGAATCGAAATACTTCCTTTGGCACATGAGAATCAATGCAGTCACTCACATCAACAGGCTCCTCGTGGAACGTGATATTTGGATAGGCGTCGATGATCTTCCAGAGGGCGTTGCCAAGTGGCCGCCAGCGAAACCTCCACACATCAGCGACGCGACGATTCGCAAACTCTATGCATAGTCGCTTCCCATGCACGGAAGGATCATAGGTCCATCGCACGATGCTTGGGGTTTCATATGGCCATTGATCCTGCTCGACGAACCGGACAGCCAACGGGCGATGATAGACGGCCCGCCACAGCCTTGGCCGGCAGAGCCAGTACCCGAAGCTTCGCGGCGCCCAAAAACCGACCGTCGTAAATTTGCGGGCTTCTGGATTCATCTTCTCGAATTGTTTGTGGTGAAGCTGTTTCTGAATTCTATGACTTTACGTATTCCATGATCGCCGTCTACTCACCTTGCTGCAGGAACACTATATCGCCGCATGAGGTTTGTTTAAAAGTTTGGACTAGGGCTTGGACTAGGATTGAATCTTAGGAAATCTCTCACTTGTATGCATTGTGAATCGGGAACACTAGTGTTGATTCGTTTGCGTTTGTTGCCTGACATTACCGTGGTAGAGATAGAGGGCGCCGTAAGTCCAACCCTTCAGCCCAGGATAGTTCGCGCGATCCATGCTGAGTGCGATATACGGAGCGGGATAGCCTGCGGGAAGAGGGATGACATTGGGCCAGCAGCGGGAATTCTCTCCCTCACTCCATGGGGGGCGATCCATATCAAGAGCACCTAAAGCATTGAGCTCTGGGTAGGAATAGACATGGAACTGCCCACCTTTCCCACCGAATAACGCATAGTATTGATCACCAAATTTTTGGAGTAAGCATCCCGTGCTGTTGATATCAACCGGTCCTGCTATCTGCTTAAACGGTCCGTTCCAATGATCTGCTTCAAACAATGTGGCTGGATAGCCCGGGCCGCCTTTTGTACAGACCAGAACTCTCCACTTTTGAACGCTGGCATCATAAATAATATGCGGGTCTTCCTCACCCCCAGGTATATCGACCTTCGCTGCCTTCATGATGGTGAAACCAAATCGCGGATCACGTTGTGACGACACCGCCCACAATTGTTTTGGTTCTATTTTCTGTGGATCACCCTCGGCAGAAAATCCAACGGTAAGCCCTCGCCATTGTTCTGCGTTCCGGTCATAAAAAATATGAGAGGCAATTTCATTTCGGAGCAAACCATCATCCCTGTCGAATACGATGATGGCCTCAAGGCGCACATCGAAAACTGAGGGGTTCAGGCTGAACACGCCCTGCAGTGGGTGCGGCAGATGTCGTCCTCGTACAGACATGGTGAACCACAGCCGACCGTTGTCGAGAAGTGGGGAGCCATCTTCATAGGTGAGCGCGC
>JBPCVE010000059.1:0-4717 GCA_051010795.1 Rubripirellula sp.
CTGAAAATAAGTCAGCAGCTTATACATTTCACAAAGAAGGAATTGACCCCAAAAAAGATCGCGATTTGCCATGGGTCGCAGAGAGTTTTCAAGTGGGAGACGACTGGTGGTCGGTACAGCACATGAACCACCCATCAAATCCTGAGGGCGCTCGCTGGTCTGCCTACCGAGACTACGGTCGCTTCGGACCTTTTACCGTCGTCAAAATTGCTAACGGAGAATCGGTGACATTCCGTTATCGGTTCCGAGTCACAAAAGGCAAGACGCAAGACCGAGAGCAACTGCAGGTAAGCTTTGACCAATACAGCAAGTGAGCATCTGTACTGGGATAAGTTCCAGTATGTGATGAGCAGCCCTCTGAACACTGATCAGTGATGAGCAGTCCCATGAGCACTGATCAGTGAGTCAACGCGTACACCAGAATATTGATGGTGATCGCGTAAGAATCAATCGAAAACCGTTCAAAGAACTCTTTTGATTCACCCTCCCGTTCCCATCCATCAGCGATGTCGGTGTTGTGGGTTGCAACCACCATCAACCGATCCTGCTTATCAAACAGCCCCATGAAACGCACGCGGTTGACCCCTGAGACACCGCCTGTGGGAGCACGATGTGCAAACGGCGGATCCCAGGGCATGCCCGTTTGCTGATAAAAAATCCGTGCCGGTATCTGGGGACACTGTTTGACAGGGTAAACGATGGTCAGCATGGGGTGATCAGCAGGAATCGGACGCACCTTCCAGTCCGGTCGTAAGGTTCCAATGTTCCGCATGAAGCTGGTCCACTCTGCTTGCCCCCAAAAGTCATCGACCCACAAGAAGCCACCTCGCTGCAGGTATCGTTCCAAACCAGCACGCTCAGGCTGTGACAATTCTTGCCAACCGATGTCACTCATAAAAATGAATGGATGATCGAGAATGCGTTCATCGGTTAAACGCAGCACGATGGGATCAGGATTGATCTTCATCGATGTCAATTCATTCAATCGATAGATGAGGTTTTTTTCTGCCCGCGGATAATCAGTTTCCCAACGTTGCCAGTCGCGTCCTTCATATCGATACCAGGATTCGTTGTAGCCCCCGATACTGTCATATCGAATACGAACAAAAGTAAAGGCATCGGTATTCTGAGTGGGTGCCACCGCAGTGCCATCGGTGTCAGCGTTCAGGTACCGGGCTCCAGCAGCAGTCACTAGCAACAGTGCAACCGCAAGCGACAAGATGCCCCCAAGCAGTCGACGGCGAAGTTGAACGTCATTGAACAGCAAACGAACCATTGAACGTCGAGGGCAACAAGGCTGTGACGAGAAACGAAATGCTGGACTCCATACTACCACTGTATCCTGACAGATCGTAATGGCTCAGCAATTCGGAGTTACATCAGGATACACGGTCGCACAGAGCACAAGCGATTTCCTACAACAGCAGCAACTGCCTAGAAACGCACACACCAAAGATCTATTTCAGACCGGCAACACTCATTTTGATGACAAATACAGAATCTTTTGCCGTGATAAAGAGATCCTTTCGCTGGGGCCCAGCGAAGGTGACATTCGCCGTCCATCCTTTTGGAACGGCAATATTTTCCAGTTTCTTGCCATCACGATTGAATATCGTTACCCCCCGGCCCGTTAAATAAAGGTTCCTCTGTTCATCAATGGTCATGCCGTCACTTCCCATCGAGCAAAACAGAGTCCGATCGGTAAGTTGCCCGGATTCGTCAATCCGGTAGCGATACGTTTTTCCATCACCGATGTCAGCGATGTAGAGTTCACGATTCTTTGCGTCCCCAACGATCCCATTGGGTTGTTTCAGGTCGCCAACAACTTTTTGCACCTTGCCTTCAGGCGAAACTCGATAAACGCCGCGTGGATTGTCCGCAGGAATGACCTGAGTCCAATAGGGGCGTTTATAGAGAGGGTCGGTAAAATAAATTGCTCCATCACGGTCAACCCAGCAATCGTTTGGCCCGGAGAATCTTTGCCCGTCGCTTCCCGCCGCAAGGACAGCGTGCTTTTGATCGCGGAGGTCGATCTGCCAAAGTTCATTATTGGCATCAGCACAAGCAATCATCTTGTCGGGGGCGATGAAGTACAAACCGTTCGCCCGCCCACAAGGCTTCAGCCAGTCAGTCAATTCACCTGTGGCAAAGTCATAGCGAACAATTCGGTCATTGGGTTGGTCCGTAAAATAAACATTCCCCGAATCATCAGCTGTAGGCCCCTCAGTGAACGAGAAATCATCACCCACCAACGTCAGCCTTCCCCGCGTCAGCGACGAATTGGCAGGCGGGTTATCAGGCTCGATAGCACGGCCCGATGCACCTGACACCAGCACGAGCGCAGCCAACAGAAGCGAGCGCAGGTTGACTCCAATGAAATTCAGAAGACGTTGAGATGGCATGCAAATATCCAAGGAACGATGAAGATGAAAGCCAAATTCGGTAAACTCAAATGGAACACTTGAGGCCCCGTTCGGGGCGGTCTGATTTGGCTGCTCAGCAGACCAACCCTGCTGCCAGCAGATATATCAGTCTAATGAAATGCAGTTGCGTGAATGCATGGGATTCAATTCCCTTTGCACAGACGTAGCTGAAAGACGTGACACAGAGAAGAATCTGTAGCAGGATTGGCCCCCAGCGCATTTTACCGCCTTTTCTGGGTGGAAAGGGGCGTTAGACTGGGGGCACAGGAAAACCATGAAGCAAATCGTCACAGTCATCCGCCCGCACCTAGCCGAAGAAGTTCTGACCAGTTTACGCCGGGCGCCGATTGAGGCGTTGAGCGTAACCGAGGTCAAAGGCTACGGTCGTCAAAAAAGTTATCTCGATGAGTATCAGGAAACGGAATACTCACAGGCATTTGTGCCCAAGGTTGAAATCACGCTCTGGGTGGATGATTCACGCTGTGAAGAAGTACTCGAAAAGATTGTCGCGGTTGCCCGTTGCGGGCGAATTGGGGATGGTAAAATTCTGGTCATGCCAGTCAGTGAATTCCTGTAACCGCAGCAATGCCTTCGGTGTCTGATCGCGGACATGACAGGACATCCTTTCCGGCCATGCATAGTACCGGGTGGGATCTCGACGGTCGCATGATCGACTTCTTTGCGGATTAAAGTGATCACAAGCAGACCAGCGTGCCCCTGAAACAGCCCGTTCATCCCAAGGCCCCTTACTGAAATCAAATGGATTGGCCACCTCTTCCTGACTACGGTTGTATCCCACGTTGGCCACAGGATGGTCAGGGATTCATTCATCCAGATGATGTTCCCGTCGCAACGCGTTGCTTTCCAAGTGAGCGTGTATTTCGACGCGACAGATTTGATGGAGTCTACTATCACTACAGCTACGGATCACTCAGGTTTCGCTTGAGACCGAGCATGTGGCTGAAAGTGATCTCTGATGGAATTGATATTGGGGACCGAGTCGAAACTGTTGGTGCTTCTCTCGAGCGGGAACTTTTCGTCGCTCAGGTGTGGGGCATGTACTTCGTTCAAAGCAAGGGTTGCATTCTGTATCGGTTGCGACGGGGTGACACCCATGTCCCCCGACTCTACACAGCCAAGAATCTGCGTCTCCTACAAGACAAACAGAAGGTGCGGCCTGGTGACACCGTTCATCCGACACCGAAGTGGAGTGGCAACGGAGACTTGCTTGAAGACATCGAACTGTAGCAAGCTGACATCGAAGCTTATCGTCAGGGTAGGCAAACTGTTCCACAAATGATGACCACTGCCAGTCGAATCCTGATACCGAATCAGTGTTGAGATGGTGTTGGCCATTGCACTCGCGGTCTGACACCACCCTGGGCTGACCGATCCGGCAGGATGCGAGCGAAGCCATCATCCACGGGGTCGCTGGCATAGTGATAGGTGTAGGACTTACAAGCTGCTTCTGCATCAACGCGATGGTCAGCGGTACCTGCTTCGCAAAGATTCCATGTTGTGACGACGACGCGGCGATACAAATCGGGAACCCCTGGCTGATTTGCACCTTCGATCGCGTCCAACACTTCCAAAACTCGCTGCATCTGCTCAGGACGAAAATCCCATCTTTCTCCGACAACGTCATCGGTTCCACTGGTCATCGCTGGGTAATCATGGCGATCAAACAACGTGCCATGAGTCAAAACGACTGAGACCCTGAGCGGCTCAAATGGCCACATCTCACCACGCTTTTGGCCTCGTTTCAGCGTTCCATAGACAAAAACTGAGGAAATGACTCCGATCTCGGTTTCGCAATCGCCAAAATTCACATCACACCTGCAATCACAAGTAATTCATGGGTCCACTGAGCTGCTGACCAATCACTGAGCTGCTGACCAATCACGGCTAGATCGTGATTCTGGCTACCAGCCAAGAGACGAAAGCCTAACGCCTCAACAAAACGTGGCTGCGGAGGCGAAGCGGACGGCTCAATCAACAACTTTGGCGGCAGCCCCGAGGTTCAACAAGACCGGTTCTGGCCTGAAGAGACGCTCACAAACGCTAAAAAATCAAATTCATCGCGGAAACCATGTTCCCACCAGCGGGCGCGTCCTTCCCAACGAGCACGCCTTCCATCATTATCTTTCTACACTCTGATGCAACAATTCACCGAACAGACCCATGCCAATCGACCCTGATTTTGCCGCGGCCCTCGAAGCCCATTCCATGGAGATTGACGAAGCAATCGCCGAGCGTTTGGAGAATTATGCTCGCATCCTGTGGAAATGGAACGA
>JBPCVE010000060.1:0-4038 GCA_051010795.1 Rubripirellula sp.
TCGCGTTCCACAACAACGCGATCACCAAGGGGGATAAGGGTTGATTTGGCCTTCCCGGCCTTGCTCGCAGCGGCTGCCATTCTGGGGTCCTCTGTATGTAGTCCGATTGAAAGGGAACGTCGAAACATTACTGTGGGACAAAGTATCTCAGAGCTCTAGATTTCAAACCTCTAGGCGAGAGATACCAATATCCCTGTAGGGTGAAGCGACTGCCGCAGCGGCATTCGCAAACATCCTCACGTATCCCTACTGCAACTCGCGCGCCAGATTTGATTACGGATGGAATAAAATTCGTCAAGAGCAGTTTTTCTGGACGTGTGAAGAGTGAATCCGCGAGTTTTTTCAGCTTCTACCCGTCTTTTCTGAAGAGGATCAGCTCTTCTGGCGCAGCGAAGACTCACAGCTGCAATATCCTGGCAGACTGCCATATTGGCGGCACAGATGCCCAAAAACTTCTTTTCTGATTCTCCTTTTTCTCGCGGAGAACGCTGGGAATCACGTCGATTATGAACACCTGATACGATGTCATCTCCGCCACCCTTGTTGGTAATCACCTCAGAAAATCGCTAGGATTATCGACCTCTCTGTTTGTATGGCTTCATTGTGTGTCAGGCTCATTTTACGGCGAGCAGTTTCGCTGGGCTGATTATGCGGAGTTAGACTACGGAAGGATTCAATAACTTTCTTTGTGTTTCATTTGAGGTTGTTCGCTTTTAAACGACTTGGAGAAGAACGGCATGGCTCAGTATCGACGGATAGGCGTCACACATAACAACGATGTCGCCATCGTCAGTTTCAACGACAAAAAGATTCTCGATGAGGCAAGTATTCAAGAGCTCGGCGCTGAACTCTTTGGTCTTGTTGAGCAGCAAAAGATGGGTGATATTTTGCTTAACTTTACAAATGTCGAGTTTCTTTCGAGTGCCGCACTCGGCAAGTTAATCACGCTTGATCGCAAGGTTAAGGCAAGCAAAGGTCGAATGAAAATGTGTAACATTCGTCCTGAAATTTTTGAAGTTTTTCAGATCACAAAACTGAATAAAGTTTTTGATATTCGTAAAGACGAAACAGAAGCAATGACCGCTTTTGGTTGATCGCTCAAAGCTTCCCTTACTGGAACCACCACCCTTATTTTCCCGCAATGAACCTGTGCGGCTACTATGACAGAATCGTCTCCTCATCATGACAGCAGTTCTGACCAAGCCGCATGGCAGAAGTCTATTGATCTGCCGAGCGAACGTGGTGCAAGTCGACTGATCATGGAAGAGTTACTCGACAGGCTTGGAGAGCACGGCTGGGCCAGTGCTGATATTTTTTCCATCCACCTGGCTGCTGAAGAAGCAATTGTAAATGCAATTGTTCACGGAAATAAACTTGATACCGACAAAAAAGTACATGTTGAGTGTTTTGTCTCGCCTGCGGTTGCACGGATTGAAATCACTGACGAAGGAGAAGGATTTAAGCCAAACGAAGTGCCAGACTGCACGCAGGACGACCGACTGGAAGTTCCAAATGGCCGTGGTGTCATGCTGATTCATAATTTCATGACTCGAGTCGAGTACAACGAGAAGGGCAATAGTGTTCTGCTGGAAAAGGTTCGGGATACCTGATGGCGGGCATATCGTTTTTTGCAGAACGAAAAATGGAGCATCTCGCCTTCGATTACGTTTTTGGGTATCGTCTTGAGTTCAAGGGCCCCTCATATTCCCCGATAGCTCAATGGTAGAGCGAGCGGCTGTTAACCGCTAGGTTGTAGGTTCGAGTCCTACTCGGGGAGCTTCCCTCCCCTCGTTTGCACTTGTTTTACGGTACTTACGAGGATTAGAGGCCACAAAAGTGGTCTCAAAAGTGGCCTCTCGTTGTTCTCAGCAGGCAGGAACAGATCATCTGAACACACTATTCTCATGCAACAAATCTCACTCGATTATGAGTGAGAATATCCAAGAGACAATATTCGTTCGATTATTCTCATGGCCGCGGGTGAATGAGTTGTTCGTGATTTGTGTAACACGGAGAGAGAGAAAAGATGAGCCGTTTGATCTTTGCTATTGCTGTTCTCGCGTCGGAAATCGGCAGCCTTTCTGCGACGAACACATGGGATGACGCATACGACACGAGCCAAATTGAAGTCACGATGGTGTATTTCGTGCCAGCAGACCGGGTGCCTTTGTCGGATTGGCGTCAAAGATTGGATTACTACAGTAAGCGGATTGAGCTGTTCCATCGTCGTGAGTTCCAAGGCCAATCCAACCTGACAACAGTGGTGCGCCCGGAGCCGTTCATTTCAGGTTTGTCTACCAACCAGTTGAGGGTGGGTGATCCCGACCAAATCTACTATCGAACGTTGAGTGAAGTGGATCATCGTTTGAGGTTTGCACCGTCGACAAAAGAAGCCAGGCAGGAGCGGAAGGCATTTCCAATTCTGCTTGTGTTGAGTGAGATCAATTGGCGGCCCCTGGATGATTTCTTCCGAGTCAAACCCACCGACAATGGCTTTGTGTTCGATGGTAACTACAACGGCGGCCAACACTTTACCGGTGCCGCATCGGGAGGAGCTCGTGCGTTGTACAACCCCGATCGAGGCATCGGCTGGGGGTTGGTGAGTGCCGATGGTTGGCGTGTTCCGTATCGTGGATCTGACTGCGTTTTGTATCACGAGGGTTGTGGGCACACGGTTGGCTTGCCCCACCCGGAACCCGATAATGGTTCAGTGATGAGCATGGGTCAGTACCTTGGTTGGATCAGCGAATCCTGGTTAGACAGAGGGCAAAAAATCCGTCTGGGGTGGAAGCCAAGGAACTTTCCATTTGATGCGCAGCTTAAATTGTTCTCGACGTTTAGGGCCATCCCCTCGCCTCTGGTGCCTGAGCCTGAGCAAGCCGTGCGACTGAAATTGGACTTTCCCAAATACGTTAAGGTCAAGTCTTTGACTGTTCAACTTCAGACTTCGGTGACTGGGCCATGGGTTGAAGTTCCACAGCACTGGCAGGGAGCGACTCCCGAATTCGCGAACCTTGGAACATTCGATCGTGCTACTCCTGTCAGCTACCGCGTGGAAACAACACTATTGAATGGTGCGACGGCAGAGTTGTGGGGGTATTTTCAAGTCAGGAGCAATGCTGATGAGCCCGTAAAGCCAGATCCAGCGGCAGCCATGGCAAGTGACTTGCTGAAAGCTGTGGAGGCAGCAGGGGGATTCGGCGAGCAGGAAATGCCAAAGATCGAAATTGATCTGCTAGCGATGGCTGATCCCAACAAAACCGGGGTTGAGGGTAAAGAAAAGAAAGGTGCCCTTTGGAGGGTCGGTGACTGGACTTGGAGTGATGGTGCATTAACCAGCCCAAAGCAATCTGGCGCACGTTTGCAATTACCGTATTCACCACCTGAGGAATATCGATTGACGGTTGTGGTCGAGCCTTTGGATGATCCCAATGGTTTGTTGATTGGGAATGTAGTGGGTGACAATCGATTTGCGTCTTTGTTCAGTTATCGGACGCCACAAGGCTTTGCGAGTGCTGTTGAGAATATTGATGGCCGGGATGTCGGAAATGAGAGTACATTTCGTGGCTCTCTATTCACACGGGGACGAATGTCGCAGCTCGTCATCACCGTGCGGAAAAATGGTGTCAGTATGATGGTTGACGGACGCCAGCTGATCCATTGGAAAGGTGAGGGGACTCGCCTGTCGCTGTCGGATTACTGGTCAACGCCAGTCAAGCAGGCGATGTTCCTTGGGGCCTACGATTGTCGCTATCGATTTCATCGTGTCACGTTGGAACCGCTTGTGGGCCAGGGGCGGCAGTTGCCACGGTGATTCATGCAAGGGCATAGGTGTTCGCAGCAGGGGATCGCAGACGCGATCAGGGGGTTTGCGGGGACCCGAATTTGTCTTCAAAATCGCCCACGGGATCATAATCTGGTTGGTTGTACAGCTTTTGTTGGCGACTGAGATGACGGTTCGGGTAGTAATCAAAAATGTCACCGTCTGCGACAATTCGTGGGTCGCCCTGTGCGGCTAATTCTGTCTTGAGTTGTGAC
>JBPCVE010000061.1:0-4010 GCA_051010795.1 Rubripirellula sp.
GCGGGGAAAAACTATACCGACGAAGCATGTATACCTTCTGGAAACGCACAGTCCCGCCACCGTCCATGGCCGCCTTCGATGCTCCCGAACGTGAATACTGCCAAATCAGCCGTTCGCGGACCAATACCCCCTTACAAGCGTTTGTGATGTTGCATGACCCGCAGTTCGTCGAGGCTGCCCGACACCTAGCGGGCCGCATGATCGCATCCGCTGACGATGACACGGAAAGAATTCGTGAAGGATTTCAACGTTGCCACACACGCCGCCCCACCCCACAAGAGTCCACTGTGTTGCTGGCGGAATTGAATGCTCGCAGAGAGCAATACAAATCAGCTCCTGAATCAGCGGAACAATTACTCGCTGTCGGCGAATCGGAGGTTGATTCCTCCCTGCCGCCGACTGAACTTGCTGCCTGGACATCGGTTGCCCGGGTCATGATGAATTTAAGTGAATTTGTAACGAAGCCCTAACACTCTCCGCCCAATTCCACCACCGCTTGCTGCGTTACTGCAGTCTGACGCTCGTTCGCGCCGCTCATTTACTACCAACTTTCGAATTCAGCTATGAACCCGCACCTGCAATCAAACGAACTGCTCGAATCGCAGCTATTGACCAACCGGCGTCATTTTTTTGCACGTGGAGGGATGGGCGCTGCAGCGTTAGCATCTTTACTGAATCCCCAGTCAGCCGCAGCAGGCACCTCTCTGGCTGCCAACAACGGGTCGGGATATGGCCCGGGGCAACCGGGGCCAACTCATTTCCCAGCCAAAGCCAAGCGAGTCATTTACTTGTGCCAATCGGGTGCGCCTTCGCAGATCGACACGTTTGATTACAAGCCATCGCTCGAAAAACTCAACGGACAGAACCTGCCCGACTCGATCAGAAATGGGCAACGCCTGACCGGAATGACCTCACGCCAGTCTTCTTTTCCCGTTGCAAAATCGTTCATGCCGTTCCGCCAACATGGTAAGTCAGGTCAGTGGATCAGCGACCTGTTGCCATGGCATGGAAAGATCGCTGATGACATTTGCATCATCCGGTCGATGTACACTGAAGCCATCAACCATGACCCAGCGATCACATTCTTTCAGACCGGCCACCAACAACCGGGGCGACCTAGCTTGGGTGCATGGTTGAGCTACGGTCTTGGAAGTGAGAGCGCTGACCTTCCGGCATTCGTGGTCATGCTGGACAAGAACACTGACCCCCAAGCTCAACCTCTGTACGCCCGTCTTTGGGGCAGCGCCTTGCTGCCCTCGAATCACCAGGGGGTCAAACTGCGTTCGTCGGGCGATCCGGTGCTTTATCTCAATGACCCAACGGGCGCCGACCGGAATGACCGCCGTCGTTTTCTCGATTCCATTGCCAAAATGAATCAATTGCGACGCGACTCCGTCGGAGATCCCGAAATCGACACACGCATTTCAGCTTATGAAATGGCGTATCGCATGCAGACCTCGGTTCCCGACCTGACGAATGTCAGCGACGAATCTCAGGAAACACTTGACCTGTACGGCCCCGATGCCAAGGTTCCTGGGACACATGCTGCCAACTGTCTCCTGGCGCGACGACTGGCTGAACGCGGCGTGCGTTTCATTCAGATCTATCATCGTGGTTGGGACCACCATGGAGGCCTTCCGGGCCGACACCCGAAACTGGCGAAAGAGGTGGACCAGGGGTCGGCTGCCTTGGTCATGGACTTGAAAAGAAGGGGCATGCTTGATGACACCCTCGTCATCTGGGGTGGTGAATTCGGGCGTACGGTTTACCGACAGGGCGGCAACGAAAACAGCTATGGTCGCGATCATCATCCCCGATGTTTTTCGCTCTGGATGGCAGGAGGTGGAGTCCGTGGAGGAATGAGCTACGGTGAGACCGATGAGTGGGGCTACAACATCATCGACCGTGACCGCTACGGTGTTCACGTGCATGATCTCAATGCCACCATCCTGCACCTGATGGGACTCAATCACGAAAAACTCAGCTACCGGTATCAGGGCCTCGACTATCGGCTCACGGGTGTCGAACCACACAAACCCGTCAAAGACATCCTGCTTTAAACAAGCCTTGGTCCATTTGATCCAATATACAACGCACACTCATTTAGTTTGGCAGATCGATGTTTCTTTCTGAACTTACCTGGCAAGAGGTCGACCGTCTGGATCGCGACACCCCTGTCATTGTGCCTGTTGCCGCACTGGAGCAACATGGACTTCACATGCCAGTGTTCACCGACAGTTTGCTGCTAGACGCCATCATCGAACGGGCTCATCCCTCGTTCAAAGACAGTGCGTTACTGCTACCCCTGACATGGCTCGGAAACTCTCACCACCATCTCGATTTCCCCGGCACAGTTTCGGCAGAGCCAAGGCTTTGGATCGACATGCTGATGGGTCTCGTAGACAACTTCATAACGCACGGATTCCGCCGTATCGTGGTGATCAACGGGCATGGCGGCAACGATGTTCCCGGGCGTCAAGCAATGTTTGAAACTCGGCAACATTACCGCGAACGAAAAGACCTGCTGCTTTTGTTCGCAACCTACTGGAGTCTTGCACAGCCCACGCAAGGCTCGATTGCCGATCTGGAACAAGATGAAATGGGACACGCGTGTGAGTGGGAAACGTCGATGATCCTGCACCTCCGACCCGATCTCGTCAAGCAACATGATGCAGTAAAGGCAGTGTCACAGAGCGGCTCATTCGAGCCCGCTCAACGTGCATGGACCATGCTGGACCGCTCGCAAACGGGTCACATTGGCGCACCTGCAAAGGCATCTGCTCGCAAGGGCGAGGATTTGCTGGACCTGTTCTCACGGGGAGTTTCTGACCTGATCCAGCGAGTCATCCGCTGGAACGGTGAGTCATGGGAAGAGTGAGCCAAGGTTAGGGTCAATCGGAGGTAGAGTGATGTGGATCACCGCAAAACAGGCGGGCAAAGATCACAATCGGTACTGCAAAAGATGGATTCCCACGCACCCGCGCAAAACTCGTAAACTGAGGCTTGGCAATTCAGTCAAGCAGTGCAGTAAAGCAGTGCCGCGCATTGCCTACCTGATTCAGGCACACACACGCCCCCCCATTACGCCCACTACGGTCACACCATGGAACGTCGTCGCTTTCTGAAAACTGCTGGTTTAGGCAGCGCCATGCTGGCCACTCCCCTGTCAGCACCATTCAAGGCCAGTGAGGTTTCCGCAACACCGACTCAAACCAAGCGTCGGCCGAAAATCGCGTTTCTCGGCACTGTTGTGCGACGGCACTCGCATGCACAGCACTTCCTCGACCGCCATACGCTTGGTTACACGTGGAAAGGAGGGTGGCAAAAGCCCCGCATTGACGTAGCTTCGGTGTTTGTTGACCAATTCCCCGAAGAGGACCTCGCCAAAAGCAGAACAGAACGACACGGCCTGAAACTGTACCCCACCATCGAAGAAGCACTCACTCTTGGCGGCAGCAAACTCGCTGTCGATGGTGTCGTCTTGATTGGGGAACACGGGGATTACCCTACCAATGAAAAGGGCCAGCATTTGTACCCTCGGTATGGCTGGTTCAAAAAAGTGGTCAAGGTTTTCGAAGACAGTGGCCGCAGTGTCCCCGTGTTCAACGACAAGCATCTCTCGACCGATTGGGACGAGTGCGTCGAAATGATTGAGGACTCACGTCGGCTCGAGTTCGCATTTCTGGCAGGATCCTCGCTCCCTGTCACCCGCCGCATGCCTGCAATCGATATGCCACTTGGAACTCCGTTGCAAGAGAGCGTTTGCGTTGCTTACGGCGGCATCGACAGCTACGACATTCACGCTCTTGAAACAGCTCAATGCATGTCTGAGCGAAGACAGGGCGGAGAGACCGGGGTCAAACAGATCCATGCGTTGCGTGATGAGAATCTCTGGAAACGACTGGACGCGGAGGACTGCAAAACCACCCGCAAATTAATCGTTTCGGCGCTCACGCGAAGCCACAACCTCCCTGTCAAAGACGGCTTCCCCACGGCTCCCGTCTCGATGG
>JBPCVE010000062.1:0-8187 GCA_051010795.1 Rubripirellula sp.
AACGTGCCAATGCCTTGGGTGAGATCATTGAAGAGCTTCAACTTCCGGTTCCCATTTACGGGGCCCGTGGAGAAGATTTGCTGGAAGACTTTCGCTTCTCGACGATCGTCTCACGAGCCGTGGGCAGCGTGGCCAAATTTTGTCGCTGGATGGAACCTCATTGGGTGAATGTTGATCGTCTGCTGTTGATCAAGGGTCCCAAATGGCTTGAGGAGCGAAACGAGGCTCGGCACTTGGGAGCTTTGGCCAATCTGGAATTGAGACGTGTCGCTGCCTATCCGCTGGGTGACGACGCTGAATCTGAGGGAGTCATCCTGCAAATCTCTCGAAGCAAGCGAGGTAGTGCCTGAGCGTTCTGCTGACGAAAAGATGGACAATGCGGGCCGAATTCGCCGTGAAACATGAGTTTTCCGCGCGGAACTGACCCTGCCTGCCGATTCATCTAGCGGGGTTCTGTCAGGCGTCTATACTTCTGGCATCGCACGTGACGTGCGACTTCCTGCCATGCCACCGGACGTGCTGCCCAGTGGCAACTCATGGCAGCCCACAAGTCACCCTTGCGGTGGCAATTGAAGTCACCTTGGCAGCATTTAGATTTGGTAGCCGGTCCTTATGACAGCAATTACTTGCTGCGGGACACGCCCATTCGCTCATATCCGCCCACACAGTTTCTCGACATGTCGGACTATAGCCTTACCCACCTCAAGCAACTCGAAGCCGAGAGCATCCACATCATTCGCGAGGTGGTCTCAGAATTCCAGAAGCCCGTCATGCTTTACAGCATCGGCAAAGACTCGGCAGTCCTGGTCCACCTGGCCCGCAAGGCCTTTTATCCGGCCAAACCGCCGTTCCCATTGATGCATGTCGATACGACTTGGAAATTCCGAGAGATGATCGAGTTCCGAGAAGAGTACGCTCGCAAAGAGCTGGGGCTCGACCTGATCGTCCACACCAATCAAGAAGGCCTGAAGCACGACATCAAACCATGGGAAGACAGTGAGCGTCACACGGAATTGATGAAAACAGACGCTCTGAAGGCAGCCTTGGATAAGCATCAGTTCGATGCAGCGTTTGGCGGTGCACGCCGCGACGAAGAGAAAAGCCGAGCAAAAGAACGCGTCTTCAGTTTCCGTGACAAATCCCATCGCTGGGACCCAAAGAACCAGCGACCAGAACTGTGGAACCTTTACAACGGGCGAGTCAACAAAGGCGAATCGATCCGCGTCTTTCCGATGAGCAACTGGACTGAGTTGGATGTATGGCAATACATCCATCTTGAGAACATTCCCATTGTTCCGTTGTACAAATCAGCGATGAGAAAAGTTGTATTGCGCGATGGCATCCTATTGATGCGGGATGACGACCGGATGCCTCTGCTTCCGGGTGAAAAAGAAGAAACCAAGATGGTGCGTTTCCGAACGCTTGGGTGTTATCCCCTTTCAGGTGCAGTTGAGAGTGAAGCAACAACTCTGCCTGAGATCATCCAGGAAATGCTGCTCGCGAAAACGAGTGAGCGTCAGGGCCGGATCATCGACCAAGACGAGGGCGGTGCCGGAATGGAAGAAAAGAAACGCCGCGGCTACTTCTAAAGACACATCCAAGTTAAGCCAGCGATTCCACAATAGAACCGCAGGCATTGGCACCACTTTGCCAAAGTCAGCCCTTGCAAGGGCCAAGCAGTAAATAATTGTAGCGAAGACTTTCGAACCACATGAACGCTGTCCTCGCTCACCGATCCCATCCCCAAGATCATCCAAATTCTGAATCGATCTCATGAGCCATCAATCAGACCTGATTGCCACTGACATCAATGCCTACCTCAAGCAACATGAATCAAAGCAACTGCTGCGATTCATCACCTGCGGTAGCGTCGACGATGGAAAAAGTACGCTGATCGGCAGACTGCTTTACGACAGCAAAATGATTTATGAAGATCAGCTTTCACAGTTGGAAGCTGATTCAAAATTGGTGGGCACCACCGGCGGAAAATTTGACCCCGCTTTGCTGACAGACGGACTGAAGGCTGAGCGTGAACAGGGCATCACGATTGACGTCGCCTACCGGTACTTCAGCACCCCGAAACGCAAATTCATCATCGCCGATACACCGGGGCACGAGCAGTACACGCGGAACATGGCAACAGGAGCCAGCACCGCAGACTTGGCAGTCATCCTGATTGATGCGCGACACGGTGTCTTGACCCAAACACGCAGACACAGCTTCATCGTCTCGCTGCTCGGTATCCGCCATGTCATCGTTGCCGTCAACAAGATGGATTTGCTTGATTTCGACGAGGAACGATACAACGAAATATGCGATGAGTACCGATCATTCGCGATGCGTTTGGATCTGCCAGACCTGCACTTCATTCCCATCAGCGCGCTTGATGGGGACAACGTGGTCGATCGAAGTGAGAAATCACCGTGGTATAGCGGCAGCACCTTGATGAATTTCCTCGAAACGGTCTACATCGGTAGCGACCGAAACCTGCAGGATTTCCGCATGCCCGTGCAGTACGTCAATCGTCCCAACCTTGACTTCCGTGGTTTCTGTGGAACGATCGCATCAGGTATCGTTCGCCCTGGCGAAGAGATCATGGTGTTACCAAGCAGGCAAACATCCAAGGTCAAAGAGATCGTGACGTTTGATGGTGCGGTGGAGGAAGCTTTTGCACCACTATCCATCACTCTCACCCTGGAAGACGAAATCGACGCAAGTCGTGGTGACATGATCGTCCGACCAGGAAACTTGCCACGCTCGCGTGACCAAATCGAAGCGATGCTGGTCTGGATGGATTCTGAGTCCATGGTTCCCGGCAAAACATATCTGTTCAAACACACCTCGCAAACACAACCGGGGACGATTGAATCTCTGAAATACCAAGTCGATGTCAACACGCTGCACCGCAATCCGGCACCCGAGTTGGGGCTGAATGAAATCGGCCGTGTCAGCATCTCACTGAACGCCCCCATTCACTTTGATGCTTATCGCCGCAATCGCAGTACGGGCGCGTTCATCGTGGTCGACCGGATCACCAATGCCACCGTAGCTGCTGGCATGATTTTGGACAAATCAGGAGATGGTTCCCCCAAGTCAGTGTGGGATGATGAAGCCAAAAACGATGACAACAAGACTGAAATTTCAGCAGTCTCAGCAGAAGAACGCACTGCTCGATTCGGACAAAAACCAGCCACCGTCCTGCTAACTGGACTTACCGGAAGCGGCAAGACATCGATCTGTCAGGCAGTGGAAAGAAAGCTATTCGAGCAGGGTCGAGCGGTTGCGATGATCGATGGTGAAAAAGTTCGCAGCGGCCTCAACCGCGACTTGGGCTTTACTGCTGACGACCGAAGTGAAAACCTGCGACGAAGCGGGCACCTCGCTCATATTCTGAATGATGCCGGCTTGATATGCCTGGCCTCATTCGTCGCCCCCTCAGAAGATGTTCGCCAAAAAGTGGGGGCACTGATCGGTGAAGACCGCTTCCTTGTCGTCCATGTCGCAACATCGCTGGACGTCTGTCGAGAGAGAGACACGAAAGGTCAATACAAGATGGCCGACGAAGGAGAGCTACCCAACTTCCCCGGTGTCACAGCGAAATACGAAGCTCCGCCAAACCCTGATCTTGTGCTGGATGCAGCCGAGCAAAGCATCGATGCCTGTGCCGATGCCGTCATCGACTTATTGCGTTCAAAACAGATCATCAAGTAACTGCTTCAAGGCAGGCAGCGGAACTGCGGAACAACCAAGGGCTGCCTTCAAGCGTGAACTGCGTTTGGGGACACACCACCATGGCGTGCACAGCGAGCATGCAATCTCTAGCAGACTCCCACTGCAATCCTATGCAGTGGAGCTATTCCCACTTCAACGGTTGCCACTGTAACGAGGAATCTTGCCAGGGCATCGCTTGAAATGGTGCGTGCACCTCTTCCAACCATCTCGACACAGGCAACCATCTCGATACGGGTAAGCACGGTGAGGACAACACGCACTCACAGCCCCATGCATGCGTGTGTCCCACACCGTGCTCACCAACATCCGATGCTGACGGTGGTGACCGTCCCTGTGCCCCGAAAGTCACCGCGCCGCATCGAAATCGCGATTCGCTACAATTCACTTCTCCACTAATAGGGAGAGTACAATTCGCCCAAATAATCGGACAACAAAATGGCAATATTTTCAAAAAAAGAAAATTGCCTCCCCTAAGTCCTTCGGTGTTCCCCAAGCCCAATCGCACGTCATGGCTCTCATAATGCAAAACAAACCGTGGCACTTTCACTGCCTCGCTGTGATCAGCATTTTCACGCTGTTCACTCCATTTGCATGGACAGCTGATCCTGAGTGGACGGGGTGGCTGGGCCCGCAACGCAACGGTTGGATCGATGATTTCCAGCCACCACAAACGTGGCCTGACCAACTACAACAACGCTGGCGAGTTCGGGTCGGCGAGGGTTATGGGTCGCCCCTGATCACCAATGGACGCGTCTACCAACACGCTCGAATGGGAGAACAGGAAGTTGCATGGTGCCTCGATTTAAATGACGGCAAAGTACTCTGGCAACAAAGTGAACCCACACCATTCAAAATGGGTGGGGGAGGGGAGCGACATGGCAAAGGCCCCAAATCTTGTCCTGTCATGGCCGATGGCCGACTGTTTACCCTAAGCATCACAGGAACCTTGATCGCCAGGGACGCCGAGACAGGCAGTCTGGTTTGGAAGCGTGACTACAACACCCGTTTTCCTACGAGCCATCCTTACTGGGGCGTTTCAGCATCACCCATCATTGTCGACAACTTGATTGTGGTTCACTTTGGGAATGATGATCAGGGCACACTCGTTGCTTTGGACACAAGCACCGGAAACGAAGTCTGGACACAGGGAACAGATGGAACCTCTTACTCCTCACCCTTACTCGCCAAATTTTCCGGTGTGAGTCAGATTATCGACTGGAACCACAATGCCTTGTGTGGAATCGATGTTGCCTCGGGTGCGCTTCTTTGGACGCAACCTTTTCCCCATGAAGGCCATAATCAAAACATGCCAACTCCGACGATCAACGAAGGTCGTATCCTGCTGGGTGCAGAAAACCGCGGAATCCACAGTTTTGAGCCACAACTGACAGACGAGGGCTGGCGAGTCAAAGAGAATTGGCATCAGCCCAAACTGGCTCTCGACATGAGCACGGCTGTGATGAATGACGGATTGCTTTATGGGTTTTCACATTACAACAGCGGTCAGCTGTTCTGCCTCAACCCGAACACTGGTGAAATCCTCTGGCAAAGCCGCGGGCGTTCCGGCCAAAACGTGACGTTCCTTTCGATGCCTGGCCACATCCTTGCTCTAATCAATGATGGTGAGCTCAAGATTTTTTCTGCCGCCGGAAAGGACACGAAACAGGTTGCAAGCTATCGTGTCGCTGACAGCCCGACATGGGCACCACCCGTTGTACTGAGCGATGGATTCCTGGTCAAAGATAAGAAGTCCCTGACCCGTTGGCAGTTCAACGAAAATTGAACGACCAGCTATCAAATCACCAGATCGCGAGCACGACATGGGCATCGAGTCGATTCACGAAAGCTACGTCAAATCACGGCGACTGACCGTGCTGGCGGATCATTTTGCCCAGCTATTTCCAGACGGATCCACGGTGCTTGATGTAGGTTCAGGAGACGGTGGTTTGGCGGCAGCGATCATCGCTCGTAAACCAACACTGCAATTCAAGGGACTCGATACCCTCGTTAGAAAAGACACCCACATTCCGGTCGAAGTATTCGATGGCCGAACGATTCCATCACAGGACAATACAACCGATTATGTCCTCTTCTCGGATGTCCTGCACCACACTGAGGATCCCATGATCCTGCTGCGAGAAGCTGTCCGGGTGGCCCACCGTGGTGTGATGATCAAAGATCACTTGGTACGTGGACTGTTGGCACAGCCCACCCTGAGATTCATGGACGAAGTAGGGAATCGGCGATTTGGCGTGAAGTTGCCCCACAACTACTGGCGACCCGAACAATGGGACGCGGCCTTTACCGAATTGCAACTTGACCGTGAAGCCTACCGCACCCAACTGGGACTCTATCCTGGGTGGGCGAACTGGTGCTTTGGCCGTAGTCTACATTTCATCGCACGGCTTGGATTAGGCGTGCCCGCGCCAGCAGGCATGAAAACTGACCGCTCTGTTGAATAAGCCTCTGTTCGGGTCAGCACCCAACACTACCACAGGCAGCAAAGTGAACTCGCAATCAGTTGCCAGAGCCAGCAGAGCCAAAAAAGATTGGAGCTTCCGCACCAAGAAACTGATTGACGACATCAAGGCATTGAATAACTGCTGCCGTGGCTCCCCTGTCGACACGAGAGCCCTGCGGGTGGTGAAGATTCACCCCCCCCCTGAAAAATGCACTGGACCTTTGTGAATATCGACATGCATTCTCCAATTGCAAACCACTTGCAAACAGCAACGAATCCTTTAACTTCATTGATAGGGAAATCGTTACATGAACCGATTTCTGGAAAACTTGAGTGGATACGAATTTCGGGAACGCAAATGATCGCTGACTATTTGATTACAGATGCTCAACTGGCTTGGGGAGCAGGCATTGTGAAAATTGGCGAAGTTTTTACGGCCAATGGTGACTACAAAGCCGCCGCAGAAGAGCACATTCATGAGTTCTACAACTACCAGGAGGGAACCGTGCTTTTCAAGCCAACCCTCACCTCGGAAAAGCAATTCCGCCTGGACTTTGATGGAGCTTTGTCCTATTTCGTTGGCGGAAACGAGAACTATCCCGAGGATCACGGCTTCGCGATCAAGCCTTGGTCAAACGTGCGATGGGAAAGTGTCGGAACCAAGATTACGGACCACATGGCTGTCGCCATGGGAAATTACTTTTTCACCCCAGCAGAAGGTGGTGATGATGTGAAGGTCGAGTATTCCTTTGGCTATACGATCAATGCCGATGGAAAGCTGAAGATCATCTTGCACGGCTCACACTTGCCCTACAATCCGGCAGGCTGATCAGCCTCTTCCCTAGCCGACAAACCCTGCATGGGTTGCAAACTACAACGCGACAGTTCGATTTCCATTTTCCCGCTCGATTGTGCTTCTGGGAAAAATGATGTTGGGAGCGGCTGTCGCATCAGTTACACAGATTCTGCCTTTCATTGAAAACAGACAGACTGTCAATCTCGAGACCATGACAATGCAGTCGTTTCACCACGCAAATTGACGCCCCCCCGTCAAAACTGAATCATCAAATTCCGCCCTGTCTTTGTGAAACTATCGCATCTGGCGATGCTTTCCTCCACTCACCCTGCATCTTCCAGGCTGCCCAGCATCTACTTTCGAGGCTTCGAAATCATTCTCTGCAAGAGCGTCTGCGGCTGGATTCCCCCACGCCGTTCACACCCCGGTCATTGAGACAATGGCTGGAATCACGATCCGTTTCGCACACCAGCGATTGAGAATCGCCAATGAGTGCTCCGTTCGCACCTTGCCAGTATGCATTTCACCCGTTTCTGACGTTGAATTGCCCTCTTCGCCCAAAACCGGCACAAGGTCCGTTATTCTGATCATGTGTGCAATGGAGAACACCGCACCACTGATTGACAATCCCATTTCAAACATCAGATCAACATGAGGACCACCGTGACCCATCAACGCTTTTTCCTGTCTGCTCTTGTGCTGCTTATTGCAACCGTTGTTTTGTGCGGCACTCGTGTTCAAGCGGATGACAACGTGGGTTTGGGTGCCAAGCCAATCGCAGGCTCTGAAATGATCTTTGACGGTTCACGAGAAATGCTTGATGCAAAATGGACGTATTGGAAGGGACCTCGGTTCAGCTCATCACTTCCGATCAAATGGAAAATTGTTGACGATCCGGTCGCTGATGGCACGGTCATGATGACGGATGATCCCGCAGCAGCAGGAGGCAAATACGGAACGTCTGACGTCGTTACCAAGAAGAAATACCGTGACTTTCGACTACACATCGAATTTCTTGTTGCCAAGCAACGTGGCAACAGCGGTGTCTATCTACAAAACAGGTATGAGATTCAAGTACTCGATGGCGACAAGACTTCCCATGGCATGGCTGCTGTGATCAATGAGTCAAAGTCACCCTACGATGCATACAATGGCACTGGCAAATGGAACGCCTACGACATCATGTTCCGTGCAGCAC
>JBPCVE010000063.1:0-14813 GCA_051010795.1 Rubripirellula sp.
ATGGTAAAGCGAGGCACGAAATCCACCACCGGATAATGCGAGCCCATATCGATTCATCAATCAGATCTCGATGACCAAAACAGTATTGGAACAATCGGATGGTCGCCCCGTACACGACCGCCCTCAGCTTAAGCCTAGACTCAAATAATCATTCAGCTACCAGAAATTGAGGTCGAGCGAATGAAAAGAGCCTGAATCAAGAAAGACACAATCGGTCCAACCTGACCGTCAAACGAGCCAAATCCTATCGCCCGCACATCTGTCACGAGCGTTAAATAGGGAAGATAACGTCATCCACCAGCTTGCCGCACCCCGAGGGTCTGCCCCCAGCGGGCCGTCAGTCCGTGGATTCAACAAATGGAAAATCACTATCCAGCTCGGACTCTGACAACTCTCGAAGAAATTGTCCCATTCGGTCACATATCAACGCCATCAACCGTTCCCCCTTTTCAGCCGTGGCAGCGTGTGGGAACCCCGATCCACAATTCGTGGTCAACAAATCCCACCTTCTCGTGATCTGCACCCAACCTTGGTTCACCGCATGAAAGCGATTTTCCCGAGTATCGCCCTCGTCGGCCAGCAAGGACCCGTCAGGTGCAGTGGCCACCAAATGAGGAAAGTAGGCCAATGCGATAGAGGTCTCCATTTCGCCAGCATGATCCTCGGGATGTTCAAAAATAGATGAATAGACATCCTGGACCATTTTGAACCAGTCACACAGAAAAACCATCAGATCCTTGCCGGCTAAAGTCCTCAACAAGGGTTTGAAATCATTACCACCATGGCTGTTCAAAAGAACAATTTTTTTGATTCCAGAATTCACCAGAGAGTCAACGATGTCAGAGAGAAACAAATCCAGCGTCGCTGGATTCACATTGATCGCCAGTGGCAACCTACGCATATTCGTTTGCACACCAAAGGGAACCGTCGGCAGCAAGGTAACAGCCGCTCCCTTCTGAAACGCCTCCTGGCAAATGCGTTCACCCATGATGGTCGCCTCGTAAACATCAGTCCCATATGGCAAATGCAGGTTGTGAGGTTCTGTGGCTCCCAATGGAATCACAGCGACCCGAATATCAGCATTCTTGACGTACTCATAATTACACTCTGCCAACAGCCATGGTTTCGCATTGTTCGCCATCTGTTCTGCCATCGGGACCTTTCATCACAAATCAAAAGTACGAGACGCCACCGTGAGTGGCCGATTCAGGGCTTGGTCGCTTTACGCGCATTGGCATCATTGCGTGACTTGATCAATCGGACAGCCTGATCAGCAAATCGTTGTCCGAGAGTGACGTAACCATCGGCGGAATAATGCAGATCATTCTTGATGGTTGTCCCACGTCGATTCTTGCCATCGTTAAGGTCGTCGGTGTCTACCCAAACACAATTTTGGTTTTTCTCGGCCAGCATCACCTGCTGCTTTCGCACCATCGTCCAATGTGGATAACGCTCATTTTCCATATCAAAGTCACTCAGACGTCCCACGACAAAATTCAAGTCATCACGCCCCAAGTCAGCGGAGAGTTGGTCAAACAGCCCATTCAAGCTGGCTCCATAGATTTTGCCATGTCGCTCTTTTGCGTCTCGCTCTCCCTGCATCCAAACAAACGTCACCGTCTTGATACTCTGGTTCCGACTCTTCATCTCATCTCTGACCTTCTGCATCAGGCGATCATAGAGATCGCCTGTCTTGTCCGGACGAGTACCATCGGCGGCTTTCCAATCCTTGTACCATCTGCGGATGGGCTGACCACCATGAGCATCTTTCACCACCAGCACTTGGTCTTTCCCAAATGCTTTTTCAACCGCTGGCGTGAACGATTCCGTTGGCTGCATCCCCGCCATGTTCGATTGGCCGGAGAGAATAAAAAGATTCAAGCCGGCATCCTCATTTTCCGCATCAGCAACAGAGCAGTGGCCACCAAAAACACCAACCCCAACACATAGCACCACAACACGGAACCCAATCCTTGTTGCAGTCAGGAATTTCCGTTCGCAGATTGCCATCGCTTCATTCATCCAAGACACACTCAAAGTGTTTTTCGCAACAGGTTCCATTGATGACATCGTTTTTACTAGGCGTTGGCTCTGCGTCGCATGTGGACGAGGAGCAAATTTGAAAATCATTACTTGTCAACCAACTCGTCCTCAGTCAACCGTTGCAGTCGCCGCTGACGACTACCAACAGCCAAACTGCCATCGGCGGGATGGGTTTGAATGACATACAGCCATGAATCATGGACGCTGATTTTTGCTGACACCTGCATTGTATCAGGATTGATGACACGCACATTTCCGTCATCACAGGCGACAGCCAGCCACTCACCCTGCAGATTCCAAGCCAGTGCAAGAGGCACGGCATCGATTCGGCAAAATCGGACCAGACGACCAATGGTGGGTTGCCACAGCCTGACGGTGCGATCATTGCTGACCGATGCCATGACTGGCAGCCTGCGGGTTCCAGAATCTTGCCCCTGATACCGAGGCTGTGTTTTCAATTCATTCACCGCGCGTGTGTGATTATTCAGTGTCCTGACCAACTCACCCGTTTCGACTTTCCAAACCCTGATATTCTGATCAAGAGCACCACTGACAATCAAGCTGCCACCAGCAATCACCTGGATTGCAGTGACTCCCCTGGAATGCCCTTTGAGACGTCGAATCAACTTTTCCCGACCGACCTCCCAGATACCTATTTCATGATCCAGACTGCCCGTTGCAAAAGTGTTGTCATCAATCCATGCAACTGATTGAACGGTGTCCTCATGTCCTTCATGAATGGCAAGCAAGTCTCCCTTAGGCCAAGACCGAATCTCAACAACACCCGTCTCCGCAGGTGTTCCACCAGCGACTGCCAACTTCTGACCATCGGGTGAAAATGCCAAAGACTGAATCAAAACCAACGAACTGGGTAGTGTTCTCGTTACCTTCAGGCTGGGCCACTCATGCACTGTCATGTAGGACTGTGATGCTGCGATGATCGAATTTCCCGCTGGATTGAAAACCAGCGACGTGATGGGTGGCTCTGCAGCAATCACCCCGTTCGCCATCGCGAGCCACAGCAAACAAAAACAGCGTTGGATCGACTGCCGGACGTTCATCACATGTGCAGCACGAAACATCAGACGCTCGATTGAATCGGTCGCGCCTCGAGAATGTGACGAATAAGAACCAAGGTCACTCATGCGATTAGTTCGGGCACAGGCGTGGCTTCATACGGCGAAACCCTCACGGGCCGACCATCGTCAGTCTGAAATTCTCTCTTGGGATCGATGCCCAGCAAGGTGTAAATGGTAGCTGCCAAATCCGATGGTGTAACAGGTCGATCCAAGGGTGATTCGCCAACAGCATCGCTGCTGCCAATCACCTGACCACCCGCAACGCCACCACCTGCCATCAACACACTGAAAACACGTGGCCAATGGTCTCGACCGCCACGGGTATTTAGTTTTGGTGTTCGCCCAAACTCTCCCATCACCACGACCAGAGTTTCATCCAACATTGCCCGTTGCTCCAAATCTCCAATCAGTGCTGACAACGCATGATCAAGGGAAGGAATCAGCCCAACACCCACCTTCGCCCCCGCAAATCCATCCTTCAGGCGAACCTGCAATTTTTCGTGGGTATCCCAACCACGATCATTGACGGTCACAAACGGCACTCCTCTTTCCACCAAACGGCGTGCAAGAAGACAACTCTGACCGATCGTCTTACCACCATACTTTTGACGAACAGCTGCTGGTTCCTCCCTGAGCCGAAACGCGCGTTTGGCATCTTCCGAAGCAATCAGCTGATACGCCCTTTCTAAATCCGGGTCAGCTGAATGATTTTGATCCTGCATTTTGCCTTCCTCAAACGCATTCAATGCCGCAACGAATTGCCTTCGACGATCCAGCCGGGTTAGATCCAGACCCTGAAAGAAATCGAGATCACGAACAGCAAATTCGGACTTCGACGGATCACCACCAACGGAGAATGGACGAGTCGCTGCTGGCAAGTATCCGCTGCCCGTCAATCGGCTCCCCCCCACGTTGAAACTCGGAACCGCAATATTGGAAGGCAAGACGTCTGAACCACGATGCAAATGAGACACAACTGATCCATATGCCGGATACTCAAGCACGGGTGTGGGTTTGTACCCCGTCATCAGATAGTGCGTTCCAAAGTTGTGCTCGCCCAAGGGCGACGTCATTGATCGGACAATCGCAATCTGGTTCATGGCTGCTGCTGTCTTAGGCAAACACTCATTGAACCGTATTCCGGGAATCGTTGTGGGAATCGTTCCCAGTGGTCCACGCACCTCCAGTGGTGCCTCAGGTTTAGGATCAAATGTCTCAAGGTGGCTGGGGCCACCATCAAGCCATATCAAAATACAGGACTTGGCTTTCCTGGCAGGATTGCCTTCAGCAGCCCAGAGTAATTGATGGCGAAGATAGTCACCCATGCCCAATCCCAACGCGGTCAAACCACCTACCCTGATGAGTTCTCGCCGCCGGAATCCGCCACACGTTGTTTCGTAGTTTAAAGATGTTTTACTCATGATCAGCTGTTCTTTGCTTAAGAATCACAATCGGGTTTGCAAGGGGAACGCTTCGCTGGAAGTAGTGTGAAACATGTGGAAAAAGAGGGGCTGTCATCATGGCCGTATTTCAATGATTCGTCACAAACTCTTTGCAGGTCAAAAGGCTCCAGACAAAGTCCTCGAGCAACTTTCGTCTTTCACCATTACGTTCTTTTAATTGCCGACTCCAGAATTCCTTTTCACTTTTCGTCACCGGCCTCGACAAGGCCACACGATAGAATTCTTCGACAATACTCTCGTTTGTCTTACCCGCGACGATCAGGCGTGAGAGCCGCCCATGACTGGCCGCGATCCTTCGATTGAGAACCGGACCATTGAACAGATGAAGTTTCAGCGTCAGGCCTCCAGTACCTGCAGAAGCTACGGGTACCTCACAACTACTCTCTCGTGCACATCTGCCCAATGCATCGAGTGTCTGAGATGCTATTTTTGGGTTTGCGAGGTTTACAGCCCGCGTTCCCAACGGCTTATCGCCATAGGATTCGGATATTCCCAACACATCAGAAATGGCATCTGCCAAAACCTCTGGTTCCAGACTCTGATCAATCCGGTGAGAATAATAACGAACATCACTCTCGTTACCGCGAATTGCATGACTGCTGCGTGCGTAAGCTTGGCTTTCAGCGATCAATCGCACGGTATGACGGAGATCAAATCCATGCTCAGCAAAATCATCCGCAAGCTTTTTGAGCAACTTTGGATGCGTCGCAGGGTTGGTGGCTCTTAAATCATCCGCAGGCTCAACCAGCCCACGCCCCATCATCACTTTCCACAAACGATTCACAATCGCTCGCGCAAAGTAGGGATTTTGATCAGCGACCAACCAATCAGCAAATGCATTCAGTGGTTCATCGCTCTCGTCAACAAACTTCGCACCTGGAATCCGTGGGATTGCATTCTTCCCCGTTTTCGGATGAATGACCTGACCGTTATCGGATACCTCAACAGTCTGCCCCGAACGGATTTTGGCAAAGACAGCAGCCAAACCGTGGTAATCATCTTGAGTCCAACGGTCCAACGGATGGTCATGGCAATTGGCACAACGCAATCGAGTGCCCATGAACAACTCACTGGTGAATTCCGCTTGCTCACGTGGCCCGCCCACCGTGCGATAAAAATTTGCCTGTCCAACTTGACTTGTATCCCCTTGGGCCGTTAACAGTTTTTTTGCAATGACGTCGTAGCCGACATTTTCAGCAATCTGTCGTCGCAACCATTGATGGTATCGCTGAGCACCGATCTCATTCCCTGGCTGAACATGAATTCGAAGCAACTTGGCCAACTGTAAAGTCCAATATTCCGTAAATTCATCCGACTCCAAGAGACGATCGATCAAATTGACTCGGCGTTTCGATTCATCATCGGCCAAGAACACCTGCATCGTTTCCGCATCAGGTAAGCGTCCCGTCAAATCCAAGGTAACTCGCCGCAGAAACACGTCATCTCCAGCATCGCCCGAAAGAGGTATGCCGAGAGTGGCGAGCAACTCGTTGATCGCCCGATCAATGAATTGTTTTTGATCGAGAAATTGCCTCTGGTCATCGGCATCGCCATTCAGGGACGCACCACGAAACGGCAGCATGATTTCGACTGGTTTGACCTGACTGAGGTAGCGGGCAATCACCACGTGCCGTCCATTTCTAAGCACCCGGACCTGTGCTGTTTGGAAATCGACTTCGACGGCGGCCGGATCTTCAGGTGTGAAAACTGTTTCGCGAGTGACGTCTCGAACAGAACCATCTGAAAAGTGAGCGACAGATTTCAAATTCAATCGTTCATTCGGATCACGAATCACCACTGAAGAAGGCAACACTTCCAAACGCAAAAACTGTGGTCGCAGCTTTAAATCATCGTACTTTGCACCCGCTCGAATCCACTGGGTCAAACGCGCTGCTGCCTTTGATTCGGGATCGATCCTAAAGCCACCCCCATGTTCCATCGCTTCGGTAGGCTTCATCAACACCAAACTTTGTTCCGGTTCAAGCAAATTGACCCTGCGGCCTTTAAGCTCCAACGCAATGGCGCGATAGTCAGCGACTGGATCACTGCCGTACAAAGACAATTTCAATCCACCACGACCGATGGCTGCACCATGACACGCACCAGTATTGCACCCAGCTTTCGTCAGGACTGGTATTACATCATGGTCAAAATCGATAACTGCATCCGAATCCAGGGGCAGCACAGCAACAAAAAGTATCCACCAGATGAACACCGCTCACTCCTTCTCTGACGACGATTCTGGTGTGACATTGGTCCGCTCGCGTTTGCCAACGCTTTCCGTTTTATATTTCTGAGACCAACCCTTTAATACTTCCTGTGCTTCCTGAGTTCCATAATTTTTCAAGCGGCCAGAATTCACAACGGTTTCTGCGATGCGAGCCAAGTCATTTTTCGCCTTTTCATTTTTGGCAACGTACTCTTCAATTTGACTCGCAGCCTTGCGTACTTCTTCGCCCGTGGCCTGTTTATTAATGACACCACGCAACAGTGCCGTCAGTTTTGGGTCACGCTGTGTATTTCCTGCGTTATTTCTGGTTCCATTCTCGGGTCCGGCATTCTGCTTACCACGTGTCATCCGCGAGCGTCCCGAATAGCGTGCCTCCAGTTGGTCCATGGATGGCACCTTACCACCACCAGAAACAGCTGCAACCGACTCAAGAATCGCTGGACCATCCACCTGCAATTGTGGCTGGACGAGTGCAAAATTCCCGGTCACCTTTCCTTGGTTACCAACCAGAACCGTTACAATCACATTCCGATTCAGACCATACGCACCAGGACCTTCCTTGCCTTCCGTGAACATCCCGTATTGCACGTCGTCACTCAATATACGCTGGACATTTTTTGACCACTTTGCTGTTGCTGTTGCATCATCTGTCAAAAACACGACAGCAACCCTCATTCCCTTGTCTTTCCGTTCTGCTGAAAATTTCGTCACGGCTCTCATCAACCCAAACCCCGGTCTGGTCAACTCATGAACGAAAACAAGAACAATGGGCTGCCCCTTGGCATCAGCAACAGGATCGAAAACCTTTCCTTCCAATTCACCTACTAGCGAAGTGACCTTGAAATCAGGCAGTGCTTCTCCCACCTGCGGACCGGAGAACACAGGATCACTTGCTTTCTCCTCAGTCGCCTGACCCTGAACAGGCAGCGAGTCCTCTAAAGACAGGACAACAAACGACACGAGAAGAATAAAACTAAGAAAGTTGGGCATTCGGGATTCCTTCAAAGAAAGTGGGACCTCGTAGGTGGTCCCATTGTGGCAGAGATAAAAACACCCTGCTGCCCCAAGGGAAAAAAAGGCTAAATAGTTGCAAGGCGCGAGCGGGACAACTCAGCCAAACAAACAAATATCGAACTTGACGTGCTGCTTCTGGGGCATTCCTCGATCATCAGGCTGCCAGAGCGACGGAGCAACGACTGGGCACAGAGGAGCAGACTTACTTGAGGGGCAATCTTCTCAACGAATCAGCGGCCCGAGCCCTCGGTTTGGATACGCTGGCTGATTCCCGTTTTTCCCCTTGATGCCGAGTTCCGTACCCGCAGCCCACTGCACACCTAGTGAACATCAGTGGACTCAGGCGGAATTACACCCATAAGCGTCAGGTTACGACTTCAAGCAGAGTTTCTGAACGATTAGGTAAGCCGTGAGGCGGTCAACCACGTTCAGTTACAAAAAGATACTGGAAAGCCATTTTTCCGAGAGCGATTGGCTGCGATAGTAGAGATTGATCAGGAAAGTCTGTCCTGATCGTGCTGGACGAATCCACAATTTCGTTCTCGCTTGAGGCACTAAACTCACCGGCGGCGATCGCAGCACTGCTCAACGCAGCATGAGTTCGTTCGATATGGATTCATGCTCCAAGTTAAACTGATGAACTGCACTTGGTAATTACGAGTGCGGGTGAATCATCTCCACGGCAGGCAAATTAACCCATACAACCTTCTGACGAAGGCAAACGACCATGTGGATCAAGACAGCCATCGGCATCACAGCACTTGCGGCAATAGCGGCAGGAGCAATTCCATTCGTGCAGCAACGGGATGGAAATGTCATTGACAAATCGCTGATGACCTACAAAGTCAGTCGTGGTGACCTCAGTGTTACCGTCACTGAAAACGGGATGTTGGAGAGTTCCAACAACGAAGAGATCAAATGCATGGTCAAAGGTGGCAGCACTGTGCTTTGGGTGATTGAGACAGGCACGATTGTCGAAACAGGAGAAGAACTGGTTCGCATGGATACCTCATTAATCGTGGATAACATCACCCAGCAACAGATCACTTATGAACGCGCAGTCGCCAACGAGATCATTGCCCAAAGCGAAGTCGACGTTGCAAAAACCAACATTGAAGAATATCTCAACGGCACCTACCTCGAAGAACGCAATACGATTGAAAAATCGATTTTTGACTCCGAGGAAATGGTCAAAAAGCGGCAGTTGGCGTTTGAGTCGTCATTGCGGCTTGCATCAAAGGGCATGTTCGGTTCACTTCAGATGGAGAGTGAACAATATGCAGTCGACTCAGCACGCAAAGATCTCGAATTGCAAAAGAGCAAACTTGAGACCCTTGACCGTTACAAAAAGAAAAAGACGCTTCAACAGTTGCAGAGCGCACTCAATGCTGCACAGGCGAGACTAGCTGCAGAAAAAGCATCCCTGAAGCTTGCGAAAGACAGGCTGGACCGTGACAAAGAACAGCTGACAAATTGCATCATTACTGCCCCGGCTGAGGGCATGGTAATTTTTCCTTCTGCCGCCGAGTGGAAAGAGACGCCCGATATCGAAGAAGGTGCTCGCGTGCGAGAGCAACAAACTCTTCTCATGATTCCAGACACGAGCAAGATGCAGGTGAAGGTTGGCGTTCACGAATCGAAAGTGAGTCGTCTTAGAATTGGGATGACTGCCAAGGTTGCCTTGCAAGACCTCGAATTGACAGGCCAGGTCAACGAGATTGCCGAAGTCACCCGCCCGGCAGGTTGGTGGACAGGCAACATGGTGAAGTACGACACGATGATTCGCTTGGATCCCCAGCCAGGACTGAAACCGGGCATGAGTGCAGTCGTGGACATTGTGCTTGCAAGTTACAGCGATGTTCTCAAAGTTCCCGTGGCTGCGATCGTCGAATCAGCAGACGGCTACTTGTGCTGGATTCGCAAGGACAACCAGATCGAAAGAAGAAAGGTGACGCTGGGCGACACCAATGACGAGTACACCGTGGTGGAGTCCGGATTATCAGAGGGAGATGAGGTCGTGCTGAATCCGCTTTCTCACTTGGAACAGGCGGAACAGGAGGCTTTGAAGCCGGGGAATTCCAGCCAGGCGAGCAGCCCATCGACTGGAGATTCTCCTGAGAAAAAAGCGAACACAACAAAAACAACCAAAGAGCAAAATGATGCTGCTAAAACCCCCAAGAAAGCGGGGACTGAAACGGAAAGTCAGAAACTGCTGAAAGCTGGAGACAAAAACGGAGATGGATTTTTGCAAAAGGCTGAACTACCCGCAAAAGACCAGGCCAACTTTTCCAAAATTGACGCTAACAAGGACAACAAAATCAGCAGTTCTGAACTGAGCGATGCCCTTAAAGCGGCCAAAGGAAAATGAGCAGTCTACTGGGAGAAACTCTAGCACTGGGGGTCAAGAGTCTGCTACTGCAAAAGATGCGGTCATCTCTGGCTGCACTCGGCATCTTCATTGGTACAACAACCGTCATCTGGTTGGTAGCGATGGGCGAAGGTGTCAGCTACGACGCACAACAGCAGATCATGGAACTGGGCGCCAAGAACATCATCATTCGAAGCGTTGAACCACAGTCGGCAGATAGTGCAGCAGAGCGAGTCAAAACTTACGGGTTGCTGCGAAAGGACTATCGACGGATCCTTGCTAATGTTCCGACCATCAGTAGCGCTGTTCCCATGCGGGAACTGAAGCGGCAGTTTCTTGTCGATGGCAGAACCGCAGATGTCAATCTGGTGGGATGCACGCGTGAGTACCTGGATCTGAATCATCTTCAGATTGCCCGTGGCAGATGGATGGCTCCTCAAGATGATGGTGTCAACGTCATCATCCTCGCGGACCAAACGGCAAAACGACTGTTCCCTCTCAGCAATCCGATTGGAAAGAAAGTAGGGGTCCAGAGTGACGTCTACACTGTCATTGGGCAAACGAAACCCCGCGCAGCAGCAGCCGCAATTGGTGGCAGTCTCGAGGCACGCGATTATGCCTACGACGCCTACATTCCACTGAAGACATTTGAGCAGCGTGTTGGCGACCAAATCATGACGCGTCAGGGGGAAGGCTTCAATTTCCGCGGCGAAATCGTTGAGCTGACTCAAATCACTTTAACCGTCGACGACATCGAAAGTGTCGATGCAACGGCCGCCATTGTTGAGCTGCTGTTGAAGGAAACTCATGAGCAGGAAGATTATGCTGTTGTGGTTCCCAAGGAACTACTAGCACAGGCAGCACGCACAAGAGCCATGTTCAACGTGCTATTGGTAGTGATCGCTGGCATCTCATTGTTAGTTGGCGGTATCGGCATCATGAACATCATGCTTGCGACAGTTACCGAACGAACGCGAGAAATTGGAATTCGACGCGCGTTGGGTGCACAACGTAGTGACATCATTTCTCAATTCTTGATGGAAACCTTGGTTTTGACTGGAAGCGGGGGACTATTGGGAGTTCTATTTGGCTTGCTGTGCAAACCGTTATTTCAGTTATTGCGCTATATCGTGCTTTTAATCGACCCCAATTTATTGCCACCTACTGTGCTAACCCTCGAGCCAAGAATCGCATATTGGTCCATTGGTCTTTCACTCTTCATCTCTTTGGGGGTGGGTTTAATCTTTGGTGTGTATCCAGCTCGCCGCGCGGCCTATATGAATCCTATTGATGCTTTAAGGCATGAATAAACCGCTGCACATTGGATTCCCGACGGGCAAGCCCGTTTTGATTTCGATTTACTCCGTGCTGGCGATCAGTCGGAAGCGATGTCCCAAGTACTTTTGATCGTATCGCCATCAAAAACCTGATGAGCCACCCACTCACCCAAACCAGATCCAGCACCTCTGCGATGCGACGTCGGCACGACCTCGATGCGTTACGGGCAATCGCCATGTTGCTGGGAATCGTACTGCACAGTGCCCTGTCCTTTGCTCCCATTCCATGGATCGTCAGCGACTCTTAGCAAAGTGAATTCTTCTACTACCTGTTTAGTTTCATTCACGGATTTCGAATGCCACTGTTTTTTCTCATCAGTGGTTTTTTCACAGCCATGCTATGGCGTAACTCTGGACTTCTCGGTCTTTTCAAACAACGTAGCAAAAGAATCCTGCTGCGACTGATCCTCGGCATGTGGACGATCATTCCCCTGCTTTGGGTCGTGAGTATTTCCATCAGCGTTATCCAAAGTCAACCGGACTTGGAAAATACGGTGGACAACAAAGCCCAAGTCGCTGTTGAGGATGGGGTTTGGAAAGCATCCAGAATAGGTGACATTGCTGAACTCGAAATGCAGGTCGATGGCGGGGCAGATCTCAATGCTCGACAACCAGGTTCAGGGACAACACCACTTGGTGAAGCCGTGATCGAAAACCAACCTGCTGTCGTGACTTGGCTACTCAAAACGGTGCTGACCCAACCAGCGATCGATTGATAATTCCCCACCTCTTCACTGGGCCTGAATTTTTGGCCGCGCCGAAATCGCTGCGCAATTGATTGATGCTGAGGCAGATCTTTCAGCTCAAAACAACTAGCAGGCCAATCCATCAGACAACCTCAAAGTTGACTGGCCTACTACTCAAGTGATTACCAGTCTGATGGCGATTGAATTCAATCAAAACGAAATCGAAAAAGGGCATCAACAGTTCTCTGAGAACTTGAGAACGGAGGGCGAAAATATTGCCACTGCTCTCTTCGGTCTGTTTTTCGGTTCCCAGTATTTCACCATCTTTGGTTCTTGTGGTTTCTGTGTTGGCTGATACTCGGGTTCGCCCTTTATGCCGCTGCCTTGGACTCTCTCAAAATCCAAAACATCCCACCATGGTTCACCGCTTCACCTCTCAGGTACCTCTGGATGGTGCCCCTCACCATGCTACCGCAGGCCTTCATGGGCCTTGAAAGTCCGAGTTTCGGACCAGACACTTCAGTCGGTCTTCTGCCGCTACCGCAAGTTATCTTTTACTATGCGATTTTCTTTGGCTTTGGTGCCTTGTATTACGATTGCAGGGACGAGACGGGCCGACCTGGAAAGCGTTGGTACATCACTTTACCATTCGCAGTGTTGATGCTATTTCCCGTCGGAATGCTATTCATCAAGGGTGATTCGGAACTCCTGAAATCCCTTTCGGAAGAACACCACCGCGTTGCCTTTGTGCTTGTTCAGACACTGTTCGCATGGACAGTAACTTGTGGGTCAATGGGAATGGTCCGCAGCCTGCTTCACCAGGAACGGAAGTCACTGCGGTACATCCCAGACTCATCGTCCTGGCTGTACTTGGCGCACATGCCATTAGTGCTGATCTTACAGTTCATTGTAAGTGACTGGTCACTGCCTGCACTTCTCAAGTTCACTCTTGTGTGTGGCGTAACCACCATCAGCTTGCTCAACTTTGCGTTCGTTACACATGGCTGGGCAACTTATTGAATGGCCCAAGAAAACGCCCCCAACCCATCCTCACGGCAACTCTTGCCAGCAGCGATGTCGCGAGTCCCAATCCAAATTCGATGGGCGAAGTGAGTGACTAATGCCACCCGACGCAGGTTGATGCCATAGAATCAGCTCGGTTTCAGACACTGTGCACCGAGCCAACGGCAAACTTCGATGCCGCCTTTTTGTCCGAAAATCGATTGTCTGACGTCCGTTGCGCAACCAACGCTCGGTCTTGGGCTCTTTGAAGCAATTGCCCAAATCCGGGAACTGGGAACAGCCCGGGAACTGGGAACAGTCCGGGAACTTGAAACAGTCCCGTTGCCGGAAAAATATCGCTCCCATTGCAAACAAGCAAGTCATTGAAATGTTCGATATCGTTTTAGCAGTATCAATCGGCTGGCTGGCAATCACCGTTGCTGGTCATGCAACCTGGGTGATTGTTGCAAAAATTGTCAGTTCATTCGAAGGCAATTCTTCAACTGAGAGCGTCACGTCTCGAAAGCGAACCGCAATAGCCAAGTCGGTCATTCGGGAACTCCGTGCCAAAGGTCGAATCGACGCAAGCACGATGAACCAACTGTTTTCAGCCATCAATGAACAAAAATCGGGAACACGCCTGAATTCACAGAGCCAACCGGGTACCTCTGTGAATGACTTGGAGCGTGAAACCAAGTTGATGCCCACCACGGCTCAGGGTTTAGGAAACAACCAACAGACAAACAAGGATCCGGAAATTCAATCTGATGGCCCGGAAATTCTTGTGGCAACGTTGATCAACGAAGAAGTTCCTACGAGACCAAACAACCAATTAACCGGATTCTCGGCATTCACATCGTCCGATGTGCAGCAAGAACTACAGGAGCCTGACCACTCCCCCAGTCAGCAGACAAAAAGCAATAACAATCAGCAACTCAGGCCGACCACGACAACTCAACAACCACCCAAAACTGCTTTCGCGAAGACCAAGTTAGCATCTCGCCAGCCGCGACCAACGTTATCCACGGGCGAGATCATTCAGTCGTTCCTGTCAGCACACAATATTCGTTGGGGTGAATTGATCGCAGGAACGTTGATTGTCGTTTGCTCAATTGGCCTTGTTATCAGCTTGTGGGGGCCGTTGGTTCGAACCTACCGTGCAATACCAACACTGATCTTCCTCGCCGCGAATGCCGCAATCTATGGCGTAGGGCTATACACACTCTCACGCTGGCGCTTACGTCATACCAGTCGAGCGGTTCTCGTGATTGCCACCTTGCTGATTCCACTGAGTGTACTAGCAGGTATTGCTGCGTCAGGGATCGATGCGACTCAAGCGATCGATCTAAGCGATCCTATCACTTTGGTTACCATCGGCCTGGCAGGACTCGTCTACTCCGTGTTCCTCTATCTGGGTGGAAAGGCACTTACCAATCGCATACATGTATGGTCCATCTTCACATCAGTGGCAGGTTCCATTGTTGCACTCGTGTTTGCTCCCGCTGCTATCCGGGCCTTTGAAAGTCAAGCTGGTTGGCTGATTACGATCGCTAGTTCTGCAGTGGTCTTCGCCTGCGCAATGATTGGGGAA
>JBPCVE010000064.1:0-4033 GCA_051010795.1 Rubripirellula sp.
TATACCTGTCAGCGATATCGCTCGTGTGCGGCATCATTTCAATGCATGGTGCGCACCATGTCGCCCAGAGGTCGATGACGTAGACCTTGCCCTTGGCAAAAGACTCGACTTGCTTTCCTTTGAGCCACGTCACCCGCTTTCCAATGGCAGGTAACTCATCCCCAATCATGAGCGGTTTGAATGGCTTGCTTTTCGCCGCTGGCAGGTGAGGCAGAAAGCACGTGGAAACGGTAATGCATGCGATTGAGAGAAGGGAGCGCATCATATCTTGGTCCATGATAAGCGACGATGAGCGACGTTCGGCTTGCGCCCGGACAGCCTGACGGTCGATTATCAAGAGGCCCACGAATGTCGCCAGCATATCAAATTTGCGATGCGTCTGATGCTGAAAACGGTGATCGCCGCGAAGTGGCTTGTCAGGAGACTGCTCACCAGTGAAATAGTGGGCTCAGGTCGTGAACGGAAAAATTTCGCTTGTCACCACAAGCAAAATCAGTCTTCAGGGTGTTGGGTAGTGCGCTGACTTCTCCCGAATAGGCTGCCGTCGCTCTCTGGACAGATTGGTCTCCATCTGATCATACGCTGAAGTGCAGACCCGTCCTCATGCACGGAAGTGCAGGACCGTGGTTGGTCATCAAGGTTCAGCACCGCGTGATTAGAAAGCGAGGTGCAACATCGTGATTAGAAGGTGCAACATCGTGATTCGACAGAGCCCCATTTAGCCAAGGTCAAAGTTATTCAGAGGTAGCGGTGGCCCAATGACGAGTAGCGTGTCGTTGAACCCCTGCGGATTCGTCCATGATGCGTTTGTGCTAACCCCGTGCGTTAACCATGCCCTAACGCATTTTGACGAAAGGACTAGAATTCAAGTCTGGAAGAAGGCAGTAAAGATGAGACGATCAACGCGTGGACGTCTGCGTCTCAAGTGCGGTTAACAGCACTTTGGCTTTCGGGTTGGACTCAGTCACCTGATTAGCAATTTTCAGGTGCGCCTTTGCAGATTCGAGATTGCCTGAATCGATTTCAAGGAGCGACAGGTTGTGGTGGGCAGCAACCGGTCCATGAGCTTTTTCAAACCCCCGAAGGGCTTTGAGGTGGTCGCCTTGCCGGTAGTGGATCATGGCGAGCGTTCCTTGAAGTCGTGCATTATCGCCATCAAGTTGTAACCCGCGCATTGCTTCCGCTACTGCTTCTGTAAATTGTCCTGCTTCCATGAGGGTCCATGCGAAGTTGTTGCAGAGTTCAACGTCTTGAGGAGATTGCTCGGTACAGCGTTGATAACGCTCGATTGCGGCCGAGTGATTTCCGGTGCTGGCGTAAAGCGGTGCCAGATTTGAATCGAGCGCTAGAGCCGTCGGGTTCAGGGCTTCGGCCCGCTCATAAAGCTTGATCGCTTCTACGGCATGACCCTGATTTGCAACCGTTTTTGCCGTCTCAACACACAAAGTGTACTCGCTGGGCATTGGTTGCGAGTATGCTCCTGCATTCTGTGGTCCAACAGGTCCAAACGGTTTCAGAAAATCTGTCTGCTTGTCTTTGCCGAAGCTGCCACAACCAGATGACAGCAGAATGAGCCCCACCAGAGGTAGGCAGGATAGTCGTTTTCTGAACGTTAGCGCCGTGATCATCAGTAAGTTGCCCCGGGGAATGTGTTGCCAAACGAACCGCCCATGCCCTGGTAGCCACGTCCTCCGTTTCCGACGCCATTGTTGCCGAAATTTCCAAGTCCATCAGCGATTTGTTCAGCTCGAATGCCCTGCATGCCAAGTGCAGCTGGGGTCGCTACTGCGACGATGGGTTGTGGTATTCCGTACGAGGCTAATTGCAGACTCACGGCGGTGACTCTCGCTGCATCCAGAGCATCGTCACCAGAGGGTTCAATGATGGAAGGCTGAGATCCGGCCAGGCCACTGGTGGCCGTTCGTGCAATGCGATTGATTGCCTCCGGTGCGATCTTTGCGCTGTTGCCAATGAAATCGCATTTGTAAAATACGGTTTGGTCACCTTCCGCCCCAGAAATTTCAGCAGTTTGCCAGTTGCAAGCTTTGACGCCTGCCGGCTCAGGGATCGCGCCCGCAGGAATATCTGCACACCGATCAACTCCGAAAATGCCGCCTCGGGATGCACAACCAGAAGTTGTGATCAACGCAATGGCCAGACAACTTGTCGTAAGGCTTGCGATGTTTGTTTTAGTTAACATTGGGGCCTCGCTTGATCATTCTGCGTAACGATGTGTCTTGATCCGTGATGGTTTGCTCGCTTGAGTCAATCAAGTCCGTTAAGTGCTTGGATTGAGCCGAAGTGGCTGGCGTCGCGGGTTGGGGGTTGGTGGAAATTGCCGCGTGCGGGGTATGATTTGACTGAGGGCAACAACGATCCGTGGGACCAACATCGCCGATCATGAATATTTCGGGGCAGCAGTGTTCAGCCCGTTTTTGTCGTGCATGGTCGGTGCGGACCGTAGCCCGGTAGTCCTTGGAACGGCGACTTTCCAGACGATTGGCAATGAAGAACTCGATATCCGTTGGTTCGTGAACATCATCACCGGGAAGCGGCAGTGGTTCACAGCCATCGACCGGTGCAACGAGATGGGGAGTGACAAGAATTACCAACTCCTGCTCGCCGCTACTTGTTCGATTGGCACCGCCCGTTGCACCGATGATGGGTAAGTCTCCCCAAAAGGGAACTCGGTCAGTGCTTGCTCCATAGTTAGTTTGCAATAGTCCGGCGACTGCGATTGTTTGCCCACTCCGTAGTTGAACCGTGGTGGAGAAGTCGCGACTGTTCAATCCTGCGACCGAGGTGCCACCTCCGCCACCGCCAATGCTGGTTCCGAGTGATTCGTCACGTGTGCTCACTGATGCATTCATCTGCAGGCGAATGACATCGCGGTCCTGAAGGAAGGGGGTAAACTCCAGTGATACACCAAACGGAACGAATGACACGCCTTGCAGGTTATTGCCTACACCACCTGAACTGATGATCGGGATCGGGAATTGGCCACCGGCGCGGAAATCCGCTGACTGACCGTTCATCGCCACCAGATTCGGCTCGGCTAGCGTGCGTGAAAGATTCAGCTTGCGTAGTGCATCAATCGCTAAGCGAACCTGCCCCATGTCGAGAGAGGCCAGAATGTTGGGTCCGCCCTGATTACCAGTGCCGGTGCCGCCTCCGCTTAGACTGCCAGTCAACGACTGAAAGACAGTCATTCCGCTTGAGTTATCAACGCCAAAATTGAGTCCGATACTTCGAGCCGCACTGCGGTTGACTTCGGCGACGGTGACTTTCAGCATGACCTGCTGCTCGCCCACGATTTTCATCTGGTTGATGATTCCCGCCTGGGCGAGTGCCAGGGGGTCGATCACCCGCCGTCGCTCAGCAGCAGTCGCCTCCGATTCCAGTGTCTCCTCGCGAGCTAGAAAGTTATACGAGGCGGCTACGGTGGGGCCATTCAGTGGGCGAGCTAGCCCAGGACGAACTCCACGTGCACCCACAAGAACTTGCAGAATTTGTGACATCTCGATCACGTCAGGTGCTTGTCCCCGCACGATCAGGCGATCTGCAATCTCGTCAAGTTCGACCAGGCTGTTGGGAAACTTCTTGTTCAGCTCGACTTCCAGGTCACCAACGGGCCGCGTCAAAAGAGGGTCTGCATACACACGAACCAGATAGCTTATGACTGACTGGCCGCTCGGTGCATCTTCGTCGTTGAACCAGAGCATCAGCGTCGTGGTGCCGGGACGCACTCCGGTTACAGCAAGCTCCCGACCGGTTTCCTGATCAATGACCTCGGTTCGAATGGTTTCGTCATCAGGGATGTAGATCCGTGTTGGCGTGTCAGCCAATCGCAAAATCTTTGGGCGACCGAGCACGAGCGGCAAAGGAAGTTCAGGCTCAATTTGTGATTCCACAAAACGGCTTGCTTTACGTCGCGTTGCATCGCTGGGTGGTGGTAAGATTAACTCGGCAGGAAAATTTGGCTGAATCCTTGAGGGGCCGAGAGTGGGCAAGTTGCTCGCTGGCTTGCCGGGAA
>JBPCVE010000065.1:0-5644 GCA_051010795.1 Rubripirellula sp.
AAGTCACGATCGACAAAGGCAACACCACCATTGTTGAAGGCAGCGGCAAACGCGCTGACATCGACAAGCGTGTCGCTCAGATTCGTGCTCAGATTGAGCAGACTGACAGTGATTACGACAAAGAGAAATTCCAAGAGCGTCTGGCCAAATTAGCTGGGGGCGTGGCTGTGATCAGTGTAGGTGCTGAAACCGAAGCTGAGATGAAGCAGACCAAGGCTCGTCTGGAAGATGCTCTGCACGCGACGCGTGCTGCTGTAGAAGAAGGAATTCTTCCAGGTGGTGGCGTCGCTCTGGTTCGCTGCCGCGAAGCAGTGGAGGCAGTGAAATCCAGTCCCGTCAAAGGTTCTGACGGCAAGACCATCGTTGCTTCGGCAAAGGGTGACGAAAAGATCGGTGTCGATATCGTACTTGGTGCTTTGGATGCACCGATGCGGCAGATCGCCGATAACGGCGGAATCGATGGTAGCGTGGTTGTAGATGAAGTCAGCCAGAAGGCTATCAACATCGGCTACAACGCAAACACTGGTGCTTATGTTGACATGCTCAAGTCTGGCGTCATCGACCCAGTGAAGGTCGTTCGCACTGCACTGGCCAATGCTGGCAGCATTGCGGGTCTGTTACTGACGACCGAAGCATTGGTGACTAACTTTGAGGCAGAGGACAAAGAGCGACGCCAAGTTGAAGGTGTTGTTTCCTAAGCTGAGAGTTCGTAGCCCCCTGCTTCTAGATCGCTGTGCGTGTTTCTGAACTTCACGCCGGCGGATGAAAGCAGCACGGGTTTGCAGGAGATACTGACGGGTCGCTAGCCATCTGGTTTGCGACCCGTTTTTTGAAACATTGAAAAGGCAAGAAGAAGATGGCCGAGAAAGTCTGCTACTACGAAGTGCTTCGTATCGAGCGGTCTGCATCAAAAGTGGAAGTGGATCGGGCTTATCGCAAGCTTGCGATCAAGTACCATCCTGACAGCAATCAGAATGATGAGGGTGCTGTTGAGAAATTCAAGGAAGCCACCGAGGCTTATGAAGTTCTGAGCGATGGCGAGAAGCGTCAACGTTATGATCAGCACGGGCACGCCGGAGTCGATGGTGTTCATCAATTCAATGACGTCGAAGATATTTTTGACGCCTTCGGCGACCTCTTCGGCGGTGGCATGTTTGGCGATTTGTTTGGTGGTCGTGGTGGTGGCGGACGCCGCCGGCGCTCACGTAAAGGCGCTGACATTCGTTGCAACGTCACTCTGAGCCTAGAGGAAGCAGCGCGGGGCGTAGAAAAAGATATCTCGTTTCGTCGTCGGGTCAATTGCGACTCGTGCGATGGAAGTGGGGCGGAACCCGGCAGTAAGCCAATAAATTGCGAGACGTGCGGAGGGCAGGGACAGGTGATCCAGTCTGCTGGCATTCTGAGGGTCCAAACCGCCTGCCCAAATTGCTCAGGTACAGGCAAGCTGATCAGCCAGCCTTGTGGAGATTGCCGTGGAAGCGGCTTGCAGAACAAGAAAGCAGAGTTGAGCGTCAGCATCCCAGCTGGCGTGGACGATGGGATGCGAGTTCGCGTGCCCGGCGAGGGTGAAGGCAGTCCAGACGGTGGTCCTGTTGGCGATTGTTATGTGTTCATCACCGTTCGCCAGCACGATTTATTCAAGCGTGATGGATCGCATTTGATCCTCCAACTGCCCATCTCGTACAGCCAAGCGGCACTGGGGGCTGACATTGACGTGCCCACCTTGGATGGTCCGCACGAACTCAGGGTTGAACCGGGCACGCAAAATGGCGATGTATTCACCCTCCGGGGCAAAGGTGTTATTGATCCACGGGCTGGCAGAACCGGCGATTTACTGGTTCAAGTATTTATCGAAGTTCCCAAGAAGGTGAACGCAGAGCAGGAACGGTTGCTGCGTGAACTCGCCGAGTTGGATCATGAGTCAGTGTTGCCCCATCGGAAGTCGTTCCTTGAGAATTTGAAGAACTTTTTTGATCCCGAGACAGATTCGTCAGAGTCATGAGTGAAGAGATGAACGAAGAAATGGATGACATGAACCAAGCCGATTCCTTTGATCCTGTTGGACAGGACCAAAGAAGTGAGGCAACTCCTGAGACTGAGCCCGCAGAGACGCATCAAGAGGCGGTGGATCAGGTTTTGGAAACACGGGATGAAGAGATGGATCGGCTTCGGGAAGCAGCCAATTCTGCAGACGGGCGTGTGCTGAAAGCACAGGCGGAAGCAGAGAATTTCCGGAAACGTTTGCGACGCGATTACGAAGATCAAGTCAAGTACGCCCCTGTGCCGCTCGTGACCGATGTACTCGAAGTCCGTGACAATCTTCTGCGCGGATTGGAAGCGGCAAAGAATTCTGCCGACGCAGGGGGACTGCAGGAAGGTGTCGAGATGGTGGTCAAGCAACTCGATGACTTTCTCACTAAGCATGCTGTTCTTCAGATCCCTACTGAGGGTGAGCAGTTCGATCCCAATTTCCACGAAGCCATTTCGCAGATGCCCAGTGATTTGGAGTCAGGAATGGTAGCACACGTGGCTCAAGTGGGATTTAAAATGCATGACCGGGTCGTGCGTCCCAGTCAGGTCGTCGTGAGCACGGGGCCTGCAGAGTAGTCCTGATCGGTGGAGTGGGCCGATTGATCTGCCTGCTGGGTTGTGACCCCCCCTGTTTACGTTTGTGTGACCGGGAAACGGGCCCGACTTTCCCTCTCTCTCAGTTAGGGTTTCAGTCAGGGACGCTCCACGACATACCACAGAATTCCATAATAGTGGCATGCTGCGGCGGAGATCACGGCGAGATGCCAGCAGGCATGCAGGTACTTGCGTTTCTTGTCGTTGATCAGGAAAGCTACGCCAATTGTGTACAGGATTCCACCGGCAAACATCGCCAAGACCAGTGCAGTCGGGACGTAAGGTGCAAGCGGAATTGCCGGTAGCCAGCCCAGCAACAGGTACGAGATGGTGCCGCTTGAATTGACGCGGTGTTTCCAGGCAACTTTCTGCAGGAAACCGGCTACAGCTGCGATCCAGATGGCCCACAACAATGGCGTACGTGTGACGTCAGAGGCGTAGGCATACGCGATCGGTGTGTAAGTCCCTGAAATCATGGCGTAAATCATGGCTTGATCCCAGGCACGCAACTGATTCAACAGAGGTTGTCGGCGAATCGTGTGCGACAGCGAGGAGCAGAAAAACGTGCCAAAGACTGCTGCCATGTAAGCCGCACAGGCAATTGCCAAACCGACGCTTTGGGGCATTGCGGCTTGGATCAGATACACGGCCATGCCGATGCTAACGAGGGCGGCTACCCCATGTGTCAACGCATTGGCCCATTCCTCGCCTTCGAGGAAGGGGGGCTCCTCGGCAATCGCGGTCGTGCCGTCGTTCGCAGTCATGGTTGCTTGATTCAGTGGTGTGTTGTTTTGTGGCGGAGTGGTTTCACTCATGGCTTGTGCCAATCGTGCCGATCAATCCATGTTCGACAAAGTGATTTCCAAGCATCTGTCGGCATCCCTGTGGTGCGACCGCCGAATCCGTGTCCACCTGACGTGAACACGTGTAGCTCAGCAGGAACATCTTTCTGTTTCAGAGCAGTGAAAAGACCTACGCTGCTCAGGCAGGTAACTGAATCATTTGCAGCATGTGCCAAAAACATGGGAGGTGTTTCGGGTGTGATTTTGAGGTCTTCGATCAAGGTGCTTCCGCGTTCGACGAGCCATGCAGGGTAGATCAGTACGGCAAAGTCTGGGATGCAGTTGCTCTCATCGATTTTGTCCTGGGCATCGTAGGTTCTCGCTGTTGCAGTGGCGACCCGTGCAGATGCATTTCCACCCGCCGAGAACCCCAGCACGCCAGTGCTTTCGGTTTTGACGCCTGGAATCCCGTTGCTGCGAATCAGGCTGATGCTTCGCTGCAGATCCTGAACAGCAGGCAACCAGTTTTTCGATTCTTGTCGGGTGGGGACTCGGTACTTGAGTACGATCGCTGTAATCCCAAGGGATTGCAGCCATGTCGCTATTTCGGTGCCTTCTAGGTCCCACGCAAGGATCGAGTAACCGCCTCCCGGAGCGATCAGCACGGTCGTGTTGGTCGACGCGATTGTGGGACGGAAAACATGCAGTTCTGGTCTCGAAACATTGGTCAATCGCATCAGGCGGCGGCCAGCGATCTTATTGGACTTGGCTGTCGTCGTATCAAACTCTGGCTGGCTGGGGGCATTCCAGGCGGGCGGCTCATCGGGCCATACCGGCAGCACCAGGTCTGCAAATGCTGCCGGTGGTGCCGGGGTGACGACAGCGGCGACGATATCCTCTTGGGCCGTTGCCATGTCAGAGAAATCATCAAAAACAAACACGCTTAGCACAACTGCCAAGCTTAGCAACGCCCGCTGTGAATCGTGGAGGAAAAGCATGGAGACCCCAAGGGGATGGATGTTCTGCAATAAAAGCAAACCAATTGCCGAGACATTGTCACCGCGAATGGGCTTGTTCGACACCCCACCTGGATGAATTGAGATATGCTGAGTTTCGTAATCAAGCATCGGTTGTGTTGGGGGGGGCATGGACACTACAAGGGATGTGATTCGCGTCTGGTGTGATCGACTGGACTCATGGTTGTTATCGAAGGAAGCGGTTGCCATCGCGCCGAAGAGACCAGGGTCTATCCCGCCGAAGAGACCAGGGCATGTCCCACCGAAGAGACCAGGGCATGTCCCACCGAAGAGACCAGAGCTGAACGTTTTGGGGCGTGTTGATGTGGGGGCCACCTCGCACGTTCCCGATCGTTTCATGATTGAATTGGACAATGATGCGACCAAGTTGATCTTGCGGTCCGGATGCTCGTTCACGATGCTGGTCAGTAGTAGGTGGGGGCGTGATCCACAGCACCACTGGAAGTTCGGGCAGTTGTTGATGCGAGGCGCGAGTGAAGCTCGTCGTCAGGGAACGGTGTTGTTAGTTGCTGATGGATCTGCGGTTGAGCCATGGGCGCAACGCGCTGCAAACTTGACAGGGGCAACATTGTTGCGGGTCGGTTTTGGAGAGCAGGCTTGCCAATCACGGCCCCAGCTTTGGGTCAGGCATTCGGGCGATGCGGCTATCCAGCGTGACGAAGCAATCATCATGATGGCGGATCATATTGATGCTCTTCATGTGCGACGCGGAGGACGCATTGAAGCTTGTCTGAAAAAACGGCTGGAGCCAGTGCCGCAATTTTCGGAATCACGATGCGCTGTGCGTGTTGGTGTCACTACACTACCGAATTCAACGACTTCGGCTGCAACAAATCTCATCAAGGCAGGGGCTGTTGGCTGGGTGGTCACGAGGGCAACGAATCGTCGTGATTCGGTGGATGATCAGAAGCAGCATTTGGGAACGCATCAGAATGAGGCTGGTAACAAACCAGTTTCGGCCGCGTCCAATGCACCCGAGTTGTGTACGACACGTCATTGGCTCAATGAGCCGGAGCAGTGGTTGGTGCACTGCACACGAGCGCCCCAAGGACCGTGGCCGGGAGAGACGTTGGCCGAATATCGGGACAGCATTTTGACCCATGATCGTCGGATCGCTAATCGCACTGCCTTCGATTCGCTGTGCAGGATCATTCAGTCAGGTGAGCTTGTGTCATCGGCGATTGTCAGTTCCAGGCAGTA
>JBPCVE010000066.1:0-5205 GCA_051010795.1 Rubripirellula sp.
ACCCCAGAGGAGCCACACAACTCGCTGATCGCGTCAATCAGGAAAGCCTTCAGTATCTGCGTCAAAAGGGCTTGGCAACTGATACAGGACGTTTTGTCGACACCGCCAGGACCCTGATCAGCAATGACATGATGTTCAAAGACGAAAAGCAGATCAACGAGGCGTACGCGGTCGCATGGGCCCTGATGTTCTATCTCGCGGAACGCCACCCCAAGGCATTTGGGAAACTCCTCAACGAGACTGCTGGCCGCCGGCCATTTCAAACCTACCAACGCATTGAAAGGATTGCCGACTTTGAACGGATTGTTGGCATGGACACATTTGAGTTCAGCAGAAAAACGTTGCGTTATCTGGAATCACTTTAAACCCTGACACCCGGATCCCCAAACAGATATTCCTGTGCCGTCACATTGGGTATATCCCCAGTCGCGTCCCTGTCAACATGATGCCACTGCTGTCATTCGAAAACCCGACAAGAAGCCGGACACTGAAGAAGTAGTCAGAAGGGACCACGGATTGACTGAGCAGAAACCGCACTCGACTTCACGGGTCAGCATGACGGTGTCGACCGAACATCCAGACCATCCAGCCAGTCAAAGTTGCCTTGTCATCCACGCACCGGCGGTCATCATCAAACGGCGGCAAAATTTGCCACTTTCAGATTCGACTCATAACGACTTCGAAGCACCTTCATTCCGGCACACTCGCTGTCGCTCTTATCTGGCCTGAGAAAAACCCCGGCGCAGACGGAGGTAAACCGGGAACAGCTCCCGCGCGAGAACAATCTTTCGCCAGCTGCCATCCCTCTTCGCCGAATTTCCAGAGCGCATACCCATAAATTTCTCCACGGGCCACATTCAGATCAACGAACAACGGATCAGCCTCCGGCACACTTCCAACGGGCTTAGGCATAGCACCGTTCCCTCCGTGAAATTTGTTTTACGCTTCACAACACACAACAGACGCTGCGGGAAGATACTAATAAACGAAATTCAATGGGTCAAAACTTTCTTAAACATTTTCGTAAGGAAATAAATGCAATCAAAATCCGGCCCCAGCCAAGCAGCGGGCCGACACAGAAAACTTTACACTACAAAGCGCAAACCAAGAAAAGCGTCTTTTTTCGACCGTGTGATTTTCTCAAGGAGCATTCTTGCCGTGAAAATAGTAGTGCTGACCGGCGCAGGCATCTCCGCAGAGTCTGGCATCCCGACTTTTCGTGGCGCAGATGGACTTTGGGAAGGGCACCGTGTGGAGGAGGTAGCGACCCCCACAGCATTTCAGCAGAATCCTGAGCTCGTTCACAAATTTTACAATGCACGGCGGCGGCATCTGCTCCAAGAACACGTCCGCCCCAATGCCGCGCACCTAGCGTTAGCAAAATTCGAAGCAAACCACGATGACGAGTTTCTGCTGATCACTCAAAACGTCGACCACTTGCACTTCGTTGCTGGCAGCCAAAACGTCTTGCCCATGCATGGTCAACTCATGGAAGCCAGATGCACCGAGACAGACAGGGTAATCTCATGGCACGAAGATCTCACGCCAAACACTCCAGACCCGGATACCCCATCACGCCGCGGCAACTTGAGACCCAATGTTGTCTGGTTTGGCGAGATGCCGCATGGAATGGAAAGGATTCAAGAGGCTGCTCAGAATGCCGACCTGTTTCTTGCGGTAGGAACCTCGGCTGTCGTCTACCCCGCGGCAGGTATCGTGCAACAAACGCCAATGAATTGTCGTCGCGTCGAAATCAACCTCGATGCGACGCCACAGTCAGAAGTGTTCACAGAAACGATCCGTGGCCCAGCTTCCATGGAGGTGCCTAAATTCCTGAAGCGATTGCAGTCAGAAGCCAAAACTTCAGGCGACCTCTAACTTGCAACGACAGGTGCTGACTGACAAGAGACGCCCGAACGTTGATTCAAAGAATCGAAGACCCGATTTTGCAGAGCGTGGTTAGTCGTGTCTTGAAATCGAGGACCATGCTCAATACTCAAAAGACTCATCATTGCCGTTGGCAACATTCTGACGGTCACGGAATATTTCACGTGAGTGATGAGGCTGATAACGCGAGTCCGATGGTTGTGCCACGATTACTCTCCCCGCCGGAGTTGGCTCCACAATTCGCAAAACCTGACCATCTGCTTGCGGGACTTCCATCGGTTGAACGTTAAGTGTTTCGCCTTGGCATCCCGCGCAACCGCCGTCGCAGGAATCACATCCAGAGTGTCCCTCATGGCAACCGCCAGCACACCCCGTATCCCCACATCCGTCGCACCCAACAGGTGTGGTTCGATAACCCCACAAACTAGGAAACCCACTGAATACAGTTCGGCATTTACCGCAGGATTGCCCGTTGTAATTCCCACAGCCATCGCAGGGATCGCATCGCTCTGCCGGATGATTGATCCAAGGATCCACGTAGAGCTCGCCGCAACCATCGCACTGATCACATCCCGCACAAGTGCTGCCTAGTGCAAAGGGCCCACCGGCTCCATTGGGACAAATCATGGGCCGCGTACAGCAGCCAGTAAAACTGATCAAGGCTGCAAAAAGCGATGCGAACCCAATTCGACGTACCAAAGACATGATCATTAATCCCCCGTGATTGACCGTGCGTGAACACAATCGTTATCGACGACGCAAACCGAAAAGTTGAATATTTCTATTCAATCGTTAAAACTTGAACCTATACCAAGCAGCACCGTGAAACTCCCAACACGCACATTCGAATGCCCAATCCCTTCCGCGACTTCATCGTTTTCCCTCACAAGCCTCTCAGAAACGGGACCTGGCAGACTGCACTGTTCCTTTTCTGCATCCAATCCCCATTACTGTCGCCACACGACTCTCCTGTCTGCCACGCGAAATCCAATCACGCCTTGCCCAACATCATCGTGATTTTCAGCGACGACCAAGGCATGCATGACGTCGGTTGCTATGGAAGTGAAATCCCAACTCCTGAAATTGACCGAATGGCGGAGGAGGGGACGCGTTTCACGCAGTTCTATGCCGCGAGCAGCATATGCACTCCTTCGAGGTATGGGATGTTAACTGGACGCTACCCGCATCGTTCTCATGACAATCTGCTGGGAGCCTTGATGTTCTTAGAGGACCGTGATCAACAACGTGGCATTCGAGAGCACGAATCAACCTATGTAGAGCATCTTAAAAAAGCGGGTTACCAAACGGCTTTGGTAGGCAAGTGGCATCTCGGGCACGGGGCAAAAGAATTCTGGCCGACACAGCACGGATTCGACTCCTTTTTCGGGCATACCGGCGGATGCGTGGATTTTTTCACGCTGAGGTATGGAAACCGTCCAGATTGGTATCGCAATCGTAAGCTTGTTGAGACTGACGGATACGCGACAGATGTAATCACAACTGAAGCAATACAAATCCTCAATCAACCGCGAACGAAAAATCATCCGCTGTATCTTCACGTCGCCTACAACGCTCCTCATTTCGGAAAAGGTTGGAACGATGAGAAACAAGCGACCGAAAACATCATGCAACCCAAACCTGCTGACCTCAAACAGGTGAGGGACATCACAGATCCATTACGCAAGTCATTCGCAGCAAAAGTAGTTGGCATGGACAAAAGTATTGGCAAAATTCTGAACGAAGTAGAACGACTTGGCATGAAGGAAAATACACTCGTAATTTTCATGACAGATCACGGTGGCGACCCGAAATACGGAGGCTCTAATCTTCCTTTTCGGGGAGGAAAAGCAACTCTATTTGAGGGCGGAATACGAGTCCCCTGCATTGCAAGGTGGCCGGGTAAAATCAAGAGGGGCGCTGTCTCTGACCAACCTTGGGGAGCAATCGACATTCACGCGACCTTTTCCGAACTCGCCGACTTGAAACAAGACCACACCGATGGCATATCGATGCTGCCCACACTTCTTGGAAGAAGCCAAGAAACAAATAGAACCTTGATTTGGAAAACAGGAAGCCACGAAAGTCTTCAGCGAAAGTCATGGGCAGCGGTTCGGCACGGCGACTGGAAGTGGATCCGGCAACCTGGCCAACCCGCAATGCTGTTTGATTTGCAGGACGATCCGCATGAAACCCGAGACTTGGCACCGACTCATGCAGACGTGGCGCACCGCTTGAAGCAGTTAGCCCAATAGACGTGAAGCAACGGTATCTGCAAACAGGATACCGCGTTCAGACAGTCTGATGCGAGATGTTGACGGCTTCAACAAAAGGCCTTCCCCGACCGATTGAAAGATGGCGTCACGGCAGATCTCCGCAAGCGGAACTCCCGTTTCAGATTCCAGAACATCAAGATCAATCCCATCAATCATCCTCACACCAAACGCCGCTCTTTCTCGCGCATACTGTTCGCGTGTGATCGTCTCCTGCTCAGCCGTCGGACTTTCCGCTGACTCCATGCGTCGCAAATAAGTCGTCGTGCTCCTGTGATTCACTTCTCTCCGACCGCCAACAAACCGGGCTGCTCCTGGGCCAACCGCATACCAGCCGCGTCCATTCCAATAAGCCAAATTGTGCTGACATTGGGAGCCTTCACATGCGAAACTCGATATTTCGTAATGCTGAAATCCTGTACCACACAACTCCTGTCGCGCAGCCTGATACATTTCGATTTCGCAGCTTTCACTCGCGGAAGACAAGTCACCGCGAGCTCTCCTGGACCAAAACGAAGTGCCTTTTTCAAAAGTCAACGCATAGGTCGAAATGTGTTTTATTGGCAGACCACGAGCGACCTCCAAATCACGCTGCCAATCCGCGAAAGTTTCACCGGGTGCAGCAAAGATCAGGTCGATCGAAACATTGTCGATCAGATCCGCAACCGCCTGCACCGCACTGACCGCATTCTCAGGGGAATGCCCTCTCTCTAGCATCCTCAGCTTGTCGACATTGAAGGACTGAACTCCGAGACTGATCCGATTTACTCCATGATCGCAAAGCATCGCCACTTTATCGTGAGTGATGTCTTCTGGATTGGCTTCCATCGACCACTCGCAACTTCCTGACAATTGAAAACGTTCCCGTACGATAAGCAGAAACCGTTGCAACTGCTCGGCATTAAAATGCGTGGGAGTTCCACCACCTATGAACAGAGTGTCAATCGCTGGAGAATCCAACCGAGACAATTCCAGATTGATTGCCCTTAGATAGCGTTCGATCAAGTCGTCTCGATCGGCCACAACACTGAAGTTACAATAGCCGCAC
>JBPCVE010000067.1:0-8832 GCA_051010795.1 Rubripirellula sp.
GTTATTTCCTTGGCCGACGCAACGCTTTGTCTTGCCGATCCAGTGCCAGACATGCCCATTACTGTGCGTGTTGCTTCTTATAATGTTGAGTTCAGCAGAAGTGCGACTCCTGAACAGATTGGTGAGATGTTCAAGTCATACCAGCTGGATATCATTGGCTTTGACGAAGCTCCAGATGGCGATTGGACGGCTCGCGTTGGAGAGGTCCTGGGCATGCATCACAGTTTTGTAGGCAAGATATCCTCGGCAAACCACAAGGATAAATACAAAACGATTCTTAGCCGGACACCGTTGGAAGGCACTCAAGAATACAAACTCACTGGTCGAGGCTGGAATCCAGCGTCGGTTGTCAGAGCTGTGACGAGGATTGATGGAGTTTCCTTCGCATTTTACTCGCTCCATATCTGCAAGTCCGATGCAACCAACGGTCATGCCCATGACCTTGCAGTCAGGGTTCTCCCGAAAGAGATGACAGAGAGGGTGATCGTCGTTGGGGATTTCAATAACAACATCGGTGACGCTGCCATGAAAACGGTCGAGCGTGCAGGCTTCAGACCAACGTGGAACGATTTGAAGATTGATGTCTCCAGGAAGTTTACATACAACGCCCAGAACCCCGAAAAGAATCTCGGGATCATTGATCACATCCTAGTCAACACCTCGGCTGTCGCCCGCGCAACAGACGGAGGCATTATTGAACTCGAAAAGCCTTTGTCTGATCACAAACCCATCTGGTCGGAGATCGTGTTCCCTCGGCAAATCAAGCAGACGCAGGACTCTGAATCGATCAAAAAACAGAAAGGCGAAACAGGAAGGGGATAGCCGTTTTTCAGCTAGCGATAAATGCTGACTTCACGAACGGTGCCTGTTTCCTTTTTCCGCTTCTGGCAAACAACACAGCACCAGTTGGGGCAGCGGCGCGGGCTGGAAAAACGCAATGCGTAAAGGGAAATGTGATGTCGATAACTGATCATCGGCATACTCCGAATCGCTGTCGGGTCACTGATGTCACGAGACATCGTTACCGAAGCAATGTTACCGCGGCATATGTTCAAGGCGAGATCAGCCACGTTCATTATGTCAGGCAACAGAGGCAAGATCGCTGAAAAGGCCTGCGGTTTTTGGGGCCGAACTGGCGGTAGAAGGGGCGGGACCGAATCCCATTAACACCCGTGGTGGCCACTGGGGTTTACGTGCCAGTGCGTTTGTCTGCTTTTTTACGAATTTGGATAGCCCATTGCTTCCACTCCCTGTGACGACGGGCGGAATCTTGGTAAATCAGGAGTGGGACCCCGACAAAACCCAGTACTAACACGCCGGGAAGACTGAGGATCAACACCAAATCTAACCAGTCGGAGAAAGTATCCAGGGGGGCGATGGTGAGCACGAAACCAAGGCCCGCCAGGGTCGGGACCCCGGTCGCGACAGCGAACCAACCGCTAATGCGAGACAGGAATCGCGCATCCTCAGCAGACCAAACCCCTCCGTTGCAGTAGTTGCAGACGCGAGAGAAGTTTCGAGTGCCGTTGTGGTCGTTCTCCACCCCCCGGGAGTGCGTATGGGCCCGGCAGTTCCGGCACCAATCCAACGCCGGATTGGGTTTGCGTGAACGAACCCGCTTTCGGGGGATATCTTGACCAGCCTTGCCAGCAGCCCTTTCGCCGGCGCTATTCTGCTTTTTTTGTTCTCGTTGCGAGTTTGGCATGCACGTTTCTCTTGAGAATGTGGTTTACCGGGCTTCCACAAGTACCCAACCGCCGACACCCTGATCAAAAAAGGTAGCCAGAAGATCAAGTTGTAGTGAAGGTAATGCAGCAAGTCTGTGTTAGATCAGAGGGCTGTGTCGTCTGCAGTTCATTCAGGAGTGATTTAACGCCGCCCAAATGTACATTTACTGTGGTGTTTTCTACCCCAAGCTCTTCTCTCACCTACCACCTTGGACCATCCCCTGACGTTGCATGTACAGTTCCTGCGGTTTGCGTAACCAGACGCTACGATTATAGAGGCTGACGCGCCCAGCGTGTGGGGAAAGGTTGGACCCGGGTTGGAGAACGATGCCTGTGCCAAGCCCGCTGTGATGCACAGATTCTCAATACGGCTCCTAGGAGACCGTTTCAACTCGCACAAGACGTTGAGACTGATGTTAACTCATTGCCTAGCACACGTTACGCGACACCAGTAGTAAGCTGATGCAATCCATTGATTAGGTGTTGCTAGCGCGCTGATGACTGCCCACTAGAGATCAAGCAGTTAGGCGTTGCCCTATCATCTTCAGGTTTCGAATATGAATCCCACTTCATTGGTGCTCATCTCCCTAGGCATCATCGCCGCAGTTTGTTGACGGCTCTGGCTGAAGTCGTCAATCGCACAGTGATGTGCTACGCCAACTCTGGGACTTGGTAGCCTTTGCGATACTGGCGTTTCAGGAACTTGTTGCCAGCGTTAGCGCCGTTACCGACAAACCGCTGAGTTTTTTCGTCCAAGGTCATCAGCGGACTGAGTCGAATGGTGTCGCTTTCCATCGCGATGTTGTGGGCGTCCAGGTGTTTATCCATCTCCTTGATCAGTCCGTTCCACTGTTTCACGCCGACTTCGTTGGCTTCATTTCTTGAGAATTTGCTGCCAGCTTGATAGGCCACGTTGGCCAGGTTGCACCAGCCTGTGCTGTCGTTGCCCAGGGCGACTTCAGACTTCAAGATGGAGCGATCATGTTGACGCACCGCATCTATGAAGTTGGCTTGGTGCAAACCGTTCCCACCTTTTCCCTTGAATGTCTTGATCTGCTTTCCGTCGTTGTCAAAGGCCGCGCCGCCGCCACGTTGGCCTTCGAATCGACCGCCTTCACAGAACGCCATGTAACCACTGTTCGGGCCAGGGTGTTTCGGGCTTTTTCGCTTGCCTTTCTTGCTCATAGGTGAATTGGGCTCGCCCGGCAAATTTGACAGTCCGATGACGACAGGAATCGACCCGGTGTCGAAGTATGCGAAGTGAATGTTTGGTGTTTGTCCGGCATCGTTCAGGGCAACGCGTCCACCACCACCGAGAACCTGTTTCGGCAACGCAACCGAATCCTGGAAAATATTGTTGCGACAATCATCCAGTACGTGGACTCCCCAGTTGCCCATTTCGCCGGAGCCGGTGTTCCAATCCCAATGCCAGTCGTAGTGCAGTTTTTCTCGGTAGATTGGTTGGTCTTGAGCTGGGCCGAGCCAAAGATCGTAGGCGACGTCCTTTTCAATCTTCAGTGGCGTATCACGTTTGCCGATTGACGGTCGCACGCCGTAGCGATTAACACGAGCTGCCTGGATTTCACCAAGAGCCTTTTCTTCGTGCAAGAACTTTTTGATCTCGGCTTGCATTGGATCGCTGCGCTGCTGGGTTCCGAGCTGGCAGATTCGATCGTACTTGCGTGCCGCCGCGACGGTCTGCTTGCCTTCCCACTGACTGTGCGACAGAGGCTTTTCCACATACACGTCTTTGCCGGCTTCCATCGCCCAAATCGCCGCGAGGCAGTGCCAGTGGTTGCAGGTGGCGATTACGACTGCGTCGATGCTTTTGGAGGCGATCAATTCGCGTAGGTCGGTCCACGTTTCGGCTTTCGGGAATCGCTGCTTGGCAAGGCCCAGACGCTTCTTGTCGGGATCACACAAGCCAGCAATATTCACGCCTGGGACTTCGTTGAAGTAGCCCATCAGTTGGCCCGCGCGGCCACCGCAACTGATGAATCCAAGATTGATTTCATCATTTGCATTTGCCGCACGTACCGTGCCTGCAGGAAGTGATGTGGTGAGCCCAGCTGCGATACCGGAGGCAAGAACTTGGCGGCGAGTGAGTTGTGGCATGAGCGGTTGGTGCTTTTTCGAGTGGGGGCGTGGCCGATGGAGTCGACAGTGTATTCCAGAAGAGGGCATTGATTCTAGAGAGTCATGATGGCTGTGATTCTGGGTTTCGCGATCAAAAGAAAAAGAAGGGGACAGAAAAGAAGAGAAAAAGAAAAGAAGGGGACAGGCACTTTTGTGCCATCGCTAGCTGCTAGCTTCGTGAACTATGCCTGCCCCATTTTAGCTGGTCCCCTTTTAACTGGGCTTCGTGCCTGTCCCCGTTTCGCTCTTTTTAGCGTTTGGCGAGCAGATTCTCTGGCCCGTCGCGATTCCGTTCGCCATCAACTTGATCGCTAGCACTGCCTTAAGCCTGACCAAGTTCGGATTGTGGAATCTACCGCTGCCCGTACCCGACCTCGCGCTCGTTTTGATTGTCATGCTCTGGGCCATGACCGCGGTCTGGCAGCACTGCCGCAGGGTCGCCGTGGTACAGATTCCCTATGTGTCATGGGTGCCGATCGCGAACGGGTTACAATTCACGATCAACTGGAACAACTAGTAGATGGGCTTCACTACACTACTGGTCACTGCGTGAACGCAGCGCCACACCACAGAACCGGAAAGCAGCACAGTGAAGCTAACATGCCCAACGACTCCGTGGCTTGCACCGTCTGCAGTCTTTGCAATCGCGACGCTACTTTCCCTCTCTTCGGCGACTCTCGGTTTTGCGGAAAGGCCTGCTCCGCAAGACGTGGCAAACCAGTTATCCGGCGTTGAAGCAGCAGCGGTCGCCGCCCAGGCCACCACGATTCAGATTGCGGCGCACAGGGGCGGCTACGCGAACGACAAGTCCGACAACGCACCGGAAAATTCCGTTGCCAATATTCGCAATTGTCAGAGCAAGGGATTTCAGCTTTACGAGACCGACATTCAGCGAACGAACGATGGCCAGTTCGTGATCATGCACGACGCTACGATCGACCGTGAGTCCACGGGGACGGGATCGGCGAAGGATTTCGATTTGGCCGACATCAAGACACTCAATAAGAGATTTCGAGATCGTACCATTTCCGAACATCGCGTTGCCACACTTAATGAATTCCTTGTCGACGGAAAAGGCCGCGTTGTTTTTAAGGCAGACTTGAAGCCGGGGGTGAACCAGTACTTCAAAGAAATCATGTCGGTTGTTACCCGTCATGATGCGATTGACGGCATCATTTTTCGTGTGCCCTACCGCGATGTAAATTTGTACGCCGACTACCGATCCGATGGTGTGCCGTACTCCCGCGACCTACTGATGTTCATGGTGTCCCGAATGCAGCAGGTGGATGACATTAAGAAGCGGTTCGATTCTTCATGGATTCAGGTGAATGTCAAGAAAGACGAGCCCGCGAATCCCGAGACTCTGAAATTGATACGCTACGCGACCGATCAAGGGATGCTCGTCGAAGCCCATGCGGAGGGAACGGAAAAAGACTGGCAAGCGTTGATTCAGGCTGGCGTTCGCATGTTCCATACAAACAAGCCAGCCAAGATGAAGACATTCTTGCGAAAGTTCGCGTTGCAGAATCAGAGTGAGAATTGAATCGCAGATGACTGGAAATGCCGTGGTTGACCGGCGTTCGATTGCTCGCCAATCACTACAACGAATTCGTGAACGCCTGCAGTCGCTCACACGCGATGGTAATCTGATTTACAGGTTGCCGAACGCCGACGGAGATTCGTACCAGCCCAGGCTTCGACGTGCCTATCGATTCGTGCGATACCGGTGAGCACTGCAATCCGCTGCCGACGATCAGACCGTGTTGGCGGAGCCTCTGGGCTGATTGACCACTCGTTTCGCCAGCAACCGAAAATGCGATCGTTGGAAGGCGACCTCTGGCGTCCGCGGTACCGAACAAGGTAACACGTTCGTTGCTCTGTAGCGTGTCTTGCAAGCGACCCACCTGCTCGCGTGCGATTTGTAAGTCATGCAACCTAGAGGTGGTTTCGAGGAAGTCAATCGCGGCTTTCAAACCCGCCAGCGAAAACTGATCAACCGAGCCAACGTCACAATAGCCAGGCCGGCTTCCCCCTTGCGCGGCAGGTGCTGCTGCATTCCTGTCAGGGATTGCACATTGAGCCGTCGCACACTTCAACTTCGCGGAACTAGCGATGTAGAGACCACCGATGCCCCACGGGGCTTGCAATCCCTTGTGCCCACCGAAGGCAACCATGTCCGCCCCCAACTGGTCCAAGTGCAGATCCACCCAGCCAACAACTTGAGCCGCATCAATCAACACCATCGTGTCGTATTGGTGCGACAGTTCGATGATCTGCTCGATTGGCAATAAGTCCCCATTCACGTTGCACGCCGCGGTGACCGCCACCAACCCAACATCGCGGCGTACCAGTGATCGCTCAAACTCAACGAGGTCCAGCGGTGAATCATCGCCAACTGGGATGGAATCAACCGTGACTCCCTTCTCGGTCAACTTGTGCAAAGGTCCACTCACCGCGTGGTGTTCCCATTGGCTGGTCAATACACGGCTTCCTGCCTGCAAATCCACGCTCGTGATGGCAGTTGTAAGAGACGACGTGCAACCCGGTGTCAGCAGCAACTGCTCCGGATCGGTCACACCAAAGAACCGACACACCGCCTCGTGAGCTTTATCAAATCGCTGGGGCCACTGCTGCGGATGGGAACGCATCGCATCCATCACTGCATCCGCCACAGGCACCGGCTTCGGCCAGCTAGTCCCAGCGTGATTCAAGTAGATCGGCTCATCCATGCTTTCTATTTACCCTGCTCATTGAAACGGTCGGTCTTCACTAAATAGCGATCCGGCACGCGAAATATCGGCCAGTAGGGATGCACGGCAGCGGTGGGTTGTTTGTCTGGTGTTTCCAGAGGCAATTCAGCGCGACACCACCCCAGGATTCCGTCACGATAGTTCACCGCGTCGATGCCGCCAGCCACCAATTTACGAGCGTACCAATAACTACGTCCACCAACCGTGCAGTACGCAATCACCGGTCGGCCAGCCAACGAGTCTACATCGGCCTCATAGTCCGCCTGAGTGATCGCGCCGGGAATTCGAGAGATGGAGTGTTCCGCAAGGCTGCGAACATCAACCAAAACGGGCTTCGATGTTTCAGCTGTCATTTGCGAGTGAAGTTCACTGGTCGATATCGTTCCGACATGCGGGCGTCCGAGCCATCGGTGAACCCGTTCGATCGCGCCGAACCCGCCGTCGCAGAGTCGAATGAGCATGTGTTCTAACTGAGGCATCGCTAGCCGCGGCCACCTTCGCAGCACGTTTCACATATTCGGTGACACTGCGTGCATTGCAATTTGCCACGAATGTCAACCAAACGCCCACCACAAACAGGGCAAGCCGGATTCGTGGCAGGACAGGACTCGGGGGTCGATCTGGAATCACGATTCAATTTATTCTGGTTCATACGCGCGTCCTGTGCTTTTAGCCGATTGCAGGATTTCATTGTCTCAGAGCCTCACCGTTCCGAAAAGACGTCGCAGAACTGACGGAAGTAACTTTGTTGTGTCGGCCAATCAGCGATTCCAAAGACAGTGCGTTGGAATGCTGCTGCAAACTCGCCTTCATGCGAATCGCGAAAGTCCTTCGCAGTCTGCAACGGATCATTCGCAAATACTCCACATCCCCAAACCCCCAAGCTTACTGAATCGTATTCGTCTGCTTGGACGACGTCCAGGAAGCGGTGAATTCGCTGGCGAAGCATTGGTTCTGCACCCCATCGACCAATCGCTGGGCAGCATGGGCTATGGTCAACGATCCGTCCTGTCGGGCGTCCAAGAAAACGGAAGCCGGCAACGTAAAATAGAGCGACCGAGTGATCAACTACCTCCGTCCCATTCATTGCCTCGATCGCTAGATGCTAGCTTCGTGAACCATGCCTGTTTCCCTATTAGCCGCCCCTACTAGCCGCATCGATCGCGACCCCCAAGACAACCTTACCTGATGAAGTGAACTCGGATCTCATCGACCGTAATGTGAGTTGCCGTTTTTGACCCCAAGGGGTGCAGTTCACCCAGCCGGTCACCCAACGACTCACGGAGTGGGTCGAGGTCTTCGGCAAGACCGTGACGTACTGGCTTCGTCACCGTAGCGTTACTTGTCGTTTTCAAAGAGGTCGACCATCGCCTCGCCCATGCCAAGGCCCACGTTCATGTAGGTCTTGGCGCTGCCACCGTAGTGGCCGCAGGAGCCGCCGGCCGGGATGGTCAGCGGGTGGGTGTAAACGCCGGCGACGGAGCCTTTGTATTGCGGGTGCTTCGAAGCATCCGCGATGTTCATGATCGCGTCGAGGATCTTGCCACCTCCGTTGTCGACGCCTTTCTCGTCTTCTCCGAGCGAGGCGGCGACGAACTTTGCGTTCGGCGCATTGAAGTCCTTGCGCAGCGCATCGATCAGGAAGCCTAGGTGCTTCTCGTAGCGGTTGAAGTAGGCGGGGTTGTTGCGATCTTTGCAGCCCTGCCACCAGAAGAAACCGGCAACTTCGTACTCCGTCGCGCCGGGGTAGTAGGTGTCGAGCTCTGTGAGGACTTTCTTGGCATTGGCGGTGTCGTCGTCGTACTGCTTGCCGGCGTACCACTTGATGCGTTCGCCCTCGGTGCCCTTCTCCCATTTCTTGGGCGACTGCTTGTAGCCCGCGTAGGCCATGGTTCTGACTTTGCCGGTCTTGTTGTCCTTTTCTTGAACTTCCCACGATGGGCTGCCGGGTGGCAGGAGGTCCCAGCCCAGGCCGCGGTTGCCGATGGAGCTGCGGATAATCAGCACCGGGCCGTCGAAGTGGTTGCCCAGTTGGTGGCCGATACCCTGGTCCATGCCGATGGCCTTGCCCTTCACTGTCAGCCAGTCGTTACGCTGCATTTTCATGCTGCCCTTGGATTGCATGACATGTGTCACGCGAACGTCCTGGCGTTTGGTCCATTCGCCGGCGTCGTCGATCATGAACGGGTACAGGCCGTCGTTCTTGATCGCACTGACAA
>JBPCVE010000068.1:0-18374 GCA_051010795.1 Rubripirellula sp.
TAGCGGCAGAGGGACTCGAACCCCCGACACGCGGATTATGATTCCGCTGCTCTAACCAGCTGAGCTATGCCGCCATTTGTCTTTGTTGCTGACCTGAAAACTATCGGAATTTTCTGCTTGCTTTGACCACCCAAATCAGCCTCTTTTGTGGCCCCGAGGAGCGTAACAGAACCGGCCGATTTGTTCCAGCAGTTACAGGACACAAATTCAACTCAGAAGGTTACTCAGAAACAGGCTTTGCAGGAACCGGGTATCCCGTAAGCCTCCTGCCTGTATTCTGACTCGTGGAAAGTCGTTTTGAAGCTTTTTTGCGGTCTGGAGTCCATTTTACCGCGGTCAGCCGGGAAGCTTGCACAGTTCAATCCAGTGGCCATCAGGGTCCTGCACGAACGTCTGTAACGCCCCGTCAGGACGAGTTTTTCGATCCAATCGGACCGCGTGATGGGCATCCATGTGGCTTTCCCACTCATCAAGGCAGTCAACCATCAGTGCAAAATGTCCGCCGCGGTGGTGCGAATGTACCGGTTGGCTGCGATCCCCAATCAAGTGCAATTCCTGATATTGCCCCAGTCGGAACCAAGCTCCGGGAAAGTCGAAATCAGGCCGATCCATCATCGGTAGTTTCATCACATCCCGGTAGAAAGTGACACTCTTTTCTACATCTTCGACATGCAGGGCCACGTGATTCAGTTCGAGAGTTTCCATGGTTTCGGCCAATTTTCAGCAGGCGGGTGAGAGATCAATTCCACTTGCATTCTTGCGGAATCTGCCCCGGATCACCAGTCTCGGTTTCGACGTGCCCCGCTGTGTCTTGCTGGCCCCACTGCTACCTTTGCACTTGTGGATCGCAACGCGAATTATGTAGTCGCCGTTTAGCGGGGACCCCATGCCTGTCATTGGCCTTGAATAGAGACTTCCGCGCACGTCTCTTCGCTTTCCCACAGGCGGACCTTGTAGGCCGTCGCGCCGGTTCCTTCGAGAATCTGCGGACAAATATCCTCCAGAAAATGCACCGCCATATTCTCTGCTGTGGGATTGTTTTTCAATTCGTAGATTCGGTGCGGTTCGGAGGATCGAATGGCGGCAAGACCATTGTCATCCTTTTCCCACAAAATGAAGGTGTGATCCCAGTTAGTGTCGATCCATCCGTTCACACCCAGTTTGAGTTGCTTGAAATCCAGAATTCGGCCAATCTCGTCCTGTTCCTGCCCAGTCAGGTAGACTTCGAGCGTGTAGTTGTGCCCGTGTAAATTCCGGCATTTCCCCTCGTGTCCGACCAACCGGTGGCCGGCACAAAAGGTGAATCGTCGCATGATGCTGAGGGACACGATGGGTTAACCTTGGACTATTGGAATGGGCTGCGTGTGTAGACAGGTTTTGAGACCTGACAGGTGGGCGTGAATGTTAAGGTGGGTTGCGCTGATTCCCGCAACCGCTGTCCTTCTCACGACCGCTCTAATCTAAGCGTAGCGCGGAGTCCAGCCAAGCCGACACTGCGAGCCACTGATGCTCTGTTTGGAGTCCTTGTTCGTCGCTTTTTTCGTGACGATCAAACATGCGCATCGAGTCATGCGCGGGAACAGAATTCCCGGAAACGGTGCCGAGCGTCACTCTTGGATACCAATGAGAGCTGAAAATCTGGAACCTGGTTGTCATTTCTGTTCGTCTGGAGCAAGGTCTGCCTGGTACTTTTTTATCGCTTTGAGAAACTGACTTTGCAAATCCTGCTGGTTTGCTGTTTGTTCGAGGGCTTCGTTGCAGCTTTGGAGCAGTTGCTTGGCAGCTTCATACTCAGCAAATACGGAAAATGTTCCATCGGGGAGCCGGCCCAGATCAACTTCCAGAAACCAGTTTTTGTTCTTCCGAATAAGTTTGAGTTCCATGGCGCCAAGCTGCCCTTTTTCTCCGGATTTTGCGAGAGCCGTATTTTCATTCTCGTTGATTTCGATCTCAGCTTGTTTCGCTAGTGACTCGAACATTCGAGACTGAACTGCGCCGGTTCCCATCATCGCGAAATAGCCGTTTACACCGAGAATTTTAATCAAGCGGTCACTGTACTTGGTTTGAACAGCTGTCCCAAACTCCGCGAAGCCTTTGCCAAGCATGATCCGCTTGGCTACTACTGCGGCCGCAGCTTTTGATTTGTCGTCAACCTGCCTCGGGATGCAGGTTTGCAACCGTGATAGATCCTTGGATTTGACACTCTTGTCGAGGCGTTGCAGCAGTTCTTGCGGGCTTTTGGCAAGCTCGTCCTGCGCGTTTGCCAATGAAGTCATGGATGCCAGTAAAGCAATGACAAGAAAAGCCCGCGAGTCAGTGATCGTCAACATCGTTGTCCCTCTGGGAATGTGTTCTATCAGTGGTGAAGAAGCCACATCCCCAACGATGATCGATGCGGAGACACAAAGACAGGTAGTTCAATGAATTCCACCGAGATTCATCAAATTAGGAAGTGGGTAATAAGGTCCACTTGATTTTGGCAGAAGGATGGTTCTGGTCCAGAACGGGGGCTTAGCTTGTGCTAGATCGTTGATTTGAGCGAGAAGGTGCCGGTACGTGCATTGTCACTGCCCAACGGAAATTGCGAGGTTTCTAGCCTTGTGCCTGTAGCCGTAGTGCAACAAACGGCAGTTCGTGGCAAACTGATACCACCATGACCCTTACCAAGGAACGTTTCATGCCTGATGTACGCCAAGCTCAACCACTTTCGATTCCCGATTCTGATGCCCTGCGATTTCTTCCAGAGGGGCCGATCCCGCTTCAGGATGGATTGTGTTCGTGGGTGGGTATCCAGCACGGAAGTGAAGCGACCACTGGCAGTCTTAATCTGCTCGATTTGAGTACGCAGAAAAATCAGTCCTATGACTTGCCGGGCCGACCCGGTTTTGCCTTTCCTTGCCAGGCTCCTGAACAGTTCGTCGTCGGATGTGAGCGTTCGCTCGGCTTCTTTGATGTCAAAACGGGAGCATGGGATCCGTTCTGTGATGGCATCGATGCTGATGTGACAAACACAATCATCAATGATGGGATTTGCTACGAAGACAATCTGATTTTCGGAACGAAAGATCTTGAGTTTGCGACCAAGAAAGCAGGGCTCTATTTGTATCGAGGATCTGACAAAAAGTTGATCCGTTTACGGGATGATCAAATTTGTAGTAACGGAAAAGCGATCCAGCAGACGGCGGATGGTGGTTTGCGTTTACTTGACATCGATACACCGACGCGGCAGTTGGTGGCGTACCCATTGGATATCAAGTCAGGCAGCATCGGATCTGCTGAAGTGCTGCTTGATTTTCAGGGTGATCACGGGTTGCCGGATGGCGCAATTCTGACACCAGACGGTTCCGGTGTGATTGTTGCCATGTTTCGACCGGAAGTTGCTGAATATGGTGAGACCCGTTGGTACGATCTGGCAAGTGGCGAATTGACATGCACATGGCAAACCGCTGGCAGTCCGCAAAACACCTGCCCCGCACTAGTGCGAGTTGGTGGAGAATTGAAATTGTTGATCACTACCGCCGTCGAGAACATGACATCCGAGGATCAACAGAAATGTCCCAACGCGGGTCGCTTGTTTCTCGCAGATGTTGAAATGGACGATTTGGGCGGGCCACTGTCAGACTGCTTTTGGGCGTAAACGGGGACTTCATCTGCGGGGACAGGACGGCCAATTCGTGCCCCCGGTGAATCATTGAATCGCTGCAGGTAAAGTCATGAAGGCCGCTGCGTGGTTTCGCGATCCGTATCGCTTGTCTACCGGAAGTTCTCAACTTCGATGCGGTCAGATTCGCGATACGTGACCTGATCGTCTTGGATCTGGGGAAGACGCTTTCGGATCGCAGTTCTCCAGCCTTCGATGGTTCCGAGTGTCAGGGTTCGCACTCGGCGTTCCAGTTCTCGCTGTGTCTTTGTATCAAGTGTCGCGATTTGCGATCCCAGATCCAGAGAAATGGGCGGCACGCGATCCATGAATTGCTCCAGCTGGCGAGGCGTAATCTCGCAGTCGTGAAGGGTCAGCAGCATCAGGGACTTGGTGTCGAGCAACCACTCCATCATCTCGTCATCGATTTGCCATCCTGACAAATTGAGTGACTCGATGTTGTTCGCCTGAAGCAGGGGGCGAATTCTCGTTTTATCAATTTCAACACCGGCTAACTGCAGTTCGCTGAGTTGAGTCAGGTTTCCGAGTTTTTCGGGTGCCTGGTTTTCAAGTCGGGTGCGATTCAGCGAAAGGCGTCTCAGTGATTTGATGTTGCCAAGCCAAACGAGTGTTCCCGTTGAGATTTCGTTATCATCCAGATTTACGTCCCAAAGTGATTTCAGTTCGGTCCATGCCGCAATTACCGAGGGGTCGATTTCGCTTCCGGGAACCGAAAGGGTAGACAGCGTCTTTAACTGCCCGATCTGCTTCAGACGTGACGTTGAGACCGAGGTGTAGGCAAGAGTAAGCTGATCAAGTTTTTTACAGACCAGTACCTCGTCGATGAGATCATCGGTGACATTTCTGCCACCCACGGCAAACCAATCAAGATCTCGCATCCCCTGCAGTTTTCCATGCTTTGGCCATGGTGCATTGACCGACAATCCTGTCATCGATTTTGCGTTGCAAATTTCGAGTTGCTGTGGACATTGATCAAGGTGGAGTTCGGTTTTCAGCAACGGGACATCGACCAGGCTCACTCGCTGTGGTTTCGCCAATTTGGTGATCCTCAGCTTGCGCAGATGCTCGTGTTCGGACACGTCAACTGTCGCCAGACTTTCACCGTTGATTACCAGTTCATCAAGATTTGGGAATTCATTCAGAATCCACGCGAGCGATTCCTGCTCCACGTCGCAGTCTCGAATGATCAATGACTCCAGTTGCTTCATTCCCGCCAATTGCTGGACTTGCTTGAATGAGATGCCGGTTTCGATCAGGTTCAAGTGCCGGATGCCTGTGTTATTTTTCAGGGGTGACAAATCTGTTTCACGCAGCGGCAGTCCCATCAGGTTCAGTGTGCTGGGGCCGACTCGTTCACCTAGTTGAGCGATCCAATTATCGGAGTTTTTCAGCGGTGCATCATCGGTGTGAATTCCATTCATCACGGAAACCTGATAACTGCCAAGGTCTAGTGAACGAAGTTTCGTCATCGCTTCCAGTGATAGTTGGTCAAGATCGCGTGCATAGCAACCAAATTTTTTGAGGCTTGGTGTGTTGGTTGCTTTGAATCGTGCTAACCACATGTTTCCAGGAATCTTGGCATCTGAGGCGAGGATGGTCTGTAGATAGCCCAGTCCTTCGTCAAAAGAGGAAAGAAGTGGAAGGTTTTCAAGTTCCAAGTCGTGCTGCTGGTTTCGGTCCAGGCTGACCATGGATAAGGCTGGTAGATCAGCCAGTCGGACTTTCAGGACACTGGGGTTGGAAATGCGAGTTGGCCGGTAGACTCGCAGGTTGCGGAGATGCGGCCACGCTTCAATTTCCAAAGCATCAGTAATGCCTTTCGCCGGACGTGACAGCAACAGTGTTTCGGCGGTATTCGACCAGTCGGGTTTGCCAAGTTGCGAGAGTTTCAGCTGGGTATTGGTAAGGTTGATATTTCTTAGTGGTAGATGGTCGAGCTTGCCAAATTGGGTGCGGTCAAGATTTGTCCTTGATAAATCCAGCTGAGTCAGATGGTTCAGATCGGCAATCGCGTCGATCAGTGAGGCATCCAGATCCTGACGCGAGATTTGGAGTCCGCGGAAATGAGGGTTGTCGACAAGAGGTGACAAGTGGTCCGCAGTGACTTCACAAGTCATACATGTGATCGCTACCACGCCGGGCGTTTGGCATGCCAGGGCTGTCGTGTTCGCGTCAGCAGAGATCAGATCAATGGAGCGGATTCGTCGTAGTACTTGTTGCAGACCAGGTGGGACGCGAGTTACGAGAGCTTCGGGTATCCATACCGCGAGAAAACAATTTCCAGAGCGACCCAGTTGGTTTGCAATTTTTTGGTGCTTCCACGCACCATAGTACTCGATGCCCAGGATCAACGCGGGGATCAGTATGATCGCGATGGCGGTACCAACGTCAAGCAGTTGAGCTCTGCGTTGGTTCTGCGCTCTCACAATGTAATTTCCGCGGTACCAGACGTATCCATAAACAACCACGATGACCAGTAGGAAGAGGAGTGCGTTGCTCGCTAATCTTAGTGGCGACCAGAATCGCGGTTCCGCAGGTAGGTCGCTTTTGTACTGAATGCTGTATTGAAGCGGCCACCCAGCCATGACAGGCATTTGGTCGTCCGTAACCGTTCGGCTCATCTCCTCGGTCTGGGCGGCTCCTCGCCAGGTACCACTGACCTCGACGTATTTGAATGGCAGGTTTGCAAACACGCCAAGGCTGATGATGACTGTCGTAAGCAATATGGCTACGAAGTGAATACGGCCTTTCCCAGAGGTTTCCTGCCCTGCGGGGGCACTCGCTTCATTCATGCTCAGGGGACTCGGAAGTGGGGACGCCAGAGAATTGCCAATTGCTGAGTGGAATGGAGTCCAACTGGCTCCGTCCGCGACAGTGTAGTGTTGCAGAAAGGGTCGAGAGGATGAGTTAACCTTTGCATCATTTTAGACAACTATTTGGGCTCTTGCTGCCGTTCAGTCGCATTCAGGTGACCAAGCCCGACCCCCTGATGGAGAAAATTGCCAAGGTTGTGGTGCCTTCGGCGCGAAAGTCTGGGCAAAACTGGCCAAGGGACGTTTGGAAGATAAGGCGGAGCTTGGAGCAAAACGCTAGTGGCTGCAGTCGCCAAAAATAGCCCCCGCTGAGCAACCTGGGGGGATTCAGGAGCCTAAATCAGCCTTCTCGTTTCCATCGGAGTCGTATCGATTGAACGCGAAGTAAACAAACGGAACAGGAAGGCAGGGCAAAAGCAGCAGAAAGAAACTACCTAGCAAAAACGAGAATGTGACGGTCATGGCAAGGAAAGCTGTCCAAAGCCACCACGTGTCTCGCCAAAGTCCAAGCATTTGCTTCATGAATCGATGTTACTTGATGTGTGTGCTGTCAGCAGGCAACTCTGCCAGTGTCATTTGAGCCAGCAAGCATACCGAGCCATGTGGAGTCCGTCAGCCTTGACTTTGGATATCCATCCGATCTCTCCATGTTTACTTGGAGAGGTCCCGAGCATGCAACCCCTGCAATACGGCAGCAAGGTTTTCTTCACTCGCCAAGTTCTGAGCGTTGCAAGCCAGTGGAGCCGGTTCGTAAATTCAGCAACACGTGCTATTTGGGTCACACTTGCCACCTGGCGATTGATCAGTCGTCTGCAGCTTGTGGTGAGGTTTCCCAGTCCAACGGAGATTCGGTTCCGTCTTCTCGCCTTTGCCAAGGTCGCCACAGGATGACGGGGGTTTCAACTTTCAAGTCACTTTTTCTGGGTGGAATTTGCTGAGGCTCAAGTTTGATCTGGCTGATGTCGTACTTTTGCTGCAAGTCTTCCAGGTCCTTTGTCAGTTCACGGTGCAATTGTTGTTTGTCTTTGTCTAACAGTTGCAGGGTTCGTTCGGCCCTCGCTACATCACTGCTTTGTTGTGACGCGTAACCAACGCCTCTTGCAGCAGTTGAAACACTGGTGCGGCGTCCTCCCATGAATCCTCCCAGTAGTGCACCGATCACTGAAGAGCCTGCAGATATCATTGATGAGCGGCTTTGGCTTTTTTCACGTGCCAGCCGATCTTGCCCTGTTCGAATTTTTTTCTCAAGCGACTTCAATTTGCTTTCGTATTTATCACGCAGCTTTTCTGTTTGCTCATCTCGTTCCTCGCGAAATTTCTGCGTGAAATATGCAATTGCGTCCGCTTGGTCTCCGAGGGGCGCTGTCCCTTTGACGAGGTTTGATTTGTAGAGTGTTACGTCGCAGTGTCGATACAGGAATTCTTTGTATTGAGACCGGTAAGTTCGATACTTGCCTTTGTTCACAAGTTCACCGGGGAGTGAAGCAAACGTGAATCCTTCTTCAGCGGATTCAACCAGGTCAAGATCCAAGCTCACGTGCTCACTACTTTCCCAGTAGTCTTCTGGAAATTCGGGCGTGCAATTAATGACATGTTTTGCGTCCTGCCATTGATCCAGTGATGCTGTTTTTCGAATGAAGTGTAAAGCACCTTCGCAATACAGAGTTGGTCGATAAATCAGTTTTGCGTTGGGACTGCTCCGCAGATTGGTTCCTGAGAAGCGTTCAATGATGCCTGCGGGAACGGCAGGACGACTCTCGGTTGGCGATGAGGTATTCGAGGTGCTGGATTTCGGTGGTTGACCAGAACTGGTTGCTTTCGTCTCGTCGGAGTCTCTTGCTACGATGTTGCTTTGTGTTTTCAGAGACTCCAACCGTTCTTTTTTATCTGCCATCAGCCGACTGATCTGTCCTCGTGCCAGTGGCCCAGCAAGATAGGACATTGCCCAACGTGTTTGGAATACACGGGGCTGATGTTCGTGGACATTGTTCATCAGGAATACGCGACTGCCCAGACTTGCAAGTGTCTGTTCCATCTGTTGACGATCAAACGTCTGGCCGGCCTGTCCCGCTGCTCCTTCAAGTCCTTCAAGAACTCTCGCTTTGTCTCGTTCCGTTTGCAAACGCCCCAGAAACCAAGTGCCGATGTTAGACAAGCCTTTGTAATCAAGGTCGACTGGGTTTTGAGTTGCAAGTGTGATGCCCAAGCCGAAAGCCCGTGCTTGTTTGAGCAGTGTCAGCATCGGTGGTTTGGAGGGAGGGTTCTTGACGGGAGGAAAGTAGCCGGCCACTTCGTCCATGTAAAAGAGTGCTCTGAGAGAGCTTGTGCCGGTTTGTGTTCTGACCCACGCCAGGAGTTCGTTCAGAAGGATGGTGACAAAGAACATTCGTTCGTTATCGTTGAGGTGGGCGATCGACAGGATTGAAATGCGAGGTTTTCCGGTCGCTGAATGCAGCAAGCTTTTGATCGACAAGGAATCGCCCTCCATCCATGAGGCGAATGCGGGTGATGCCAACAGGTTGTTGAGTCGCATCGCGAGTTTGTTTCGAGCATCGGCTGACATGAAAGAATCAAGGTCGACGACTCCGATTCGATCGATTGGTGGCTTTTGAATCAATCGGATCAACTGCCCGATACCAACATTCTTTCCTGCCTTCCACTGTTTTTGTAAAATCGAAGAGAGCAGGATATGCTCCGATGATGTCATGGGATCGGCATCGATCCCCATCAGGGTTAGCAACCCAGAGACGGCTCCGGTGATCTTGTCACCTAACAGTTCGGCGTCGTCTCTTGCTTCAACTGGGGGGGCATCGAAGCTTTTCAATACGGTCATTGGCAGTCCGATGTTACTGCCTGGTGTATAGACCGAAATGTCGACGGAATCTTTGAGTCGTTGAACACGACCAGCATCTTGCCCCCAGGACTTTAGACCTTCACGCCATTGATCGGCAGTGTCGGACGCCAATTGCTCGATGCTGACTCCCTTTCGTTCAGCTTCACCTTCGTCCAGCCAGGGCTGAAAATCGTCGGGGCTCAGATTCGGAAATGTCAGCAGCAGGTTTGCCAGATCTCCCTTAGGATCAACACAGATGATGGGAATCCCATCCAACGCAGCTTCTTCCAGTAGAGAAATACAGAGTCCCGTCTTTCCGCTACCGGTCATGCCAACACACATTGCGTGGGTGCAAAGGTCTTTTGCATCGTACATCAGTAGATCGTCCGTCATTTCCCGCTTTGCGAGATCGTAATCACGACCCAAATAAAAGGCTGCCAGTTTTTCAAAAACGTCGGGTGATGGGTTAGTCATAAAGAATCGATGCAGGCACTCGGGCGGATGTCTCGTATATCAGCGATCAGCAGTTTAGCGCTGATCACATTGCAAAAGCCGATCATACAACAGAATTCGACCTTCTATATTTTAACGCATCGCTGGGCGGTCGCAGATGTGGGGTCACGGCGCTATGATAGGAACTGCCTGCAATAACCTCGAGGGAAAGTTATGCTCGATCTTTACGACAAGATTCAAGAAGCCTGCACTAAAATTCGTCACGAGTTCAGTGATAAGCCGAGGGTCGGTATTATTCTGGGTACCGGGCTGGGCGACATTGTCGAGGAACTTGAGGTCGAAGCCACACTCGACTACAAAGATATTCCGCACTTTTTGACCTCGACGGCGACAAGCCATCGAGGGCGATTGGTATGTGGGCGTTTAGCCGGCGTACCCGTCGTGGCCATGGAGGGCCGCTTTCATCTTTATGAAGGGTATTCTTTAAAAGATATCACTTTGCCTGTCAGGGTATTCAAAGAACTCGGCGCCGAACTGATGATTGTCAGCAATGCTTGCGGTGGGTTGAACCCCTATTTTAATGCAGGGGATTTGATGGTGATTGAAGATCAAATCAATCTGCTGGGTGATAACCCACTGATCGGGATCAACGATGATCGACTCGGACCCCGCTTTCCTGACATGTGCGAACCCTACGATCAGCAGTGGATTGATCGTACGATGAAGATTGCCAGAGAACGTGATATCAATATCCACAAGGGGGTTTTTGTGGCTGTTGCAGGACCCAATCTGGAAACTCGAGCCGAGTATCGATACCTGAGAATGATCGGGGCGGATGTGGTCGGTATGAGCACGGTTCCCGAGGCGATTGTTGCTGTTCACTGCGGTTTGAAAACCGTTGGACTCAGCGTTGTTACTGATATGTGCCTGCCAGATGCATTGAAACCATCGAATGTCCAAGAGATCATTGCGGTTGCGAATGAGGCGACTCCAAAGCTGATTGCTGTCGTGGATGGAATTGTTCAAGAGTTCAATCACAACAGGATGGCTTGATTGCCGATGGGCACAAAGTCACCGACTGTAGATTCAGCGCATCAGGAAGGTCAACTGCTCCAACAAGCAGTCGAGTTCGTGACCTCCAAAGGTGGCGATACAGGAACTGAAAAGCGTCCTGTGACGGGAATCATTCTTGGTAGTGGGCTAGGAGGCTTGGCAGACCAAATCCTTGATCCCGTCGTGTTGCGTTACGAAGACATTCCCGGTTTTGCCGCCTCATCTGCGGGGGGGCATCGAGGCGAGTTGATTCTTGGGGCCATCGAGGCTGTGCCGGTCATCGCGATGGCGGGCCGATTTCATCGGTATGAAGGCTGGTCAAATGAGCAAGTTTCGTTTCCGGTCAAGTTAATGGCTCGACTTGGTGCCCAGCAATTGATCGTCAGCAATGCAGCGGGTGGCGTGAATCCAAAATTTTGTGTGGGTGACATTGTTGTGATTCGTGATCACCTGAATTTCATGGGATGTTGCAATTTCCAAGGTTCGGGAGGAATGCGAAACTCTGATTCGCCGCCAGATCAGAAATCCAGCGAATTCTGCATCGGCCCAGAGCATCAGCAGAAAGTGGATGCGGACTGCCCGGGGTTGATGCGGGGAAATGAGATCTATGACTCGGAATTATCACGAATTGCGTTTCAAGTGGGGGTGAGAGATGGATTTAACGTCTATCCGGGGACTTACCTTGCGACGTTGGGACCCAACTACGAGACTCGCAGCGAGTATAGAATGATGCGGCGGATAGGGGCTGATGTGGCAGGTATGAGCACCGTTCCGGAGGTATTGGCTGCTTCTGCTGCAGGAATGCGGATCTTGGGACTTTCGATGGTGAGCAACGTCGCGAATCCCGATCAACCAACCAAGGCGAATCATTCGGAAGTGCTGGAGGCGGGGATCGCTGCAGCAGTTAAACTGGAGAGCATTGTTCGCGAAGTGTTGTCCTGTTAGAGGGCGAAGCGAACATGGTTCCCTTCGCCGCTGAATGTCCGCTACCCTGTTTTGTGGATATCTCACGCCTGAATTTTACCTCGTCGCCCGCTCGGCACTTACCTTTTCCAGACTTCGGTTTTCAACCCCAGCTCTCAGCCATTGGCTAACAAGTAAACCAACCCTGAGCCAATCATGAATCAATCGCCAAATATAAAGTCGACAGTCGGGGGACGTGACTCTCTGTCTCGCTCCACTCTGGATGGATTGTCACTCGATCTGGGCGTGCAACAACTTCACCAGGCGATCCACGAAATTCCAATTGGTCACAACGATGAGCACTTGACTCAGATTGAGGTCAATGGATCGGCTGGCCAGGATGCCGTCCTGATGCGTTTGGATCATCCGATTCGGATCAAGATGGAAGGGCCTCTCGGTGACTACGCGTTTGCGTTCAATAAGCAGGCTGACATTCGCATGACAGGTGCCGTGGGGAATGGTGTAGCTGAGGGGATGATCAGCGGCGCGGTTCGCGTGCGTGGTGACGCCGGTGTTGGTGCCGGAGCGGCCATGACAGGCGGGACACTTGCGATTTACGGAAACGCGGGTAATCGTTGTGGAGCCGCGATGCGAGGTGGAGGCATTTTTGTCCGAGGTGACGTAGGTGATGAGGCAGGTGTTGGTGCGTTGGGAGGGATGATCGTGATCGGTGGTGATGCTGGTCATAACCTTGGTGATGCGATGAGTAACGCGACAGTGTTCATTCGAGGTTCTGCCGCAAGTCTTGCTGCCGGAGTGATGGATGCTCCCCTGCGAAAGCGTGAGCAATTGCGTTTGGGGCTACTGCTCATCAATGCGTCGATTCGTGGTGACGCAAAAGAGTTTCGTCGCATCGTGCCGGCAGCGATGCTGGAAGCTGAAGCAAATGAGCGTGGGGAACTGAATCCGAATTGGCGATAGCGAAACGAAGCTTCAAACGACTTTGGAAATGCACGCCGGCATTGGAATTGAATCGATGAATGAACGTCTGGAAAAAATCTGTTTTCTGCCTCCACCTATGGATACGCCTTGGGTCGGCGCGCCTGCCGAAGATAGATCAACACAAATTGAACGGACCGATGGAAATCCTGTCTCGTTGAAATTGCCATTGTTCTGGTATGACCCGCCATGGTCAGAGGTCGAAATTGATTCGGCTGACGCTATTGCGGCTGCGGTTGCTCGATTGGGAGTACTCGTCAGTGCGTTACGTAGCGACCTTGCCTCGGTGGATGACGAGCCCGAATTGCATGGGGCCAGTTCTGGTGAAACGATTGGGGTGCAGGTGCAAGAGACAGAGTCTTTGCCGCGAATGATTCCCTACCGTCCCGAACGTTATGGTTTGAGCGACCGAGATTTTGATGGTGTGGCTATCGTTGATGTGCGACTCGCAATGCGGCGGGATCCAACAGGGCGGTTCGCGTACACACCGGAGGAAATTGGGCGGTGGGAGGAAACTCAGGCAGAGACGCCACTTGCGGGAGGAGGCTGGGTGCCGGCGGCTTCCTTCCCTCCTGATGTTGAAGGTCTCGAAAAGCTCGAAGGAAAACTTAATCAATTGCGTTTGCTGGCAGGGGATGCCGCTGTCTTCGTTTCAATGGCTCCTCATCGTCTCAACGAAGAACTGCCGGCGGTTCTTCGCAGCCAGCCCGACGGGGTTATCCTCAGATTGAATGAGCTTGATCTGAACGCACTGGAACTTGCACATTGCGTCAAGCAAACACGTGCGATGATGGATGAACAGCAGGCTGAACACGTACCCTTGTGGGTCGTGCCAGGTGAAATATCAGCAACGGATGCCGCAAAATTAATCGCTTTGGGTGCCAGCGCGGTTGCCATTGACTCGTGGTGCCAGGAACTCGTCAACGAGGTCAGAGATGCTCAGCAAAATGCGGGCTCAACTTCAGGGTACGCTTCCTTGTCAGCACCCAAAACGCAGGACTGGGTGGATTGGGTCGAAGATGAGTTGTTTCGCCATATCGAACGTTTCGATGGCTTGATGCATGCCATGGTGTATCAACCACCTGAAGACAGATTGGCAACGCTTTCAGCAGAGTGGGCTTCCAAGTTATCGATTCCTGCTTTGAATGTCCCATTCGATTCAGGTTCTTGATACCCGGTTTGCTGGGGATCCGAGCAGGCCAAGGTGCTACGTACTCCTTTTCAGTGTTGCCTTTCGCATTTCTCGTGGGCTCACTGGGCACGTTTGATCGACACCTGATAACTGCCGCGGTTGTCATTCATCTTTCCGCATTCGTCATTGATGCGAAATAGTAGCCAACTGTATTCGGGGACATTGACCATCGACGGTTCACTCACTTCTTGAATCTCGAGTGGTTTGATCCGTTTTGCTTGGGGATCATTGGCGTTGGGCAGCAAGCAGAATTGCAATTGCCCGAGTGGGCGGCCACGATGGTATTGGAAGGTGATCCCCGACGGTTGGCTTGTCCACGGCTTGGGTTGATCTGCAAGGGTGATCTCTCCTTCGGCGGAAATGCTGATTTTAGCGTCTCGCGGAATACGGACCCCGCAGGACTGCCAGCCTTGATCTGGTCGGACTTCAAGCTGGAGGTCGCTGCCATTCCAGACGGGGTCCTTTGCCGAAAGCTTTACCTGCTCCCTGTTCCAGTCAAAACCGTAGTTCAGATCGTGGCAAGCCAAACGCCAGCGGGCTGCCAAAATCGGCCATTGCTTACCGAGGGTTGATTGCAGCTCGCGATTGAAGGCAGGCCCAGTTTCCTTACCTCGTTGTGCTGCGGTCACAAAAGCCGAGCGGTACTCCGGGTAACTACTCAGAATCATGCAGGCAGCCCAACTCCAACTGTAGGTGGCGACATCACCGGTTAAATTTGGCTGATAACCCAGCACCGCGTTAATACTGGGGACCTCGCTGCTCTTCGTTGCCTGATCCATGCGTTTGAATCGTCCCCAATACGGTGCGTCATCACGACTTTGGGGAATCTGATTGATTTTGATCGCAGCTCCGGACCGGTGGTGGGTTGCCAGCAGTTCAGCAGATCCCTCTTGGTACCAAGTAGGTCCAGCGCCATTGAACAAGTGGTAAGCCAGTGAATGGACACCTTCATGCAGCAGCAAGTGTCGTGTGTAATATTCGCTTTGTTGTGCCAGGACCCAAACTTGACTACCCATCGCATAACCGAAAGGAAAATTGGGAACGGTCGCCGGAATCAGGCCACGTTGGTTAAAATCGGCTTTATTACGGATCACGCAGGCTTTCACCTTGAAGTCAGTGATTGCATTTGTGTCCAGATTCCAGAACTGAATCCATTGAGGTACCGCGGCATCAAAAGATGCCACCAGACTTTCGGCCTCTTCTGCGGAAGCGATATCCGTGGTCAAGTGAATGTAGCGGCCGTCCCGCACCAAAAGCTCGTCGGCCCTCAAGGGGGCGACAAGTAAGGCGAAGAAACAACCCACACCGAAGATTAACTGTGATTGAAACATTCTCCCATTCTACATGGATTTTTCGTTTTGCTGTCAGGGTGAAACTGCTTGGCTGGGTTGGGGTTGCGTTGTGTCTGGTGCTGGCCAGCGGATGTGTGCCTCGTGCTGAGAGCGATGTCGTCGTTTATTCGGCACTGGACGAGGAATTTGCGTTCCCCATTCTTAACGCATTTGAAAGATCCACGGATCATGAGACAGGTGTCATTCCCAAATTTGACGTTGAATCAACCAAGACCGTCGGTCTGGTCAATCGCATCATTGCCGAACAGGATAAGCCTGTTTGTGATTTGTTCTGGAACAATGAAATCATGCATACCGTGCGTCTCCAGAAATTGGGGCTTTTGCAACCGATGAGCTGGGATCTGCCCCCGGGTTATCCAACGGACATGGTTGCCCGCGACGGAACATGGTGTGGGTTTGCTGCTCGTGCGCGTGTGTTGCTGATCAACACAAAGTTGATCCCGGATCCGGCCGATTACCCTACCTCGGTCACCGAGCTGTCCGATCCCAAGTGGGAAAAGAAATGTGCGATGGCGCGGCCGTTATTCGGGACGACGGCAACACATTTTGCTGTGCTTCGAGAATTGCAAGGTCGTGAGGCTACGCTAAGCCAAATGCAGGCCATTCAAAAAAATGCAGTGATTTTGTCCGGCAATAAGCAAGTTGCCCAAGCAGTTGCCTCGGGACGCGTGGCATGGGGATTGACGGATACAGACGACGCGATCATCGAAAAAGATAGTGGTGAGCCCGTTGCAATTGTCTTTCCTGATCAAGCTCCGGATCAGGCGGGAGCCCTGCGAATTCCCAATACAATCGCCGTGCTTAAGAATGCTCCTCATGCTGTGGCTGCTGCAGAACTTGCTGATTATCTCGTCAGCCCCGAAACGGAGGATCGACTTGCGATGGGCAATAGTAGCCAATTACCGGTGCATCGCGGCAGCAAATTTCCACCGCGGGTACTACCTAGCGACCCTGTTCGTTGGATGCGGGTTGACTTCGAGGCAGCGGCCGAGGGTTGGGATGAGTGGTCAAAGGAAGTTCAGGAGATGTTCCGTGACTGATTTCACTCACCCTTGAGTGCATGTGGTGTGGCCATTAGGTGCCGGCTCGTCGGTTCGCACTGCCAATTCAGGCTTTCAGATCAGACTGTCAGATCAGGCTGATTCCAACGAGGTCGAGTGGACTGTTTCACCATTGAGTCGGTAGTGACGGCCGCGTTGGCTTGCCAGCTGTTGCAGATGAGGGCGTCGGATCATTTGCAGGCTGGTCTTGGTGGCAGGTGATTCCGAAGGCGATTCCGCAGTATCTGCATGGGTCCCGAAGGCCCGAAGACGACGCATCAGAGCACCTGAAAGTGGGCGTGGTGTGCTCTCTGCGCGGGCGGCGACAACCGACTTGTCTTCGCTCATTCGCAGTAAACGTCTCATATCTTCTATCCGTACGGTAGCGTCCGTTTCCTGAATGAAAACGAGTTCGCCGGTTGATCGTTCCAGTCCAGTTTGACCGGCGGCTTCAAGCCCCCGGGGACGACTGTGGCGAACAATCCGTACTTGTGGATAACGGGCCTTCAACTCACTCAGGACTTCGGGCGTGGAGTCCTTGCTTCCATCGTCAACCACAATCACCTCTGTGGCTCCCCGTGTCAGATCTGACATAGCCTCGAGGACTTGAATCACTCGGGATTCAACGTGATGTTCACCATTTCGGACGGGCAGGACAACAGATATTCGAGGGGTTGGCGAGGACATCTGTGGGTTCCGATGGAGGCTGCGTCTTCAGGAGCGACGCTGAGCATCTTTGGCTGACGATACCTGTTGCTTCGACTATCGATTGCCAATTGCTTGACCCACCAAATGAAAGGTCGCGATTTGCCCATCGTTCCGTCGCTAACGAATGCACCTATAATCGTGGGCGAGATATCATGTTGAGCAAGGTGGATTTTGAACCAGGCCTCGTGTTTCAGACGTCCCCTTGGATGGGGTGAACTGATAATGACGGCCAAGTACGCTATTGGTGTTGTCTCCGCCCGAAAATTCATGCTTCCGATCATTTCCTCTGCAGCAGGTAAAAGCACTGTGTCTAACGTTCCTGATTTTCAAAAAGGCTTGCCGTTCGATGGGACCAGCGGGTTGTTGCCCGCGATCGCCCAAGATATTGCCACCGGACGTGTCCTGATGATGGCTTGGATGGATCAGCAGGCGTGGCAAGAGACACTATCATCAGGCGCTGCGGTTTATTTCAGTCGAAGCCGGGGGAAATTGTGGCGAAAGGGTGAAACCAGTGGACACCGCCAGCGGGTAACCGAAATTCGAGTCGATTGTGATGCCGATTCCATTCTGCTGAAGGTCGAACAGACCGGTGCTGCCTGCCATGAGGGTTACGCCAGTTGTTTTTTCCGAAGCATTGACGAGGGTGGTGCTGCGAATATTACTGAGGACAGGTTGGTCGACCCCGAAAAGGTCTACGGAACGCAAAAATGAAAACCGTCGCTGATGCACAACGTGTCATTTCGTTGCTGCCCGGAGCTACCGAATGGGTTTGCCAGTTGGGACTTGCTGATCGTCTGGTTGCCATCTCGCATGAATGTGATTTTCCAACTGCAATTTGCGCCTTGCCACGCGTCACTCAGTCGAAAATTGATTCCACGCAGTCCAGTCGTGAGATCGATGCTGCCGTGAAATCATTCAGCGATACAAAGACATCCCTGTATGAACTTGATCAGGACAGGGTACGTTCTCTGAAACCTGATTTGATTTTGACCCAGACACTATGCAATGTGTGTGCCGTCAATGAACGCGACGTGTTGCAGTGTATCGATGATCTCGAACAACATTGTGAGATCCTGGACTTGCCGGCGACAAGTTTGACAGGCGTATTGGATGATTCGTCAACGATCTGGAAAGCGACTGGGCGCTCTGAGTCCGGAATCCGGGCGAGGAAGGCGATTGATGAACGCATCGACCGTGTTCGTCAGACTGTTGAAAAACGATATGCCGGAAATCAGGTGTTGCGACCAAAAGTTACCCTCTTGGAATGGTTGGATCCCCTTTACTGCTCAGGGCACTGGACACCCCAGTTGATTGATTGGGCTGGTGGAGTCGATCCGATCGGTCAGACAAGCCAGCCATCACGTGTA
>JBPCVE010000069.1:0-4499 GCA_051010795.1 Rubripirellula sp.
TAACACTCGTTCAAATGCGAGATGCCGGTTCGGCAAATTCCTGTTGTGATGCCGCAGTGATGTGGATCGAGCAGGCTGCCCAAGATGGTGCGAATATCATCTGCTTGCAAGAATTGTTTACTGGCCCTTATCCCTGCCAAGCTGAGGATCATCGCATGTTTGATCTGGCGGAGTCGATTCCAGGACCGACAATTGATCGGCTAACAGAGGTGGCACGCCGTCTTCAAGTGGTGATTGTCGCACCCATTTTTGAGCGGAGAGCTCCGGGGGTTTATCACAATACAGCGGTCGTGATCGACGCTGATGGTACCCTCGCGGGTAAGTACCGGAAAATGCACATTCCTGATGATCCGCTGTTTTACGAAAAATTTTATTTCGCTCCTGGTGACAGTGGTTTTGAACCCATTCAAACCAAGTACGCAAAACTAGGTGTTGGTATTTGCTGGGATCAATGGTTTCCGGAAGCGGCCAGACTGTTCGCGCTCGCAGGTGCTGAAATTCTGTTGTACCCCACTGCGATCGGTTGGATTGATGATGAGAAGGAAGAGTTTGGTGACGGACAATATGATGCGTGGATGACTTCGATGCGGGCACATGCCATATCAAATGGAGTGTTTCTCGGCGCACCGAATCGCGTTGGCATTGAGGGACGCCTTGAGTTTTGGGGGAGTTCCTTCATTGCCTCACCCAGGGGTGAGGTCATCGCCCAAGGGAATCATGGTGATGACTGTCTTGTGACAGCAGATTGTGCCCTCGACGAACTTGATCTTGTTCGAACGCACTGGCCATTTCTGCGAGATCGACGTATCGATGCTTACGAAGGGTTGCTCAAGCGTTGGATCGACTGAGTCTGAATTGCCACAGTCTGGGTTGCCAGATCCTGAATCGGGGTGTTGACTCTGGTTAACACTCGCGATTCCTCAGTAGCCGATTGAAGTGCCGTCGGCGTAAACAGCTTGGGCTTTGACTTCGACAAACCAGGTCTTGCTGTATTTTTTCACTTTGACGGTCAGCCCGTAGTCGGTTTCTGGCGCGACTCCTACGGCTCGCTCATCCTTCGATTCCGCCGCCTCGCTGATCAGGCTGAGGACCGTTTCATTGACGGCGGGGTAAAGTGGGTTCGTATTTGTATCCGCAAGTGCTAATAGCATTCCCGCTTGCACGTCGTCCAAGCTCCAGTCGATGGGCGGCTTGATTTGCAGTTGGGCTGACCGTTTCAGTGCGTTGCCGATTTCCCATGCTGCCTCGAATTCAATTCCGTTGTGGCTGAGGGGCACAAGATATGACGGCCCACTCTGCGAACGGACTTTTGACATTCGCTGCGCGGCTACGTTCCCGCTGATGGGGCCCTTGATGACGGGAGGAGATGTCTCGGGCAAGCAGCCCTGTGCCGCGAGCACGCATATCATGAATAGGACGCGATAGTGACGATGCATGGTGGCTTAATGCGGCGAAGTCAGCAGGACCAGAAGTACGACGGTTTCACGTAGTGTACCGAATTAGCATTGTCACCGCAGAGGACCGCTCATGTCTGATGGCTCGCTAGTTCCACCAAGTGGATGCCGGGCAGGGCCGGTTTGAGATGCACCCCAACGCATTCAGTTGGTCAGTTGCACCAAATCTCTGGGACTCTGCCCCCGATTCGCGTCGATTGCCTTTTGTTCGGCTTCGGGGGAGACGAGATTGTAAAAAACGTCTCTCTGTCTTGGTTCAAAACCTAATTCCTGAATCGCTTCACGAATTTGGTCCAAGGACAGATAGTGAACCGTTCCGGCTTCCGCAACGACGTTCTCCTCGATCATCAGGCTACCCATGTCGTTCGCCCCAAACAGCATCGCCAGTTGCCCGACTTTGAGGCCTTGGGTGACCCAACTGCTTTGAATGCTTGGGATGTTATCCAGATACAGTCGGGCAATGGCTTGAGTCTTCAGGTACTCGAAAGAGCCGACGGCTGGCAGGTGGGATAACTCGGTGTTATCCGGTTGAAAAGTCCAGCAGATGAAGGCGGTAAATCCGTTGGTCTCATCTTGCACTTGCCGTAACCGCTCAAGATGCTCGATTCGTTCCGGCAATGTTTCGAGGTGTCCAAACATCATGGTCGCAGTACTGATGCCACCAAGCTGGTGCCAAACCCGCATGACCTCTAGCCACTCATCAGTCATGCATTTTCCACGCGTGAGTTCCGACCGAACTCGATCAACCAGAATCTCGGCACCACCACCGGGAATACTACCCAGTCCGGCAGCTTTCAACCTCTCCAACACCTCCCGCAAAGACATGTTGTTGACTTTGGTGAAGTGATGTAATTCCGGCGGGCTGAAGCCATGAACATTGACCCCTGGGAACTTGTCTTTGATGTCGCGAAGCAGGTCTTCATACCACTCGATCTTGAATTTTGGATGGAGTCCGCCCTGCATCAAGATCTGGTTCCCACCTAATGCGACTGTCTCTTCTACCTTTTCCAGCAGCTGTTCTCGTGACAGGACATAGCCCTCGTCACTTTTTGGTCCGCGATAGAAAGCGCAAAAGTCACAGACGGCCGTGCACACATTGGTATAGTTGATGTTTCGATCGACGTTGTAGGTCCTGTATGGTTCAGGATGCATGCGGCGTGAGACTTGATCGGCCGCCGACCCGATCGATGCCAAATCATGACTCTCAATCAATGCCAGGCCATCGTCCGGCGAAAGTCTTTCGCCAGCGATAGCCTTGTCCAGAATGTCGCGGATATTGGTTGTTCCAGAAGCGATCATAGAAATTCTTCGAGTAAATTAGGCGTTGATTTTATCGGTGGCTGGAACGAGGCCCAGATCAGCAGCCCGCGAGCGAAAGGCTGCCAAGCCATTACGTTCACCCGGTCCGAGCCTGAAGTGTAGATTTTCTGCAAAGTAACGATGCAGGTCTTCCTTGGTCAGCCCATGACCTGCAGCTTCCTCCATGGCGATTGTTTCCATGTGCTCCCAACCTGAGTCACGACTGGCTTCCAGCATCTGCTCCAGCGATTCACGGTCGATGCCACTGCGGTGTCCGTCGCCCCAAATTCCCGGGCGAGCGACCCACATCGCAAACACGAATGGAAGTTCGGTCCAGCGACACCAACGATCGCCCAAGTCCCAAATTTCGCGGTAAGTGCCACGAGCGGGGTGCATGGCACGATCGCCGATCAGCATGATTGCATCCGCGTCTACGTCCTCGGGTTCCTGATCGATCGCAAGCGAAACTGTTTCGGGATGAAGTCCGTGCATCTCGTGAAGCAGCACGCGGACCATTGCAGCACTCGTTCGGCTTCCTTCATCCAATGCCAGACGCTTGATTTGCGGCACAGGAACGCGGCTGAGCAGTCTTACGCTCCATACCGGTCCTCTGCACGCGATTGCAGCATCCGAGATGACCTCGTAGTCGTCGCCTCGAAAATATTCCACTGAGGGGATCAGGGCTACGTCGAGGTCACTCGAACGCAGTCCCTCGGCGAGGCGGCTGGGAAGATCAAGCGTCAAACTGCCCTGCCCCTCCAAACGCTCTTCAAGCGTATGGATCAGCGGTTTTGTGTTCAGATAAGAAACAGCACCTATTCGCAACATGATCGCCTACCGTTGTTCCGTCATTTCTAAATTCTCAGTGAGCCCGGCGTTTCTCAACGAGCCCAGTCTCAACGAGCCCAGCGTTTGTTGCAATAACCGCAGTATATACCCAATCAGCAACTTGAACGTCGCCCCTGACTCTGCATTTGAGGGAAGCCCGTCATGAGGTGGTGTTCGGCCCAGAAAATGAGCTGTTTAGCCTTCAGAAACTCTCGTATTCTGCGTCGCTTGGCCTCATTACACACTCTGGGGCAGTTCGTCGGAAGCGGTTACCGTTTGCAGGGTCCCGGTGGTGGGGTCGTGGAATTGAATTCGTTGAGCTTGTAATAGGATGTGATCGCACGGGCGGGCTTTGCCATCAGAGCCTCGCGTTTCAAGTTCAGAAACAGGGCCTTCGGAGGCGGCTGGGGCCTCTGAGTCGCCCGATTGTGCCGGCTCGTCGCTGGATCGAGATTTCGATCGTGGTAGGTCACCCTGTGAGTGATCGGCGGTTTTGCCCATCTCAGCCGCAAAGTTGCCCGATTCGTCCACCATCTTTTGCCCTCCGTATTGCCAGTCACCGATGATCGGGAAGCCTCGGTGGGCAGTTTGGAGCCGGAGCTGATGCATGCGGCCGGTCAGCGGTGAAAGTTCCAAGAGGCTGCGATTCGTCGCATAGTCATACAATCGCAAACTCGCCCTCGTCTCGGCGACTCTCGCGCCCTCTGATCCCGGTTGCACGATCTCTGTGTGCGACCGCTGGGTAACTTTCCGCAGATGATCGACCCAAAGACCAAGGTGCTGGGATTCGACTTTGCCTGTTACCCAGGCAAGGTAGGTTTTGATGACTTTTCGGCTCGCGAACTGGTCACTGAGCAGTCGAGCTGCTCGTTTGCGTGTTGCGACCAAAATCACGCCGCTTACAGGACGGTCCAGACG
>JBPCVE010000070.1:0-10071 GCA_051010795.1 Rubripirellula sp.
ACGTCATTGACTATGCAACGCGGCTAGTGAGAGCCACCCGGCCTGGAACACCTGATATCGCACCTGGAGTAGCAAACTGGATCCGCTGGGGAGCGAGTCCTCGCGCCAGCCAAAACCTGATTTTGGCTGGACGTGCGCGGGCGGCCTGCACAGGACGGTTCAATGTTGCCTGTGAAGATATCGCAGCGGTAGCCCCTATGGTCTTAAGACACCGCATCATCCGCAGTTTCCAAGCTGATGCCGAGCAGAAAACAACGGACGACATTATCGAGCAACTGATTGCCGAGATTCCACAAAATGCTCCTAAGTCAAAGAGGTAGCATGGATGGCGGTTCTTGAGCATGATCGACTGATTGAACGGTTTGACCCCAAGGTCATGTCGTTGCTTCATACGCTGGACATGAAAGCCCGATATCTGGTGGAGGGTTTTCTTGACGGCATGCACCGCAGTCCCTTTCATGGCATCAGCGTCGAATTTAGCGAATACCGTGATTACCAGCCTGGCGATGACCTGAGACACCTGGACTGGCAGCTTTACGCACGCAGCAACCGGCTGTGCATCAAGAAATACACACAGGAAACCAATGTTCGTGTGTATGTCGTCATCGACACCAGCGGCTCAATGAAATACCGCGGAAGCAAAGCCTGGGGATCAAAACTGGAAGTCTCCAAGACACTGGCGGTTGCTTTAACGTCAATGATGCTTCGACAAAACGATGCCGTTGGCTTACTCACACATCGGGAACCGTCCGACGCGGCGACATTCATTCGCCCTTCTCAAAAGCAAAGTCAATTCAACACAATCATCCAGCAATTACAGGATTTACCTGCCGCAGGTAGTGGGCGACTGTCTGATTTGCTGCAACACATGATCCGCCTCATTCATCGCCGCAGCATCGTCCTGTTCTTTTCAGACTTACAAGAAGAATCAGCGGGCATCACGGAGGCATTTCAGCAACTCAAATTCCTTGGTCATGAGTGTATGATTTTTCAGGTTTTGGATCGCGATGAATTGGAATTTCCATTTTCAGAACCTGCTGTTTTCCGGGATCTGGAAAACGGAGAACGGCGAATGATTGATCCCACTGGGGCACGAACCAACTACCTGAAACGTTTCGACGCTTTCATGGCTGAGTATCGTGATTTGTTCCATTCACTTGAAATGCCGCATTGCGTGGTGAGAACCGATACAGAACCTTGGGAAGCTCTGACTCTTTTCCTTAAAGAACGCCGGCGGTTGATGTAAGCATGAGTTTGCTATTTCCAATCATGGCCTTCGGTAGTCTGTTAGTTGGGGTGCCGATCTATTTGCACCTCCGCAGAAGAGATGAAAAGAACCTCGTAGAATTTCCAACCCTTCGGTTTCTTGATGATCAGCCCGTAGCCCGTGCACGTCCAATGTGGCCCCGTAATTGGCCGCTCATGTTGCTGCGGATCATCAGCATGCTCCTGCTGATTGCTGCCTTCACATGGCCCTACTTCAACAATGAGCAAACCGTCCTCGTTGAAGAAAGTCGAGTCTATATCCTGGACAATACCCTGAGTGCTCAGACGCGAGCCGGCTTCGAAAAATCTCGAAACCGGCTGGCTGACGAGATTGAATCATCAGGCGTCGGTATCCAAGTCGGCGTGATCGAACTTGGATCCACCGCCCAAATCATGGCTCGCCTAGCTGATGGAAAGCAGGCGGCTGCCTTGGCCGTGAGAAACATGGCACCTCACTCCGAGCGAGGAGACTTTGTTGATGCCTTTCGAACGGCCGCCGAAATGCTTAGTGATTCGCTCGGTGCCAAACGCCGAATCGTGCTACTGAGCGACTGTCAGGCAAATCAATGGCTACTGGACGCCAACTCACCTCCCTTTCTCAAGAACATCGAGGTGGAAATAGCAAACGCTCCAGAAATCGATATCGCGAACCTTGCCCTCTCAACCCCGCGGGCTCGGCGAGTTACCCGAGATGGTGATTCGTGGGTAGAAGTAGGAGTCACGGTCACCTTGCAGGGAGACCAGGGCCCAAGCGAAATCATTTTTCGTGACCGCGGCCGAGAGGTGGAACGTGTGCAACTGGAACCAGCATCCAACAAGGACGACACGACTTCGGGGCAAACAGACGTGGCAGACAACCCGATCACCTACGGCACCGCTTTTGCTCAGTGGAAAGTGAATCCAAGCGAGTGGACTGCGGGGGACATCACACTGGAGGGAGACACTGATGATTTAGCCGGCGACAATCGGGTGTTCTTTTCACTAGCCCCCGTACGCAAGGGAAAGGTTGAACTTATTGTCGACTCTCTGTTTCTTCGCCGCGCACTGAGTCCCGAAGTCATGTCGAACCGCTGGGACACCCACAATGTTCTGGAGGACTCGCCGATCATTCGTTCTGCAGTGACAGCCCCCGACGTACTCTGCCTCGAAAGCCATCGCCTGCAATCTGCAGACGTACGTTCAACCGTCAGAAGTGACCTGAGTGCAGGACGTGGTGTCATTCTGTTTGTCGACAAAATCACTCCCCTAATTTCCGGCTTTCTGCGGGAAATGGGAATAGAAACACAGGCATCACAACAGCAACCCACAGAACCCGGTACTTTTCGATACGTGTATGCCGAGCATCCCATCTTTGCACCTTTTCGCACAACTGAATTTGGCGATCTGGCTGAGGTCGATTTCACAAACTATCGACGCCTGAAAGTCAAAGATGCAACATCGCTTGCATTCTCCGAAGCAGGAGACCCTCTTATTTTCGAATCGAACGCAGGCCCGGGCCGATTGATCGTCTTTGCCTTCGCCTTTGATCGCAGTGACACGAACTGGCCCATCCAACCAACCTTCATTCCCTTCCTCGACCAGACCCTGCAATACGTCCGAGGGGAATCCACCACAGAAACGTTTTTTGAGCCTGGGGAATCAGTGGTCTGGGAGCTACCCGCAGGCACTCAAGCAGAAAACATCGTCGTTGCTCCACTTGACCCAAGCACCATGGGAATCGCCGACGGCATTGATCCCATCATCGTAGAAGTCGATGATCGCAAAGCAAGATTTGCTCTACCACCACAGTCGGGACATTTCTCTATTCGATACGACTTGGCAGATTCGCTAGGAGCAATTCTAGATGTGAACCCATCACCCCTCGAATCTGAACTGGTCTACGAAACGGAACCACGAGTCCTCGAAAACTGGGGTCGTAGTCCGGATGACGCTGCAAGTGAGCTCACCCGAACCGACAAACCTGCCTCCGACCGTCCCACCGCTATCAGCCTGAGCAAGATGGAAGCACTACAACAAATGAACTGGTGGTACATCTTGTCCGCCGCCATGGCTCTCTTGATGGTAGAAACCATCTGGGGCGTTCAACAAGATAAGTGAACGATGGACAAAGCAACCTACACAACGAACGGCACTGAAGCAAAAAAGACGCCTACCCGTCCAACGCCATGATTACACCGTCAGCAAGCAGCATGTCCTAACACCAGGACTGAGTTTTACTGCATCACGATCCAATCGCGCCTGTGATTGCAGCGTGTTTTTTCGATTCCCCACAACAACTGAACCACTACAATCTTAATCGTTGTCGCTCGTCTCACCGCTACCCCAAAGTCAACCCTGTGATCCATCATCTACTGGAAAGACGCATCGCCGAAAAAGCTCAGTCGAGCAAATGGGAAACTGCAATTAAGCGAACCGCGACTTTGCTGTCCATCCTGTCGGTACTCTTATTCACGCTAGGACTAACGGCTTATTCCGGTGTCATCCAAAGCACAAGCCTGTTTTTTTTACTGGCTGCGTCCAGTTGTATCGGAACAGGATTTGCGTGGCTGATCAGTATCATCTTGGTAGTTGAGCGTCGCATGGATCGCAAATCACTTGCGGCAGCAGTCGAGCAAGACCATGACATGCTGCAGGATCGCCTCAACACTGTCGTCGAACTTGATCAACGCATCAAGGACGATCATTCAGCAGCCATGTACCGTGATGCCATTGAAAAACAAGCGACTGGACTTGTGCCCAAACTGCGACCCGCAAATCCGCTGAAGAAACGATCGGTAAACGCTCACCTTCTCGTCATGCTGCTTTTGGGAATATTGGCGGTCAACTTCTACATCACAAAAAGCCCCCTGCAGACACTGGCAGCAAACGAGGCGAAAGCAGCAGACGAAGCGAAGGAGCAAGCACGGCAAGACAACCTCCAACCTCTTGTCATTCCGGATGAATCAATCACCCCTCCGCCAGACTCTGAAGAACAGGCGGGTAGCGATTGGGGCGAAATTCGCATCAGTGAGCCCGGACGCGACCTTCGCATCACGGCACACGAGGATGTGCCGCTACTGATCGAAGCAGCGTCCGACCGCCCTTTAGCAAGCATCACATGGCAAACGCAAGTCAATGATTCGAAAGAGGTCACGCGTCCCTTGCCAGAACTTGAAGACCCCCGTTACGCGGTTTTCCAACCCACGCTGAACCCCAAGCAGCTTGGCCTAAAAGAATGGGATGTGACCCGCTATCGAGCCACCGCAAATGCGATTGACGAAACACGGTATGGCTCCTCCAGTTACTTCGTCGAAATCGTTCCTGGAGCAGAGGCATTGAAACAATTGCCTCACGCGGGATACGAAAGTCTGGAGGAGCTGACAGACCTGATCCATCGACAACAGCAAGTAATCCGTAGCACGGAAAAGCTGACTGACTCCGGAGATACCGATCAACAGAAAACCATGGACTCTCTTGCCGAGCGAGAAATTGGCTTGGCTTCCGCAGGTAGATCCGTCCAAGAAAAACTGTCCAGAAGATTGGATCGCAAAACTCTTCGCAAGTTTGCTTCATCGATCGAGGCTGCAAGCACCGAGTTCACGAACGCTGAGACGGCGCTGCTGGAGCGTGCACAAACAGAGGCTGAGCAAACCGAAGAGTCTGCGTTGATGCATCTGGTCGATGCCCGCCGTGAACTTGCAAATCTGATCGAACAATATCCCGAATCATTCGCAGGATCTGCTTTGAGTGAATTGGAGGACCAGGTGACTCTGTCCGCAACAGAAGCTGATCCTGAACTCGCGAGACTTCTCAAGCAGCTTGCTCAGGAAAGTCAGCAAATCAATGAAGCATCACGCGGTCTCAATGAACTGCTTGATCAGCAGGAAAAACTAGCCCAAGAGGCAGCCGATATTGAGGAAGATCGCATCCCGGCACTTCCCTCACCTGACCTCGCGACAAAACAACATGACATCGCTGTTCAATTCGATTCACTTCGCAAGGAGTTTCCAAAAGCATTCCAAAACCGGAAAGGTCTATCAGAAAAAACAGCAAGCAGCATGTCACGAGCATCGGACCAGTTACTGGAAAACCCCAATGCCGCAAGTGTTTCGGTGGAACAGGCGAAGAACAATCTGCAGAAGTTGAATGAGACCCTTGAGCAACTGCAAAATAATTACGAACAGTTTCAGGCCAACTCGCTGCAACAACGGATTGCCGCAAATCGCGAAGCCTACCGCGCGATCGAGAGAACAGCTGAAAAACCCAACACAGCAGAAATCAGCAAAGCCGTTGACGAAACACAAAAGCTACTTCAAGAGATCCCTGACAACTTGGGAAACATCAACGAGGCGAAAAAAAATGCTTCCTCGTCCGACAATCAGAAATTGACCGGAACTGCCCCACCAAAAAATGAAGATAACAACCAAGCAAAACAGAACCCACAAGCTGATTCGGTGGCTGAAACCAAAAAACAAGTCACACAGCAAACCGAAGCTCTCAAGACTGCATCGGACAGTGAGCAACGGGCAGAAACGGCAAAGAGCCTTGATCAGTCACTCAGCAAAATTGCAGAGTCATTGAAACAGCAAACTGCCAAACGCCAACAAGGCCATGATCAAGAGCAAATGGCATCGCAATTGAAACAATTGCAGGAACAATCGCAGGCGTTACAAACTGCAAGAGAGTTTGTTCAAGACGCGATCAATCGCGAAGAAAACATCCAGAGTAAAACGACAGAAAATCTAGGTATCAGGGATCAGTTCCAGAACCTTGCTAGAGATCAATTGCTGCTTGAAGAAGACATGACAACCGCACGGGAACAAAATCCAGATGGTTTTGAAACGGTAGCGATTCAAGCTGACAAAGTGCAGAAAGAAATGCAGCAGACCACTCGTGCACTAAACGCTGGGCAAGACAACGCGCCCAACACCAGCCAACAAGCCGTCGAGTCATTGGAACAACTCGACCAATCACTTTCGAAACAACAAGAGCAGACAGAAAGTGCGCAGCAATCAAACCTTGCACAACAGATGGAACAACTGATCAATCAACTAAGCGAGATCGAGAAACAGCCCGATGACTTTTCGACGGCTGAAAAACAACAGACTGCAGGACAATGCCAATCCGTGGGCTCCCTCGCATGCAAGAATCCTGGCAGCAGCGGATCGGGTGGACAAGCCGCCGGCTCCGGATCACCAGCAGATGCAAATCAACCCGATCAGGAACCACCCAAACCCAATGGTTCACAATTGGCGGAAGCATCCGCCCCTGACGGCCAGTCTTCCCCCACAGGCCAGCCTTCTGGAGCAGGCCAGCCAGCAACGGCGGGGGCTCCTGCTCCAGCGGGGGTTCCCAGCGGCGGTCAAACTCCGGAGCAGGCGTTACAAGACGCGACTGAACGTTTAGCTGAGTCAAATGGCACCCAAGAAACAAGCGAAGCTGCCGGAGGTCTGAAACAACAGATGCAGAATCTGGCGAAGGCGATGGGAATGCAGCCGGGGGCAAGGCAAGCACAGGGCAAGCAAGGAAACCAAGGTAACAAAACTGCTGGCCAAGGCGATTCACTCAGTCCCGCTGGACGTGAATCACTGTTGCGCGGACTTGCCCAACTTGAGTCCGCCGCCCGCCAAGGTGAACAGGGCAACCTGACACCGCAGGCTGGGCGCGCGTTACGCAACAATGGTCTGGCTGACATCGTGACGGGGATACAAGGCCAATATGGCTACAACGATGGCACTCAGATTTTGATTCAACAAGTCAAGCAGGAGCTTGAGGGTCCCAAGATAAACATCGACTTGAAAACAGTGAATGAATTACGGGCGCAGATTCAAAAAGCGCAGCGTGATTTCGTGATAAAAGCAGATGCACCGACAGAGCCTGAGTCCACTCTTCGTAATGATCCAGCAAAATACCCATCGGCCTATCGCGAATCTATCCAGACCTACTTTCAAGCCCTCTCTGAAGACAAACCGCAATAACGCATGAGTAATCTTTCCTTTCAATTCCCGGCAGCGCTTTGGTACTGCGGTTTCGCGACCGTTGGCGTACTGCTGTGGTGTGGACTGGCGTTACGTCGGCGAGGCATCAAACGGAGGCGCATGGCGATCATATTGACGTTGCGTCTGTTTTTTTTCGTTGCGTTGGTATTACTCATATCACGTCCGGTCTGGACGTCCCCAGAACCTGAAGAAGCCACCCGAAAACACATCGCTTTGCTGGTAGACCAAAGCGAAAGCATGTCGATACTGGAGGGTAATACGAGTCGATATCAACAAGCAGTGGACTTTGCCCGAGAAACGCTTTTGCCCATGGTCGACCAATCCGAATTGCAAGTCCAGCCTTTCCTGTTTGCTGACTCTGCCGAGGCGGTTGACGGTGCTACCCTTGCCTCAGCGACTGCCACAGGGCAGACCACCAATCTCGGACAAGCGATCGTTCAAAGCATTGTAACTGCAGACCCTCCGCCGCTGGCCGTCGTCGCACTGACTGACGGAATCCTGACCAAAACCCAGGATCACAATCGGGCGATCTCTGTCGCAGTCAACCGACAGGTGCCATTAATCAGCGTTGGATTTGGTAGCGAATCCGGGGGACGAGTCATGGGCATTCAGGACATCGACGCCCCATCCATTGTAGAACCAAACCAAAAATTCAAAATCAGCGCCAACGTGCGGGCAACCGGTAAAGCGTTGCCAAAATCCGAAATGCTGCTGTTGCGAGATGGACAACTGATCGACCGCCGACAAATTGAATCGTTTGACGGCCCGAGGACGTGGAACGAAACCTTCACGGCGATTGCCGAACCAGACGGAGTTCACACGTACGAAATCAAGCTGATGCCACCGGCAGATCAATCCGTTGTGATTTCCAATTCACAAATGACCACGACGGTCAGAAGTGTTTCATCAAAAGAAATACGTGTCCTGTACGTGCAGGGTGGACTGACTTGGGACTACAAATTTGTTCATATTGCCATGAGCAAAGACCCCACGATTCGCTTGACCGGCCTGAGCCGTACTGCGAACGCTTCCCGATTTTTCGAGAGCGTTCAAAGTGATGTTGATGTGATCAATGGTTTCCCCAACACGCTCGACAAGCTGAATGAATTTCGAGTAGTGGTGTTATCGAACTTGCGTCCGGGCGACCTGACCACGAATCAACAGGACCTGCTTGCCAAGTACTGTGGTGAATTGGGCGGCGGTGTTCTTATGATCGGTGGTCAACAAACCTTCAATGCATCGTGGCGTGACAGTCGCCTTGAAGACCTGCTACCAGTTGAATTTGCTGTCCTGAGCAACAACCGCAGAGGTCAGAGCTTTTCGGTGGACGTAACGCCCAACGCACTCAAGCATCCCGTCTTCCAAATCAGCGATGATGAAACCACCAGCGAGGCGTGGCAGAACTTACCCATGTTTACCAACCGGGCGATCGTTGAAGACGTCAAAGCAGGTGCTGAGGTCTGGCTGGAGAGCCAAGGTGGTACGGGCCACCCGGTGCTCATGGCATCACAACGCTACGGCAACGGTGTGGCCAGCGTGATCTGCATGCAGAACCTTTGGCGATGGCGACTGGCACGGACCAGTGATCCACGACATTATGATCGTTTTTGGCGGCAACTTTTCCGTTTTCTGGCGGATGCCGGACGGAATGCTGTGACACTCAACATCGTCGACACTTCTCCTGCTCCCGGAGATGAAGTTGAATTACTGATTGAACAGCCAACTGCGTCCGGAAGAGGGACCGCTTCGGACAGCAATCCAACTGTTGTCAACGAAGCACGCCTAACGATTATTGGCCCTGACCAAAGTGAGGTGCTGAACATTCTCGTCAACCTCGACCCTGAACGCCTCACAGCAACCCGTTTCATGGCGAACGAAAGTGGCATGTACAGCGTTAATCTTCAGCTCAACGATGGCACCTTGCTGGCAAGTCGAGACATTCAGGTCAAGGAGATCGCAGCAGAATTGGTAGCGACGTCCCGTAAAATGGGACTTCTTCGGCAATTTGCTGCCGTCAGCGGTGGAATCGCCATGGAATTCGAAAAGACGGATGAACTAGCAGACGCACTTAAGAAGTTCCTGCAGCCTGAGGAACAAGTCGAAACGCAGCGAACCTATGTCCTGCCAGCAGGAATGAATGGCTGGATTCTCGCATTGCTGCTCGGTTGCCTGTCACTGGACTGGCTGTTTCGAAAACGTTGGCAGATGCTGTAAGCTCTCTTAGGAACAACACTTCAACAAAAACATGCTCATGTTCATGCTAAAAACAATTGTGCCGCGATGCCTGCTGATGTGCTTCATCATGCTACTGGTGCTCCCATCGACTGCCCAATCGCCCAACGGCAGCGATGAGCAAGTTGACCCCAACACGTCCTTCTTTATGGGACGAATCCGGTACAGTCGCAATAGTGGCAACGATTGCTCAGGCGTCGGTGAAAACATGACTCGGATTGTTTCAGAAGTCTCGACCATTCGAATTGGACGTGAAACGGTTGTTGCATTCACAGACCCCAAGATTTTTGAAACCCCATTCCTGTTCATGAATGGGCATAATGATTTTGTCCTGGGAGACAAGGAACTTGAAAGCCTACGAACTTACCTTGAACACGGTGGTTTTCTATTCGTTTCTGGATGCTGTACTAATCCGGATTTCCCGGCGGCCTGGCGACGTGAAATGAGTCGTCTATTCGCAGACACAATAACCAAGGTGCTGCCTTACGAGCATCCCATTTATCGCTCTTTCTACAAGATCACCCGGGTTCCCAGCTTGCACAGAAATGTCGATGTCCACCTCGAAGGACTCTTCTATGAAGGTCGTTTGGTAAGC
>JBPCVE010000071.1:0-10111 GCA_051010795.1 Rubripirellula sp.
CTGAGATGATGTCTGCCTGTCAGCAGGGTCGCCCGTGCGGTTGAGCAGACGGGAGCACCGGAATAGAAATCGGTGAAGCGAACACCGTTTGCAGCCAATTTGTCCAAAGCCGGGGTTTTGACAGGCCCTCCGTAACAGCCGATATCTTTGGAACCAAGATCATCTGCAAGCAACAGAACCACATTGGGTGCTTTGGCTGCTGCTTGCGATGGTGTCATCAGCAAAGTAATCGCGAGCGCCAGCATCACAATGGGAGCACGCCGCGAGAAAATGCACAGTGTGCTCATTCAGACTGCTCCGTGATTTCGATTGAGGTGATGGCAAGTCCGGCCTGTTGATAGAGGGTGTGGCACCAAATCGACTCCACAATCAGGTCACTGGCTGATGAGGGAAGATTGTCCCTCATTGCTGTGAGCGACGGATCAAGCGTGAAATCTTCAATTTCAAGAGAATGGTTCAATGGTGCGTCAGGCCGGAATTCACGACTCGGTAGCACCATCTGGAATCTCCCGGCAAAGTCTCCCTCACTAGTCTTCAGGGTCATTCCAACATACAGATTGGTGGCACGATCCAAGTGACCATTGACATTGATGATGGTGCGTCTGTTCGTCATGACGGGTGCAGCATCTGGCACCGTTACTCTGAATGAAGCTGTGTAGATGGTTTTATTTTGTTCGGTGACGTGGGGAAGGCAACCGAGCATGGGATCTTCACCTGGTGTGCCGGGCAGCCAACGACCATGGGTGCGTCTCGGGCCGTCTTGAAGACGGCTTTGCCAGTGGTGAGCTACTTTGGGGATCTGCGAGATGCTCAGATCTTGATCGGCTGCCGCGATCACTCGGTGCTGTGCTGGTACATCGACAAGTTGACCATCGCTGCGACGTTTCACACGCACTTTTCCCTCAGTCACGTTAAGAGCGGTTGCAGCCAAATCAACATCAATGTCAAAACTGGTTCCAACGATCTGGAGAATAGCTGATCGGGTGTGAATCAGCATGGGGGAGCCATCGGGTTGCGGCGTTACATCAGCCGACAGTCGACCTGCTTTCAAGTGCAGAACTTTCTGGCCGAGATCTGAGAAAGCCAGCATGGAATTTCCCGAAGTGACAATGACCGAGCCATCGTCGAATTGAAGAGAAAACCATGAATCGGGTGAAACACCATCAATGGTACCACCCGGTAATTTCATTCCAACGGACAGGTCACTTCTCACTTGACCACCACTGCCAGTCCACTGAAGCGGTCCATCGACACCAATGACAGTAGCAATTGTTTTGTCCTCGTTTTTTCCATTTGGCACAGCGAAAAATGCAAGCAGCAAGGAGGCTGCAAGAGCGGCAACTAGCCAGCCAGTTGCCATGGTCCATCGATTGGCAAGATTGATCGAAGTATCTGAATTTTGCATCCGTAGATTATCGACTGTCGTACCGAGATTCTGTTCGTCAGCAAGTCCTTCGATTCCTGCAATTAAATTAGTCTCCCGTATGAAAATTTCACGCGCATTAGCATCCGTGCGGAGCAACTCATCGAGTTTCTTTAGTTCCTCGCTGTTGAGTTGTTGATCCTGATAACTGCGTACCAGGGATTGGATTGATTGATTCATGAGGATGTACTTCTCAAGTTAATCGTTTCGCGAACACAGTCGGCGATCTGGCTTCGTAGCATATTCACTCTACTGTACAGTCGTCTTCTTTTTTGATTCGATTCTGATGCGATTCGGGAGATAGAATCTCCCGCGGTATGAACGCTGAGCAACAATCGGCGGTCAGGTTCCGTTATTTTGTTGATGCAGTCTCTGAGCGCTGATTGTTCTGCTTCGCTCTGCTCCAATCGCTGTTCTGCATCAGTCGCTAGCAGCGATATCACTTCGTCACTGAGAACCAGACGATCCCTTGCCTTGCTCCGACGAAATCGAAGGATTTCGAAACGGGAAATCACACAACACCAGCGAGTGAAATCCAGAGCCGAACCTTCGGGATCGAACTGGTCAAATTTCTGCCAACATTTTAAACCAATATCCTGCATCAGGTCATCGACATCCTGGCTTGATAGCAGCAACGAACGTACATAGGCACGAATCGCCCGTTCACTGCCCATGAACAGAGACATGAATCGATCATAGGGCTGATCCGTTTCCAGCCTTGATGTGTGTGGGGTGTGAGTCATGGGATGAAACTGGCGAACCGAAACGTGCATTCTGCAGAGCCGTTCGTCGATCACTTTGTCAGCAGAATTCGGATCAGCACTCTGATGATCGCAATCACTACATGCTGCTCACGGAGCGTGAATCCGCGTTTCCGCGTGCGGTATCAAATGGGCTTGCTGGTGTGGTTAAATGTATGCCGTCAATAACAATGTCTCTGTTACCATTTAGACTGCCGCTCAGCAGAAAATTACGCCGGAAAATAGGTTTTTCAAGCCGGATTTTTTGCTGAGCGGGAGTAGTGAGGATGAAATTCTTGCGCCCTGACCAACATCTCGTTGCAGCCATTTTGGGGTCTTCTGTCAGTAACGGTATGTAACCGAAAAGTAACCTCTCAATGGTGCGGATTCGTGTCACTTTCCATTGAGTGCTAAGCTGGTGGTCGCAGCAAAATCTGCTAATTCCAGCGATCAAACCTGATATCGTCCCGGAGAATCACGATGTGGTCTGCTTTGACTCAAATGCCGCAGAGACTCGCGACTCGTCACGCCCTGATTGGGGCTGCAATGTTGGTTCCCTATCTGACCGCGGCTTCCCTGTTTGCGGAGGATGGGTCGGAAGGGAGCACGCCTGAGGGTTTCCGTGGGTCCTATTTCGTGGGCGGTCAGATCCATGTGAATGTTTATGGCACTTCTGAGGGTAAACCCTTGACGACAGGTCATTGGGATTTCAAACCATCCTGGTCCAAGACCGGTGACATGCTGGTGTTTTTTCGCAGGTTGAAAACTGATTCTGATGTGTCCAAGTGGAAGACGGCGATCCACGTCATCAATGTTGATGGAACTGGCTTGCATCCGTTGAGTGATGGAACCCACACTGATTTTAATCAAACTTGGACCCGCGACGGTACTAATACTCCGATCTGGAATCGAAAGAACCCCAAGACCGGTGGTTATTGTGTGATGGCCAGCAAAGTAGGTGCGAGTCCCGGTGATGAGATTGCTTTAACCGACAACCGATACCACACGTGGGCTTTTACCTGTCTGATGGATGGGCGCATTCTTGTTCGATCCAAGCATCCGAAGTTGGGATGGGGGTATTACCTGATGACCCCCGGCAAGAATGCGAATCCGAAATTCGAACATATCAGCTGCGATCTCGAAAAGACCGGAGTGCTTGACCGTGTGAGCCTCTCACCCAGTGAAACCAGAATTTGTTTTGAGTACCAACCCGGGTTCAAGAAGCAGGTACCGGGTCGGACTCTGTACGTGGGTGACTTCGACGTTCAGACACGGGCGATCACAAACTTGAAAGCGTTTGCCAACGCAGATGGAAAACCAGTTTGGTTCGCCTATCCGCGTTGGTCAAAAGATGAGTCGGCAATCGTTTATCATGCCGGAAAGAAGTTGTTTCTGTACACGCTGGCTGACGGCTCTACGAAAAAGGTGTCGACCAATGATCGAGCAGATTACCGTTACCCCCACATGGAAGACACTCCCAAGTGACCGACCTGCAACCACCCGTGCAGTGAATCTGTGGATCGATTTATCTTTCCGATTCACCGCCGGGCGTGATATCACGACAGAGATGCCGAGCGGGTCAACGGCTACTTCAATGCCGAGTAGTCGGTGGATTTCATGTAGGTCGAGGCGGGGGGTTTGGCCAGTCGCCCGACTCCCGATTCCTTGGCGGCTTTTTTCCAATCGGGGTCAGCCACGAATGTTCTCCACGATTTGCCAGCAGCCTGTCGGCTGTCATGCTTGATGATATAGATCAGCATGTCTTCAGAATCCGGTTTGTCAGTCGGGTGCCAGTAGGCGACTGATTTGATTCCATGACGATCAAAGAGACCTATCGTGTGATCACGAAATCGGGCATCCAGCTTGCCGAGTTTTCCGGGTGCTGCTTTATAGATTCGCAATTCGAAAACGTCATCGTCATCCTGGTCGCCATTCTTCCACTCGGGCGAGTAGTCCGTGGTTTCCATGTAGACCGATTCGGGGGGAGCTGCCAACGGACCAACTCCGGATTCTTTGTAGACCTTTTTCCATTCCGGGTCGGCGATGAACGCTTTCCATGAAGCTGCTGCTGCATCACGACTCTTGTGTTTGATCACATAGATCAGAGTGTTCTTCGATTTTTCTTCGTCCGTCGGCGTCCAGTAACCGATGGATTCAATCCCATGTTTCTTGAATAGTCGGATCGTGTGATCACGGAAACGGGCATTCAAAGCGTCCAGTTTTCCCTCTTTGGTCGTGTACGTCCGTAATTCATAAACATCAGCCGAAGCGGTTGAGAATGATTGAGTGACCGTGACGAGAATGCAGGCCGTGATCCAATGCTTGATGTGCGAGGGGATGGTCATCAAGTGACTCCGGATGATTGAGGAAAGTGGCTATGTGCAGCTGGCAAATTACCGCCACAACCACGAAGAGGGTATTTAATGGGATCGATCATTCTAGCTGCATGGCCACGGCATGCCAGTCACGTAGAGGGTTGTCGCGTCAATGATGCCGGGTGAGCGAGAATGACAAAACCACACAGCCTGATTTTTTTAGAATAATTCGCGAATCGGGCTGCCGTCTCTCAGCAAAGTGATGGGACGGCCGACATTCGTTGCAAACTCAGTCTTGGATTCGATACCGATATTTTTGAAGAATGACGCTGCCACATCATCGGGTTTGTATCCCGTGGAAGCGGGTTCGGAGGCGGTTGCGTCGCTAGCACCGACGACTTGACCACCTTTCATTTCACCGCCTGCCATGACAGCACACATGGCACGAGCCCAGTGGTCCCGTCCGCCGCTGGCATTGATTTTCGGCGTGCGACCAAATTCGCCCGCGGCCATGATCGCGGTTGATGACAACAGATCACGTTCCTGCAGACGGTCAATCAAACCTGCCAATGCGCGGTCAAAGGCGGGAAGAAGCGTTCGCAAACGCGGGAAATTTTCGCTATGTGTGTCGAAATCAAATTCCGCTGGACGGAGTCTGACCGTGACAAAGTGCACGCCTGCCTCGATCAAGCGTGCTGACAGTAGTAATGACTGGCCGAATTCATGCTTCCCAAATCGATCACTTTCGGCAGGATCTTCCTGAGACAGATCAAATGCCGCACGTGTTCTGGGAGCGCTGATGATGTCGTAGGCCTGTTCAGTGAAACGGTCCATTCCGGCGACTTGATCATCAAGGTCTTCGAACCCTTTGAATGCGATGTCCAAATCATCAAGAAGTCGCTTCTGTGACTTGTAGCGATCGACGGTCAGGCCTTCTTCCAACGAAATGCCCCGTACCGAATAAGGAATTCCGTGTCGTGGTTTGGCGGCTGTCAAAGCGCTGTACTGCGTTCCCAGATAGCCGGGCCCGACAAAAGATTCGTCGATGGAAACGTAGGTCGGCAGGTTGGGGTCTGAGGGATGCTCGTGACTGACAACGCTGCCATATTCGGGGTAACTGACCGTCTGGGATGGCTTGTTTCCAGTCAGCAGATATTTTTTACCAAGACCATGGTCAGGGACGTTGTGTGTGATTCCGCGTATGATCGCATACTTCTCAGCCCGACTTGCCAGTTGCGGCAAATGCTCGCAGATCTCGATACCCTCGACATTGGTCGCGATGGGTTTGAATTCACCACGCACTTCGACGGGCGCATCAGGTTTGAGATCAAAGGAGTCCTGATGGGATGGGCCGCCTTCAAGAAAAATGAAGATGCCAGACCGTTTGGGTGCATTGGGTGTTTCCGCCGCATGCATACGCAGGTACTGGGATAATGACAATCCCGTCCCCAGCATTCCGATTCGCAACATTTCGCGGCGTTTAAAAGTCATCATGGTCGCAGCATTAAAAAAACGGTGACGGTTAAAAAAACAAAGCTGGAATCGTGCATTCTTCGTGATTTGATCCAGCGGTTTCATCAGTGATTCAACAGGAACTCTTTCGTGTTCATCATTGCCCAAAGCAAGTCAGAGATGCCGGCAGCGATCGTATCGGATGAGTCGAGGTGTTGTTTGGCACGTTGCTTTTCTTCGCTGTTGGGCAATCTCGCAACGGTTCTCAACCAGACCTGCTCGACAAGTGAATCATGATCCAGTTGCTGTTTGGCAGTTTCTGCGTCTTCGATGTCGATGACCCAATCGCTGTCGGCAACACGCATGCGGACCAGAGGATCGTTTTGGGTGAAAATGGATTGCAACAGCGTTGGCTCATTGACTCGTTCGCAGTCGCAGTTGATGGACCGATCCGGTTTTCCAAAGACTTTCATGGCATGCGTGCCTGCCATCCGCATGGAAAGATGACCCGAGGCTCGACGCCTGAGATTATCCCGTACTTCCTGCATTTTATCGGCTGATGCTGTTGCCTGTTTCATTCCGTCATACATCACCTCGGCTGGGATGCGCCGTGGGATGGCTCGACTGTAGTTGCGGCGATCGTTCCGGTTGGAATGGTTGGGGACCCAACTTCTCTGGTAGGCGGCACTGTTGGTGATCTGGCGATGCAGCCATTTCATATCAAAGTTCTGATTGATGAATCCTGTGGTCAGCCATTCAAGCAATGCCGGATTACTTGGTGGGTTGGCCGGGGTGAATTGGTCCGGTGGATTGACGATGCCGATGTGGAAGTAACCGGCCCAGACCCGATTGACAAAGGCACGAGCGAACCAGGGATTTTCCTTGTCACGCATCCAGTTCATGACTGGTTCGCGAGGGTCGTCGCCCGGTTCCAGTGAGATGGTTTGACTGCTCAATAAACCGAGCGTTGTTTTCTCGCGCGTTCTTGATTGTCGCTTGGTCGTGGTGACAGATGTGAAGAATCGACCAAAGTCATTGAAATCTGCCTGTGTCCACTGGTCGAACGGGTGTTTGTGACATTCGGCACATTGCAACTGAATGCCAAGAAACGCATGTGCGACCGACATCGCAGTATCTTTGGGTTCTTTCAAACTTTGCCGGGTCCAGAAAGTTGGCATGCCTTCACCTCGACCCGACAAATCAGCCAACATGATCCCGTCGACGATTCTGTCATACGGTTCATTCCGCATGACGCGCTCGTTGATCCAATCGTACCACTGCGATGCCTGGATATAGCCTTCTTCCCTGGCCACTTCGATCAGGCTGCTGATTGATTTGGGATTGCATCCGGTGAAATCGCAGAGCTTGTTTGCCCACCATGCTGCATAGGAAGGGCGTTCCAGCAATTCATCGATTTTGCGGGTTCGTTTGTCGGGCGATGAGTCGGCAATAAATTTTTTGATTTCAACCGGGTCGGGCAGCGTGCCGGTCATGTCAATGCTGACGCGGCGCAGGAACTCGGCATCGGTGCAGAGCTGTGATGGTGTTAAGGCAAGTTTTTCGAGTTTCGCATTCACCATCCGGTCGATGGGATGTAGCCCGGTATCCGTAACCGAAGAGCTGATCTGAGCAGAGGCTGAATGAGGGTACGGTCGGAGTACCGGAATGGCAGTCACGCCGTTGTCGTAAAAGACGACCACATGAGTATCACCAGCGCCGGATGACGTGGCCAATCCATCATTGTCGACAGTGGCAATCGAGTCGTCGTTGGTTTGAAATCGCGACAGGCAGGTGACGTCTTCACGGATGCCATCGTCCCAATGGGCGATCACACGGATTTGTTGCTGGCCAGATTCAGCGAAAACGATCTCGGCTGGCTCACAATGCAACGCAGCCAATTGTCTTGCATTTCTTCCAGCATCCGGGCCAAATTGGCTCGACCATGGTGCTCCAAGTTTGATCCATTCACGTACATTGGCAATTTGTTCCGCTTTGAGTTTCCCACTTGGTGGCATCTTCAGGTTGTCGTTTGCATGGACTAACGCCTGCACGAGAAGACTTTCATCGGGTCGCTTTGCGATGAGAACCGGGCCACTTTCTCCGCCGCGGAGGGCAGCGTCTTGTGTGGTCAAAGTCAGGCCTCCTTTACGACTGTCAAAGCCATGACATTCGTAGCAGTGGTCCTGAAACATTGGCTTGATCGCTTTCTCGTATAAAGCGATGCCCTCGACTCGGTCCTGGTCCGCTACGGTGGATTGAGGTTCGACATTGCCATCAACGTTGCCGATCCCTTTCGCACCTGTCGCAATCCAGCGGTGCAGCAGATTGTATTCCCATGAATCAACACTCAATCGCAAACCACCTTCATGGTCAACCTGCTGGGTTGGCTTCGCGAGAGCCAAGCTGTCTGCGGGCGACTCGATGTCGATTCTGTCCGCATCGTTCAGGCTGGCATGGTCAGCCTGAAAATTGAATCCAAATAAGGATAGCCGAAAGTCACCTTGTCCCTGAAACGACCCATGACATTTCGCCGAATTACAACCCAAACGTCCCAGCAGCGGGACCACATGTTTCTGAAAATCGGGAACTGCATTGGTTTCAAGCTTGTTAAACCGTTTGGATGCAGGTGCAACGATATCATCCGCCCGGGCCGTATGGAAAAGGCCTTGGGCGAGAACGAGGATCGTGAGGATCAGGATCATGAGGATCAGGGAACAACGTCTCATGGATAGCCATGGTTTCAGGTTTGTGGTGAATGTCGAATTAACCGGAAGGGCCTTTCACTTAGCGGTAATCACTTCTCGGCAATCTAATCACTTCTCAAGCTTTTCAAGCTGACCAGTCACTTGAAGCGAATCGCTAGCCGGGTTTCTGTGGGAAACGCTGAGACGGATCGTGTCGCCTTGATGCAGGTCGGCATAGAGATCGCTGTGTTGGTTGTAAAAGCCAGCGACACGGATCCGCTTGCCCTTGATGCTTTCAGGTTGCCCGGCTTTGTTTTCACTTGACGGCTTGATTTCTGTCGGTTCCAACACGACTTCGTATCCTGCGGATTCGACGATTTTTCCCGTCAATTGACCATCAAAGCCTCGGAAATCTTTGGGAGGCACACCAAAGTCTTCCGGTTTGAATGGTGGGGTTCGTTCCAGAACCTGAAACTTGTATCCAAAACCAAGCACCTTTTTATCGGGGTCATAATCACCGGTCCTGATTTTGATTGTTTCTCCGCGTTTGATCTGCAACAGGTTGTCAAGAAATGCGCCCGAGATGCCGATCAGTTTGATTCGATTTCCAATCAGTTCCTGATTGACTTTGGCACGTTCGCTGATGACGTAATCGACATCGATTTCAATCTCACCCAGTTCAATGTCTTTGGATCGCAGGCGTCCAATGACAATTGCATAAAAATTGAAGGACCCGGGGCGAACTGCAGTTTTCGCGCCCGTCTTTTTATTTACGGGTTTGGCCGTTGCTTTCGCATTCTTGGTTCCCGCCATTGCCTGGTTCCACGCTTTGATGGCCTGTTCTTTGGTCATCTTTCCCGATTGAACTGCCGCTTTGAGTTCTTCGCCGTAGGCGTCCATGTCTTTGGGTTGATCCTGTTGGCTCTTGCTGCTGCCTTGCATGGTTGCCAGAAGCTTGGCTGCCTGTTCTTTGGACAAGGTGCCGGCTTTTACCATGGTTTCAAGTTTCTGTTTCAACTTCTCCAGTTCTTCCTCGCTGGGTCCGGCAACTTCTTTTCCTTTTCCAGAACCTTTTTGATTTTTCATCCAGTCAATGACGTCTTGTTTGGTCGCCTGACCGTTCTCGATTTTCTCCCGGACTCCAGGATCTTTTTCAAGCAATTGCTGATATGCCTGCTCCCAGTCCACCTCAGATTTTCCGGTGTTTTTTTTGTTACCGGCTGATTGATTGGCCTTGGTCTTGGAAACTTCTTTTCCCTTTCCAACTTTTCCCTTGCCACCATCCTTTTGCCTTTTCATCCAGGCAATCACATCTTCCTTGGTCGCCTGCCCGTTCTCGATTTTCTCGCGTACCTCTGGAGCTTTTTCCAGCAATTGCTAGTAAGCCTTTTCGAAGTCCGCATCAGATGTTCCAGCGGTTTTTTTGTCGCCAGCAGAGGCAGCTTTTTCTTGCGCAAGGACGATGCCCGGAGAGGTAATCAGGCACAGGGTGGCAAA
>JBPCVE010000072.1:0-28086 GCA_051010795.1 Rubripirellula sp.
GCGTCAAGAAAGTGAAGTTCCTTACACTTACACGACGACCAGCTACAAGAACGAAGAGCGGACCCGAACTGTCTGCGTTCGTAAATGTCGAACTGAAGAGCGAACTCGAACTTGCAAGGTCACGAAGCACCGCAACGAAAATCGCACTCGCACCGTATGCGTGCCAAAGTGCCGAATTGAAGAGCGAACTCGTGAGTGCACGATCACCAAGTACCGCACTGAAACTCGCACCCGCGAAGTGCCAGTTTGCAAAACTCGAATGGAAACTCGAACTTGCGAGATTCCTGTCTGCACCATGAAATGCGAAACTCGTACTCGCATGGTTCCTGTTTGTAAAACACGAGTTGAGACTCGAACGCGAACAGTACCTTACTGCGAAATGACCACTGAGACACGCACTCGAACAATCTGTGTTCCAAAGTGCCGTCAAGAAGAGCGAACTCGCGAAGTCAAAGTGCAGAAATGCCGCGCCGAAGAGCGTACTCGAATGGTTCCTGTCACCACCATGGTGAAAGAGACACGTACGAAAAAGGTTCCTGTTTGCAAAACACGAATGGAAAAACGCACCCGCATGGTGCAGAAAACCACGTGCAAGCCTGAGACCCGAACTCGCACCGTGAACAAGAGCCGCATGGAAACAGAAGAGCGTTCCCGTGAAGTTTCTTACACCGTTTGCGTTCCAGAAGAGCGAACTCGCTCCTACGACGTGACTGTTTATGACAACGTTACAGAACAAGTTTCTGAGTCATACACTGTATGCGTGCCTGTGAAATCGACGAAGGAGATCAACGTACGAGTTTGTCACAAAGTCCCAGTGACTGTCGACTGCTGCGGAAACGTTGTGGAAGAAGCTGCAGACAAAGCTACGGAAGACGCTCCTCCTGCACCTGCTGCAGACAAAGCTGCAGACAAGTCTGGCGACGACGCATAAACTGCGTCCCGAAGCCATGGATGAGTCTTAACGACTACACGTCTCGTGGACGTGGGAAAGAGAAAGCCTCGCCGCATGAATTTGCGACGAGGCTTTCCTCAATTCCATCGCAACTTTCCGTCAAAAAGGTAACAGGCATCCTTCCATAGCCAAGGAGAATTCAGACCGGCTTCTCTTTCCGAGCAACCTCGATCTGCTCGAAGGTATACAGTTTGCCTTTCCCGGCCCCCGGGCAAACGTCGCAAGTCTCCTTCCAATCTTTCTTCTTCTTGATGGTCGAGTCCCAGAACGGCCATGTACGACACTGAATGGGTCGCGTCTCATAGACAGTACACTTTCGTGTCTCAGGATCCAAGAGAATGCAATCACCGTCGGGATACTCCAACAGGCTCTTGTCATTCCCCACGTCTCGTACAAACTTGTGCTCGAAGGCATCCACCGACATATTCATCTGGGCCGCCATGGCTAAGACTTCGGCTTCGTCGACCCAAACGTAGCCAGGCTCACCACTGCAGCATGCCCCACATTGCGTACATTCAAATCGCAATCCTTCTGAGTACCAAACACGGGAGTCTTTGGCTTGACGCGGGGGCACCACAGAGGACTGCTCCTGGGCCTCACCCTGCTGCGCTGTGTTGTCACTCGCTGTGTTGTCACTCGCGGTGTTGTCACTCGCTGTGTTGTCACTCGGGATCTCGTTCTCAGCCATGTCTGCAAATACGTCTCAATCGGGATGAAGGGTTCGAGCAACCTGCCCAACTGCCGCAACTGCATTCGCAATCTCTTCCGCAGTCGTGGTGGGACCAGCACTGATCCGGAGTGTACCCTGTGGTTCGCTACCCAAGTAGCCATGGATCAATGCTGCACAATGCCAACCTGCCCGAGTTTCGACGCCAAATTCGGCATCCAAAATCGCGGCAGCATCGCCAGGGGAAAGGTCGTCAATCAAGATACTGGCAGTGGCCAATGCTTCTGGCTTGCCAAACACACGAACATGGGGCAATTTCGCCAGTCCTTCATGCATCAAGTGCGCCAGTTCACGGCTGATCTCTGCCCTCCGCTCGACACCCTCCTCCCGCAATTCTCTTAGCGCCGCCGCCCAGCCTGCTAATGCGTGAACATTCAAATTTCCGGCCTCCAGCTTGGCGGGCATGCTGGATGGCATCGCCAGAGACTCACTACGACTGCCGGTCCCACCTTGAAACAGCGGCAGGATTTGATCATGCATCTTTGGGTCGACATACAGAAAAGCGGTCCCAAGTGGCCCCGCCGATGCCTTGTGTCCTGGGGCGGCTAAGAGATCAACACCGACGCTCACGTCAATCTCGCGTACTCCAAACGTTTGGGCTGCATCCACCAACAGATGCCCGCTACAGTGCCTCATTCCCTGCGCAACGACCTCAACAGGCTGAATCGCCCCGGTGACATTGCTGGCATGGGTTAACGCCACCAATTTCGTGGTACTGGTGACAGCCGACAACATATCTTCTGCATCCACGACCCCCTGCCGATCTACTGGCACGATTGTCAATTCGATTTCTTGCTGTTCGCGTAAACCATGAAGTGGTCTTAACACGCTATTGTGCTCGGCCGCTGACACAACGACATGATCTCCCTTCCGCAACAAACCATGAATAGCCGCATTCAATGCAGTGGTTCCATTACTGTGAAAGGAAATACAATTGGAGTCCGCCGCATGAATCAGCGCAGCGACGTCACGCCGAACCATCGACACGATGCCATCAGCCTCTGCTGCGGCATGGTAAGCGCCGCGTCCTGCAGCAGCACCACAGGACTGAACATATTGATTCATTGCATCAATGACGGCCACTGACTTTGGCCAAGACGTTGCAGCATGATCCAGATAGATACGGGAACGGGTATTCATTCAGAATCCTCACTGGCATCAATGTTCAAACCGGGATGAACCCACTCTTCTTTTCCATCGCTATAAACTTCGCGTTTCCAGATGGGCACCTCTTTTTTTAATCGATTCATGATCCACTCTAATGCAGCAAAAGTCTCTGGACGATGTGAACTGCTGCAACCGATCAGCACGCTCGCCTCGGCAATCGGCACCTCACCCAATCGATGCACAATCACAAGACGCAGCAACGAGAACTTTTGCACAGCATCGAGAGCAAGTTTCATGAGTTCACACTTGGCCATCGAGTGATGGGCCTCGTAATGAAGTGTCTGGGTAATCAAGTCTCCTGTAGTACGGCGAGTTACTCCGACAAACCAGCCTTGGGCACCGGCATCAGGATGATCAATCCGATCACGTAATGCCTCCACTTGAATGGGTCCATCGACCAGTTCAATGTGAGGCTTTTCACTTACCATTGCGTTCACCTACCACTCGTTGCTCACGTCCTGTTTTTTCCCAAACCTCACCACAGCAATGTCACTGAACCCTCGTTGCGAATGCATTTCGATATCGACTGTGGCTCAGGCCACTCAGTATCAGGCCACTTGGATTCAACCGCCGCTCACGGGCGGAATCAACGCAACCTCGGCTCCGAGGGGAACGCTGGCGTCTGGGCCGACGTACTCGCAATCAACCGCAATTCGGCAGGACGGCAACAACGATATCAATTCTGGACACTGCTGTGTCAACGCCTGCCTGATGCAACTCACCAACACGCAGGTGGCATTTCCATTACCTGCAGACTCTTCTTCAGCACTGGAACCGATACCAGCCCCTGCTTCTCCATGCTCCACTGGCGGAGCAACCTCGACCTCAACCGCATCTCGGCCGGTCAAGTCGCGTGCTGCCGCAAAGAGAAGGACTTGAATGATCATCAAACTCACTGCAATATCACTGATTCAGACCCGCAGCAGCCAGCTAGCTCAGCTGAGTTCTTTTTCCACCTTGGGCATTCGCCCATAAGCATACGCGAGCAGCTTCAGTGGGTGCAGGGTCTTACGGTCGCTACCGTGCTCAATTTGCATTTTACAGGCACTACATTCCGTAGTGGCGATGGAGACTCTCGCCGATCTCATGGCCGAGATCAGGGGCCAACCAATTCGTAGGCTGTTTCGGTAATTTTTCTTTTGCAGGCCCCATGTGCCGGCCATTCCTGTGCAACCAGCCTCGATCGGATCGATCGACACACCGGGGATCAAATCCATCAGTTGCGGTCCAGACTTCTTGGGATCTAAAACACGAAGATGGCACGGTTGATGATAAGCAATGCTGAGGCTGACAGGTTCAAAATCAAGTGCAAGCCGATCTCCCTCATGAAGGTGCCAAAGAAACTCACAAGCCTCAAACGAATGCTCGGCAACAAGATGAGCATCCTCATCATCCAAAAGGTTTGGGTATTCATGTTTTAAACAGAGCACTGCGGCTGGTTCCGTCGCAATGACGCTGTATCCCTGACGTACAGCGTCCGCCAGCAAACGAACATTTCTACGCGCAATTTTTCGAGCGCCCTTGATATCTCCTGACGTAAGTCTTGCCATTCCACTGGCGGCCTGCGACGTTGGCACATAAAGCCCCACACCATTTTGTTGCAATACTTCTGCCAGCGCTTTCCCGATATCCGGGTCGTAATAATTAGCGTACAAGTCAACAAAGTAGACAACTTTCAAGCCACCGTGCGGTTGAGGCTTTGTCCAACGCCTGCCTGCGGCATGCCTAAGAAATGTCTGCCTTGAAAACCGCGGCAACTCACGACTCGCAGACAAACCAAACAGACGCTCGGCCAGCCAACGCGAGGTCTTGCTTTGCATCAATAAATTGGCCAGCCATGGCACTTGAGCGGCGATAGCTGCGACTGAATCAATTCTGCAAATGAGAGCATCAGATACGGGCAATCCATTTGTCGCCACGTACTGTGCTTTCAGTTCCCCCACAATTTTCGGGATATCGACAGACGCGGGACACTCGAGTCGACACTGGTGACAATTGAAGCACAGATCAGCCACCTCCTTTGCTCGATCCAATGTCAAATCATCGACATCCAACTGCCCGCTCAGCACGCCTCGCAACAGATTTGCCTTTGCTCGCGGGGTAGCTTCTTCGCGAAACGTCGCACGAAACACTGGACACTGACGTTCACTACTGGATGTTGTTCTGCATCGACCACAACCATTGCATCCGCGGGCTACATCCGTGATCATCCCACCGGCGGGCCAATGCTGCAGCACCTGCAATTGTGGCACGGGAGTTCCCTCGCTCTTCGCTAACTCCACGACCGATTCATCCGCTTCGATCAGCACTCGATTCTCAGCCGCCACTTCAATGGTCTGATCAGCGGGACGCAAATTTTCATTGGGTTTTTGCAAGACAGCCCCAAACAACTTGCCTGGATTTAATCGGTGTTGGGGATCAAACAAGCGTTTGACCTGTCCCATCGCCTGCCAGAGCTCGCCAAACTGCCTTGGCAGCAAGTACGAACGGCTCAACCCAGCTGCGTGCTCAACACTAACTTCACCTCCGTATTTCCAGACAACTTCGGCAATCTGCAGCGACAAATCATGCAAGCGAACACGATCTTTTGCGTCTCCCAAATCGAGAAATGGTCTCAAATGCAACTGTCCATGTCCCACATGTGCAAAGACAGTAGCCGTGCACTGACTTTCTTTCAGCGTGTCCTGAATGGCTGTCAGCACGTCAGGCAAGACTTCTCGGGGAACAGACAAATCCTCAACAAATGGTACCGGTGCTTTGTGTCCCTTCAGGCGGTACAAGCGTGGAATCACCCGGCGGGACAAAGCCCAATACATATCACGATCGCTCTTGCGAACTGTATCGACAGTCGTGAACGCTGAATCAGCACCCACCGACAAATCCTCGCGAATGACCGACAAACGGTCATAAAGATCCCCCAGTGATTCACCTTGGATTTCAACCAACAACATCGCCTCTGCTTCCCGCGGCAGAATTGCATCCAAAGCGGGGTCCGTGTCGCGCGCGATCTGCAGTAGGCGGCGGTCCATCAAATCACAAGCCACCACACCGTGTCTCAAAGCAGCGACACCACAACGCGCTGCCGAGTCAAGGCGATGAAAGAAAAGCAGAACCACACCTCGGTGAGCTGGAATGGCTTCGGTCCTCACTGTTGCATCCACGATGACACCAAGTGTCCCTTGGGTACCCACCATGAACTTGGCAAGATCGATCATGCCATTGGAGTCAACCACGTCATCGAATCGGTACCCGCCCCGATACTTGGGGGCGTTAGCTCGTTCTTCGATGAGTGTTTTGAATTGGTTGCATATTTCACTCACACCTCTGGCGAGCCGCCCCGATGTGCCCTCCTCCATGACCGTATCGTGTTTCGACAAGTCTACAATTTCACCATCGCTTGTCACGATTCGCATTGAATCAATGGTGTCTCTGGCTGAACCGCTACGCAGGTAGTGGCTGCCGGATGCATTCGTTGCCAGCACGCTTCCCATCGTTGTGATACTGCGTGTAACGGGGTCGGGACCGAACCAACGCCCATACGGACGTAGGTTGCGGTTCACCAGCGAGAGCGAAGCACCACTCTGTACGGTCACATGGGCATCATCCGCCGAGACCACAACCCGCCGCATATAACGGGAGAAATCCAGCACGAGCCCGCGGCCCAGAGACTCACCGGCCACGCCACTACCAGCACCTCGAGGATGGATCGATAGATCGTTCGAGGACGCGTACTGGGCCGCCGTAACGACATCGTTGATATTGCGGGGGCAGATAACCCCCAAAGGGGCCATCTCGTAGATGCTGGCGTCCGTGGCATACAGTTGCGACGTGATGACGTCGCAGTCGACATCCCCGGCAAGGATGCCTCTCAAATCGTCCTGTACGCGTTGTCTCTCAATGTCCATGCGATCTATTTCGATCGCTCAGCCCTACTCACGTCAACCTCTCAGTGCGAAGAACGGCAGAAATTGCCGTCAAAAGCTCAAGACTGACGATTAATCAGGCCAAGAACCTCGGATCTGGACTTGGGGTCATCCCGAAAAATGCCTCTCATCGCGCTTGTAAGGCACAGACTGCCCGGTTTCCGCACACCCCGCATCGTCATGCAACTGTGCGTGGACTCGACCACGACGGCCACACCGCGTGCCGCTAACCGGTTCTCCACGAGGTCGGCCACGGTTTGCGTGAGCCTCTCTTGAACCTGAGGCCGCCGCGCGACCTCTTCCACCACTCGCGCAAGTTTGCTTAATCCCACTACCTTACCGCTGGGTAAGTATGCGATATGAGCTTTTCCCGTGAAGGGCAACAAGTGGTGCTCGCACATGCTGCAAAAACTGATATCACGCACCAAAACGATTTCGTCGTAATCCTCGGTAAACACCTTTGCCAAGTGTCGGGCGGGATCACTTTTCAGCCCCGCAAACATCTCGGCATACATCCGGGCGACTCGTGCAGGTGTTTCCAGTAGTCCTTCGCGGTCAGGATCCTCTCCAACAGCGGCGAGAATGGCGCGAACCGCCTCCTCGATACGAGGCAAATCGACCTCATCGTTGGCTGGCTGGTTAGGATCGACGAAGAAACCTTGATCGGCAGCTTCGGCTCGGGACGGCAAATTTTCAGTGGCGGCGGAAGCTGGCCCCTGAGTCGTTGTATTCGGCACGCTAAACACCACGTGTTTTCTTGGTTCTTGTCAAATCTGCGATCATCGCATTGCCCTCAGGGTATTGAGGCCGGGCAGGCCACGAAGCCTCATTTTAACAGGAGCAGTATCAAACGCGGAATGGCACTGAAGCTCCCAAAAGAAAGATAGCTTGACGTCAAGCTGTTCGAGATTCCCAGCAGGCAGATTCCCCGGCACACATCGATTCTGAGGCTGGTGCTATCCTGAGAGGGTGGTGCGAAGGCCTTCGTGGTCGGATTCTGCGTCATGATGCCACGCCAAAGTACAAGCCTCGCAGCAAATAAGAAACAAACCCGCATGGGGCAATACAACTCGCAAACGAGTGTTTGAGCGTGAAGTCCTGCTGCGAGCTGTCGGTCACGGCTGCGTTTGTTCGAGAGCGAACTCAAGGCACAGAATTCTGTCTGTCCCTCTCACCAAGGTACGATTCCCTACGATGACCGGAGCGGCCCAGCACGGATACTTGATACCCAAACGCGCACCCTCGTCTTTACTGAGATCCCATTCGGCGACCACCTCCAGCTGCTTGGAGTTAACCCGAAGAATTTGCATCAGCCCCCGCTCTTCAAGCAACACGAGATGATCGCCAATCCTGGCAAGTGAAGATCGAATCCTTCTGGAATCAACCCACTGAACGTCTCCTGTCTTCCAGCTGATACACCGCAAATCGCTGTCTGGCGAGTTTCGCCCAGAACAACCGTAAAGAAAACCATCGACAAGCACGGGCGTCGCCCAGTGGCTCCGCATCGCCTGGCGGCGTCGGTCTCGTGGCGGATCCTTCCAGATTACCTGAGACTGTGTTTTTGATACCTGCAGCAATGCACTCCCCAATTCGTAACATTCACTGATAAACACTTCGTCACCGCTGACGACAGGCACCATTGCGTTCACGCTGTCTCTGATCGAAGCCCGATGCTCGAATTGCCACTCGGTCTTTCCTTTCACCGGATCCACGAGAAGCAACCCAGTACGGGCAAACGCAAGTACGTAGTCAGTGCCATCGATTGTGATCGGCCTAGGGCTACTGTAGCTCGCAAGATCATCTCCCGTGCGCCACACCTCTCGTCCATTGTCGAGATCAAATGCCACAACGGCAGTTCCGTTGTACGTGACTCGATCAAGTTGCATGGGAGCAATATTCTGATCTTCGGGAGGACTACCTCCGACCATCACAATGACTTTTCCATCAAGCACAAGCGGCGATGACCCGACCCCAAAAAAGTTTTGCACCACCCCATAAGCAGTATTGGTATCCACCGACCAGATCTCAGTACCGTCTTTGACATCACGGCACCTGAGCACCCCCGTTACCCCGTAAGTAATCACGCGATCACCAACAACGGTGGGACTCGTTCGGGGCCCGTCTTCGTAGCCAAGCAAATCACTGTATTGGTAGGAATTACTTTTTGACCAAATTTCTGCACCAGACGCGAAATCAAAACAACGTAAACGCTCGCGTGAAGCAAGTCGCGAGGTCACTGCGTTGAACTGCCTACTCGCATCCAGCTGAAAGAACCTGCCCTTGGAAACCGTCCCAAGTCCGTACCCATCGCCTACTTCAATGGACCATGCCACAACGGGAGGCGTTTTCCAGTCGATTGACAAGCGTGACTGTTCCACGCTTCCATCGAAACGAGCCCCCAGAAACCGGGGCCAGTCTTGCCCCGATACTGTGTTGTTTATTTTTTTTTGAACGCGAACCTTCTCTGTGGTCGTGTCGTTACGTTGTGAACAACCGATCGACGGCATCAGGATCGCGATCATTGCCCATCCAATGGTCGCATGACAAGCCAACTTTAAACGCATCGCCAATGCCTCTCAAATCTCGTTCACTTACAGTCAACACCGTTCTGGCCTGTACCTGCAGTCCAGCTTGCGACTTTCCAGCGGACCACAAGATCCCCACAGCCATGATGAAGATCAGAACCAACATGACCACCGTGCGTCCGCGACGCCATTGCAAGCCGCTCAACTCACCGAGCGACCTGCGAGCAGAAACAGACGGTTTCCCATCACAATATAAGCCGCAATTTCGTCTCACAATATAAGCAGCAATAAGGTACAACGGAATCATGGCCGATTTATATGTCAATGCACGCCTTACGATTCCCAGCGACGAAATTTCAATTTCGACCGCACGGAGCAGTGGACCTGGGGGTCAAAACGTCAACAAAGTGAATTCAAAGGTCACGCTCCACTGGTCGCCTGGCAACTGCGCAGCACTGCGTGCAGATTGGTGCCGCCGATTCGTTGCCAGCTACACCAACCGGATCAATCGCGAAGGGCAAGTTGTCATCAGCAGCCAGCAGTATCGCGACCAGACTCGCAATTTAGCCGACGCCCGCCAAAGACTGGTCAGCATGCTGCTTTCCTGCCAAAATCCCCCCAAGTCGCGAAAAGCAACACGTCCAACCTTGGGTAGCAAACGTCGACGTTTGGAGCAAAAACGGCAACAATCACAAAAAAAACAGAATCGGCAACGCCCAAGACGTGATGACTGAGTTTTCTGAACAAGTCACACAAACCTTCTCTAATAATGCCGCAGTGCTATACTGGGTAAATACCGTGCGGTTGCATTCGCAATTCGATTACCGTACCGCGAGCATCCCTCGTCAATCGACACTCAGCGGGGCTGTTCATTGTTTCCCTGTCAAATGATGGATTAATGAAGCGTAACATGCACCTCGATGACCTGCTTTCCAAATGGGCATTTGATCCTTCCACTCTCAATGTGCGTTTGGTCAAAGGAAACGATGGTCGTGACGTGATACAAATGCGGGTGGACATGGGCGTTTTGCAGTTAGAAACGACTGGACGACCCGATGGAGAACTTGCCCACGATCATCAGTCCATGCTCGAATTTCTTCAGGAAGAGTCACTGAAAGATGCAGACCGCGATCTGACAGAGGATGAATGCATGGAGGTTGATCGGGAATTCATGCAATTTTATCACCGTCGAATATGCTGGCTGCGACTGCAGTATTATCATCGCGCTGTCATGGATGCAGATCATACTTTGCGACTGATGGACGTGAGTGAAAAGATGAGTCCAGAGGAAGAGTGGGTTGGCACTCACGAACAGTACCGTCCATTCGTTCTTTTTCACCGCACGCAAGCGGATGCTCTGGGCGCGTTGGAAGAGAACACTGCCGAAGAAGCCATTCAGGCAATCAACTCGGGACTGGAAACGATCCAAAAATTTTTCGAAAAGCATGAAGCCGAGGAGCATTATGAATCCGATGAACTGGTCGTGCGACTCATCGAGCTTCGCGAATCCTTGCGGACTGAGTACGCCGTTGGTCAAACCTTGATGGAAAAACTCGCTGATGCCGTCGCAGGCGAACAATATGAACTAGCAGCCGAACTAAGAGACGAGCTTACGCGTCGCGAAGCGAAGTGATGAGCGCATAACAATCAAACATCGTGATTAGCTTTTGCATGATGTGTGACGAAGCGAAATGATTACCGGCCGACCAACCGATAGAAAGATCGTGGCACGTGACGGATACCATCCAGCCCCGAAACACCCCTCCGCGTTCAAGTCGTGAACGCTTGGCTTTAATCGCGCCCGCCAGATTTGGATCCTCGACCTGGCTTTTGTTGTTGCGTTGGTTCGCGGTTGCCGGACAACTTCTGACGATTCTAACCGCTGGTTCACTGAGTCAGGTTGAGCTTCCCTATTCACCACTACTGGGCTTGGTCGCCTTTACGGCAGTGACCAATACGTTTTACGGAATCTGGCTTTACACATTGAAACCGATAACACCGGTCAATCATGGTGGCATCGACGGTGCTGTTGAGATGCAGACGAACTGGCACAGGGACACCGAATCGCAAAAGCTACATGGTGTCGCGTTGGCTTTGATGTTACTCGACCTGCTGACGTTGACTGCGATGCTGTATTACAGCGGAGGTGCCGGCAATCCTTTCAGTTTCTTCTACTTTGTGAATCTTGCTGTGGGTGGGGTCATGATCCGCCCCCGAGCGGCGTGGAGCTTAACGGTGACTGCCATTGCGGGCTACACGTTCTTGTTAAACGATTCGATACCGGTGGAAGGGCTGGACATTTTCAAACCCCATGGGTTCGACTTACAGACGGGTGGTTTGATGCTCGCCTTTGCGACCTGCTCCAGTGTCGTCACCTATTTTGTGACACAAACAGCAGGAGAACTGAAGCAGCGAGAGAGGCAACTTCTCCGCTCGCAGGCAGAACAAGCCGCCAGCCAACGACTTGAAGGGCTCACCACACTGGCGGCCGGCGCGGCCCATGAACTGGCAACACCACTTTCCACGATTGATGTTATCGTGCGGGAACTTTCGCGACACTTGGAGGGCTGGGAAAAACCGGAGTCAGTCGACACCGACCTGAAATTGATCGATGGCGAACTAGACATGTGCCGTCAGATCCTACAGCGAATGAGATCTGCTGCTGGCGACTCGATGGCACAACGTTGGGATCAGACAACCGTGGGCGATTTAATTGATCAAACTCTGGAAGGTGTGCGGGACCCACACCGAGTTGATGTCATCGACGGGACCGCCGCTGTAGAAGGCCAACCGCTATGGGTCCCGCAGGAAGCCGTGGCACAAGCCGTCCGAAATCTTATTCACAACGGCCTTGACGCCAGTGGGGAAACGGGACGTGTGAAAGTAGAGCCACAACTGATATCCGAGCATCTCCAAATATCAGTCATTGATTCTGGGCAGGGAATGAGCCAGGAAGTACTCGGACGCGCGCCGGACCCGTTCTTCACTACCAAAGAGCCTGGACGAGGAATTGGGCTCGGACTGTTTCTGACGCGAAATGTGATTTCAAAACTGGGCGGGCAGCTTGAATTTCGATCAGCATTGGGGCAGGGAACCGAAGCCGTAGTAACGATCCCGCTGGGAAATCAAAAAAACTCGCCAATCCAGCCAGATTAGCTGCTAACGCCGCCGGAATACGTGAAAACCATCGTCTTTCCGCGTCCCGCAGTCGCCACTTATCGCCAACCAGCTAAGATATTGTTGAATGGCAATCCGTCGCACCAACGTCACTCGAGCAATGATGATCGAACCAACACCCGAATCCACGCCGGTTCACGACTCCACCACAGTTGGTGCTACCAGTATTCTGCTGGTTGATGATACGTTTGTGCTACGCGAACGCCTGTCGACTGCAATGGAGCAACGTGGCTTCCGGGTTGAAGCAGCGGGCAATTACGAAGAGGCGATCGAGATTTTTCGCAAACGGCCAACGGAACTGGCGGTACTGGATCTTCGAATGCCAGGCAAGAGTGGGCTGGAATTACTGCGAAAGCTATTAGATCTTGCGCCCGACACTCGAATCATCATTCTTTCTGGCTTTGGCAGTATTCCAGCGTCGATTGATGCTGTTCGCGCGGGTGCTGTCAACTTCCTGAGCAAGCCTGCTGATGCCGACGACATCCTTTCCGCTTTTATGCGAGGTGACGAACCTTCGGTTCCTGATGGCGCGGTTGCGTTTCCGGCCCCATCACTGGCCCGAAATGAGTGGGAGCATATTCACCGCGTTCTATCCGATTGCGGTGGCAACATTAGCGAGGCGGCGAGGCGGTTGGGAATTCATCGCCGTTCCCTGCAACGCAAACTTCGCAAACGGGCCCCCGAAGATCCGGCGGTTCCCGATGCACCAGAGGAAGAGGAACTGGACACCTGACACGAAAACGACACTGCTGCCCGGGACTCCACAATGCGGCAATGGTCAGATTCACATCATTTTGCGAACCGTTTTCATGATACCGTCTCTCATGCGTCCGGGCGTCCTGACGGCTTAGTAGGAAGGGGTCCACATACTGGAGTCGATGCGTACTTCCAATTCGTCTTGGCTCATATTTTCTGCAACGCCGTCTTGCTGAGCAGCCCGACAAACTGCTGACGCAATATATCTTGTCACATCACGGATTTCGCTAAGAGGCGGCAGTAAGGGCTCACGCGAGTTGTTCAGCGCTGGGGATGCATCCTTGAGCGCGAGAGCAGCCGCCATGAACATTCCTTCGGTAACTCGCTTTGCCTCGACTGCTAGTACGGCCAAGCCAATCGCAGGAAAGACGTAACTGTTGTTACACTGCGAAATAATGTGCGTAACACCTTTGCGGACGACCGGTTCAAACGGGCTCCCAGTGGCTACAAGGGCTCTTCCTTCGGTCCACTCAATGAGATCAGCGGGCTTCGCTTCAGCACGAGAAGTGGGGTTTGACAACGGAAAAATCACAGGCACCGCGGTATGCAGAGCCATCTCACGCACGACCGACTCGGAAAACACGCCAGCTTGCCCAGTGGCCCCGATCATCACCGTTGGCTTGGCGTGATGAACAACCTCCTCAAAACTGATCTTCTGTTTTCCATCACACGTCCAACCTTGCAAGTCAGACATTGACTGTGAAAACGGTTCATGTATTTCCTTGATGTCTGTTCTTCCATCATGCAACAAGCCTCCACGATCGATCAGGTAAAAACATTTCCGAGCTGCTGACTCGTCCATGCCTGATGCAACCATCGTTCGCAACAACTGATGCGTGATGCCCGTTCCGGCGGAACCAGTACCCAACATCACGAAACGCTGTTCGTCCAACCGTGTTTTGGTTGCTGCGACTGCAGCAAGGATAGCACCAGTCGTTACAGCGGCCGTTCCCTGAATGTCATCATTGAAAGTACATAATTCATTTCGATAGGACTTGAGCAGGCGTTCCGCATCAGCAGAAGCAAAATCTTCCCATTGCAACAGAACATTCGGATAACGCAGCTTAACTGCCTTCACGAACTCCGCAATAAAAGCATCATACTGGCCACCCTTGATACGTTCGTGCCGCCAACCAATGTACTGAGAGTCACGCAGCAGATCCTGATTATCAGTTCCCAAATCCAGCATGACAGGCAAAGTTCTCCGCGGGTGAATGCCACCGCAAAGCGAATACAGGGACAATTTCCCGATAGGGATCCCCATTCCTCCAGCACCTTGATCGCCCAGACCTAAAATTCTCTCTCCATCTGTCACCACAATGATGTCCACTTGCTCAGGAGCATTGACCAGTATTTCCTGCAGCGAATCACGATCGGGATACGAGAGAAACAGCCCTCTTGGGCGGCGGTAAATATGACTGAATCGCTGGCACGCGAGTCCTACCACAGGCGTGTACACGATCGGCATCATTTCGGAAACATGAAGCGATAAAAGACGATAGTACAGGGTCTCGTTTTCGTCTTGCAATTGCCGCAAGAAAACGTGTTTGTCCAAGTCAGTGTGTTGATCCCTGTAAGCCTCATACGCACGTTCAGCCTGAACTTCCAGTGTCTCCACATGCGGTGGCAGCAAACCTCGCAAACCAAATTCCCGACGCTGGGACTCGGTAAAAGCTGTCCCCCGATTCAACAACGGATCCTCGATCAATTGCAGGCCGCGTTTACCATTCAATGTGCGACTCTGTGAAGCTTGCGAACTCGAAGACTGCCTACTCATATCCACGCCTCAATTTTTTGATAAAGTCGCACAAAGCTCGGCCGCCCTATTCAGACCATATTCTGTAACCAGAACCTGTTCCCCTCGTCTCAACCCTCATACAAGCATGGGCAGCATCAATCAAAAACCCGCCCATGGCGGTATTGCTCATCTTGGCCGGCTGCCGCAGTCAACGCTGCAACGTTCGACTTTGTGAAGAACCCCTCATAGCCATGGCAGCGTTCAACATACTCGGTGATCAAAATGGAATAGGCTGAGTGTTTCGAAAATATCTGCTTCAAATTGGGTTCATCAAGGCACTCACCGACCACGTTAGCAAGAAAGGCAACCCCTTTATCTTTCAATGTGTTGACCACGTAATCCACATTTTTCTCGCCCGCGCTGTGATCACCATCGCAAACTTCATATGCCAAGTGATGCATCCGCCGCCCAAAGTTACGAACAAAATCTTCAGTAGGCATGGGAAGATCGTCAAAGGAGTTTACGAACGACGGTGTGTTATTGGCTGTGAACACCTTTGCAGGTGACTGTTTGTCATCTGCAACGTTTGAGTTGCGATTCACATTGGTGGACGAATTCATGTCCATAATGTTGTAAGCACCCCAAAAATAATAATTCGACATCGTCAAAAACTCTAAAATCGCATCCTCTCTCTCACCGGCAAGAACACGAGTCGCCATATGATCCAGTCCCATCACCAAAGGATTCAGTCTCTGTTGACGTGCAAAATCATCGACTAAACCCAATTGCGAAAGCACCTCGCTTGGCAATTGAATCGGTTTGCCCAAGCCGAGTGCGTCGAAGTCATCCATTTCCACCTGACAGTAGCCAATCCGGTTGCCGGTGTAGTCCGATGGAAATGAAAACGTAAACGCTGAATCAGTAATGAGCGGATTTTTGGTCTCGTGGTGATAGTTGAAACGAATGCTGTGTGATTCCAGAATCCGTCTCACTTCGACTTGGTCCAATGCAGCGAATACTTCACCCACATATCGAGCGTTGGGCTTGGCCGCAGCAAGTGGATAAAGTGAATTCAAGAGTGTGATTTCATCCTGGTATTCAGAAACCAATGGCTCCATCACGATCAAGCGGGGAAACTCGGGCTTGGATGCCAACAGAAAAACGCGATGCGTTTCACTTTCGAACGCAGCAGCCAAGCGGTATGGCCCCATCAAGTACAGTTCACAAAGATAGGATACGGCATCGCCGTGTTCGACTTGCACCACAACGGCCCTCATGGGCCCTAGCAAATCAGACAAACCACTGCTTTTTCGGCGTTCATAAATCTTTTGACGGTAATCCTCAAAGAAGGCCGAATTCTTTTTATCGCCCAACGGTTGGTAAGACATTTCATCAAAAGTCATGGCGTTTCCAAAATTCAAAAATCACTTACCGAAGAACGAAACCCTATCAAACCAACAACACTGCATCATGTAGCCGCAAGTGGCCATTTTCAGCGAAACCTCATCATCACACGTTATGCAATCCATTGCCGCTGCCTCATGTTCGACAAAAAACCCGCAAGACGCCATCGGACGACCAATCACGCAAGGTTTCGAATCATCAAAATTTCGAATCATCAAGGGCACCGGATGACGTCATCCTTCTGCACTCAACACACTCGGTGTCATGCCGGAGTTTATTTACTGACGCGAACCTCTGGAGCAATCGATTTCTTTTCCACCACGGCCCCGGTGCGTGTCTCGAGGAAAGTCACCATATCAGCCAATTCAACTGCAGTCAGCGATGCGGCAAATGACGGCATGTTGTACCCACCGTTGTTGATGCGAATGATCAATTCGGGCCTTGTTAAACGCTGCCCGATGTCACTCAACCCGGGGCCACGATGACCACCATACCCATCAATTTCATGACAATACAGACATCCTTTCTGGTGCACCAACTCAGCACCATGCACCACGGCAGAATCGTTTGAGGCTACCACTGATGCCGGCAAGGGCTTCACCCCAAAATCAGGCGACCACGGCTTCTTGTAGCCATAGATCGTCAATACCACCAAGGCCGTGAAGCCAAAAACAACCGTCCCCACTGCCCACGGACGTCGCGATGGTGCGCGATCTCCTTTGTTCGAAAGCATGGGAACGACAATCAAGCCAAGCAATCCCACCACAGGCAAGCCAAGAATCACAAAGGTTTCCAATTGCGGTGGCAGCATGGACAGGATGGCAAAATACCACCAGAAATACCAATCGGGCATCGGATTGGCATTGATGTCACTCGGATCAGGAGACGTCCCCAGCGTTGGAGGCCCAAAGAACAAAGCGCAGCCGATAATCAACGCCATCACGGCGATGGAAAAAACAGTGTCTCGCCAAGCAGCAATCGGCCAAAACGGAACTCCTGTCTTCTCCAAACGAGCTTCGTACTCTTCTTTGTAAGTTGCCGGATCGACTGGTTCCTCAACCTTGGGCATTTCCGAGATCCCGTGTCTCAGAACCAGCCAAAGGTGCAACCCAATGCCGGCAAAAATCAGCCCTGGCAAGACAAAAACATGGATCGCAAAAAAACGAGTCAAAGTGGAACCACCGACAGTTTCGCCACCCAAAATCGCGTGCGCAATCGCCGGACCGACCAGAGGTGCCCGCCCTGCCATTTCTGCAGCCACGGTAACCGACCAGACCCCATTGGCATCCCATCGCAGCAGTTGCCCGGTAAACGACATGCCGAGGACCACAAACAGCAGCACCACGCCACTCATCCAGTTCAATTCACGCGGATACTTGTAGGCCGCATGCAGGAAAACCTGTGTCATGTGAATGATGGCCAAGACCACCATTGCAGTCGCCCCGTAGTAGTGCATACCACGCAATAAATTTCCAAGCGGTGCCTCGTTAGTGATATACAGCAGACTTTCGTAAGCTGCCTCACCACCGGGAACATACGTGGTTGCCAAAGCCATGCCAGAGATCACCTGCACAGCAAAGGCACAAAGAGTTGCGCTCCCAAAAACGTACCACCACCTCGCATTGTCTGGAACGATGTGGCGCAACATTGGCATGACCACATCCGAGAATCCCGAACGATCATCAAGCCAGCCAAGAATACTTTTGATCAACTTCATACCAAATCATTGGTTGTGAGCGGGATCGGGGAAGTTTCGACTTCAACTTTGCCATCAACCACTCTCACGGGATATCTGGCAAGAGCTTCGGGAGGGGGTCCTGCGGCAACGGCCCCGTCCTCGTAATAAACACCACCATGGCAGGGGCACATGAATAGTTTTGCGTCATTCACCCACCGAACAGGGCACCCTAAATGCCTGCAGTTGACAGAGAACGCAATGAACTGATCCTCGCCTATTCGACGCAACCAGGCGCCGGTCATTGCGGTGTCCCCCGCCCACGCCGTTGACGTCGCATCTTGAAATTGCACCAACTTGGTTTCACCGATGGGAAATTCATCCAAGCCGCCAACATCCCGCCACTTGCGGGGAGGTTTACCCACCAAGGGTGACAACACGTAAGCGATCGGCGGCAACGACATAGCGGCCCCCACCAAACCCGCGAGTCCCAAACTCAATCGATTTAAGAAGGAACGTCGGTCCGCAGAACACTGGACATTCTCATTTTCCTTTTCGCACACAACTGATCTCTTTTCAAAGGAAGCAAAACAACACCAACACACCATTGACGCTTCATGCCATGACTCACCCGCACACTCAAGATGACCACGGGACGCCGTCACGCAGTAGCTCACGGCTCATGCATTTCTCGAACCCAACCGGTGACTGCCCAAACCATCACCAACGCCCCCGCGGCTGACATGATCCAATTGGTCAAGATACCCCACAACAGCATCATAATCCCCATCGCCAGTGCAGCCGGCACATAAGTTGGCTGGGGGTCCTCTGCAACAGTCTCATCGGAACCGGATGGACTCTTCCTTGCGATCACCGTTGCCGATGCGTTTTCCACGGCTGGTTCTGTCATGGACATTGCCGTTGATCTGCTATCACGCTCTGCATCGACTCGAGCGTCGTTCTGTTTTTCTTCTTGCTCGCTCATCATCACGTCTCCACCGTTCGGGTTACCGACAAACGAAGTTCCCCCGGCGTATCAACCGTGTACCAACGGCACAACACACTGACAATCGCAGCCACGTAAAGAGAGCAGGGCGGCACCCACATCAAAAGCCCTCCCAGTTGTTGATCAACTGAAGCTGTCATTCCTGCATCATACAGAGCAGTCATGATTGCGAGCCGTTCCTGCGGACTGGCAAAAGCGGGGCACACCGTGATGGCCGTAAACGTGATATAGATTCCCAGCAGAGTGCACCCAAGGCAGGCAGAGAACAAATAGACGACGGCATTACTGGCGGGCAACCGAGCCTGTTTGAGCGGCGAGTAGATCGGCCACCAAAACAACACCCCCGCAGCAAGAAAGGTACCTGTTCGCACAACACCAATCATGTAATTTTCTGTCGCCACACTACAAAATGTTGGAATGTGCCAGAACCACATCGCGCCCAACCCCAGCAACCAGCCAGTCATCGGACTCGTTATCACGCGTCGCATTCTCTGCCGAAAAGAACCATCATCAACGGCCACTGAAGGTGTGGCCCGAGCGGCGGACAGCGGCAAACTCAACACAAGACAAAGAGGTACTACCAACAGCATTAACAGATGCTGAATCATGTGAGCACTGAACAGGAATCCGTCAGCAAGCACGCCCAGCGGAGAGACAAAAGCGAACACCAACACCGACAAACCAGAAGTCAACCAGAGAGTCTTCGAAAGACTCATCCAGCCGACATACCGACCATAAAGAATGGCGACTGTTGCCGCAACGAGCCAAACAGGTGACCACCAATTCCACAGTGCCCTATCGCTGATCAATTCGATCATTGCATGAACCCCAGATAGATGATGCAGAACACGGCAATCCAGACGACATCCACGAAATGCCAATAGATGCCAATGGCTTTCAACGTTGAACCATGAAGCACATTACGGTCGTGCTTCACCGCCAAAACATAGGCAATGGTGAGTGCGATTAGACCAACGATGACGTGTAATCCATGGAAACCCGTCACCGTGAAAAACGTTGCAGTGAATAGATTGTCACTGATGGTCACATCGCTCGAGATCAACCCGTAATACTCGATCGCTTGACCGCCGATAAAAACGGCACCCAATGTGATGGTCAAAGCCAACCATAAACGGAACTGCGAAAGTTTTCCGGACTTCAGAAAAGCCTCTGCTTTCCATAGCGTAAAACTGCTACCCAGCAAAGCAACTGAGAAAAACGCGGTTCGCGTCACGTCAAGCACGGAAGCGGACGTTATCTCTCCAACCAAGTCTGTATTAAAGACGACATAGGAGACCAACAGTAGTATAAAAAACACAGCCTCGGAAGCGACAAATGCCCAGACACTGGAAACTGACTTATCTGGCCGCCAACCACTATCAGCAGGCGTTCGTTCTTTCAGCCCATCAGCGGCTTCGGGATGGTCAAGGTCCCAGACAGGCCGTCGACTGGAGACTTCGGGAATCACTGCAAAATTCTCGGGAGGTGGGGGTGAACTCGTCGCCCATTCAAGCGTGAATGCTTCCCACGGGTTATCACCTGCCTCTTCTCCCCGACGAAGACTGACCCAGATATTCAACAGCAAAACGAGCGTCCCGGCAGCCATGGCAACTGCCCCTGCCCCAGCGAACGCATTGAGAGCCATCCAACCTGGGTTATCCGCATACGTGTAAACCCGCCTCGGCATCCCCATGACCCCCAGCACATGCTGAGACAGAAAGGTGGCATTGAGACCGAAAACCCATAACCACAACTGCCATTTCCCCAACCGCTCACTCAGCATCCGCCCAGTGATTTTTGGAAACCAGTAATACGTGGCAGAGAACAACCCAAAGACTGTTCCGCCGATCAGCACATAATGGAAATGCCCAACGACAAAATAAGTATCAGTCAGTTGCCAGTCGATCGGCACGGCGGCGAACATCACACCCGTCAAACCACCAATTACAAATTCCAACAGGAAGGCAACGGCAAACATCATGGCAGTCGTCAAGCGAATCGATCCGCCCCACATTGTCGCCGTCCAGTTGAATACTTTCAAACCTGTTGGCAGTGCAATGAGCAGAGTCCCCACCGCAAAGAACATGTCGGCCCCCATCCCAAGGCCTACTGCAAACATGTGGTGCGCCCAGACGCCATAACTCAACAAGACGATGACTGCACTGGAACCAGCGACAAAGGCGTAGCCATAAATGGGCTTTCGCGAGAAGACCGGAATCACTTCCGAGATCATGCCAAAGGCAGGTAAAATCAGGATATAGACTTCGGGATGCCCAAAAACCCAGAAATAGTGCTGCCAGAGTACGGCGGATCCACCTCTCGCAGGCTCGAAGAAAGCTGCTCCGAGCAGTCGGTCGATCAACAGCATTGCCAACGCAGAATTCAAGGCAGGCAAGGCAAGAATGGTCAGGATTGCCGTCATCAGACTCATCCAGACAAACAACGGCACCCTCTGCAAACTCATCCCAGGGGCACGGCACTGCAATACGGTCACGAAAATATTGATGGACGCAGCGACCGACCCAATCCCTAGGCAAATCAGACCAATGATCCAGTAATCTTGGGCGGGCATCAAGTTATAAGGCTTGGTTGATAGCGGGGCATAGCTGAACCATCCCGCATCCGGTGCCTGCCCCGTCATGAAACTGAAATAAAGCAGAATGCCTCCGAAGGGAAGCAACCAATAGCTCATCGCATTGAGTCGCGGGAATGCAACATCACGAGCACCGATCATCAACGGCACAAAGTAGTTTTGGAAACCGACGAGCACGGGCATCCCCACAAGAAACACCATCGTAGTGCCGTGCATGGTGAACATCTGATTGAAAAGATCAGGTGACAAAAATGTGTTGTTTGGAAACAACAACTGCACCCTGATCAGCAACGCCTCCAAACCGCCAATGGCAAGAAAGAAGACCGCCGTGCAAATATAAAGGATTCCGATTTTCTTGTGATCAACGGTGCTGACCCAAGACAATAAACGCCCCGTGGACGGCGATCGCTCAACCGCAGCATCAGCACGGGTCGCACTATCAGCATTTGCCACATCATCGGAGGCCAGTACTTCAGAATCGCTCATCTCAGCGTCTCCAAATATGCCACCAGATCATCCAGTTGTTGATCCGTGAGTTTAAAGTCTGGCATTTTGCACCCCGGTTTGTAGGCAGCAGGGTTCTTTAGCCAAAGGCGAAGGTTCTCTGGTGTGTTACGCAACACACCCGCAGCCAATTCATCCCGCCTGGCAAGATGAGTCAGATCAGGCGCGATCGAACGATCCGCCTCGGTACCAGCAATCGCATGACATTGCGAACACGTCAACGAAAAAAAAGTTTTTCTACCGGCGACAGCGTTTGGCTCAGTTGGTGCCGGAGGTACAGCCTTCTCTTTTGACAGCCACTCTTCATACTCGTCCGGAGCATGTGCGTGGACCAGGAAATTCATCCATGCATGTTGAGTCCCGCAGAACTCAGCACACCGTCCCTGATACACGCCGGGCTCATCAGCCTGCAACCAGATGAAATTTTCACGGCCAGGAATAGCATCCATTTTCCGTGCTAAGCGGGCGACCCAAAAGGAATGAATCACATCGGCCGAAGAAAGCTGAACCCGCAATCGTTTTCCGGTGGGTATGTGTATCTCATTGGCAGAGACAATGTCGGTACCTGCATACTCGATTTCCCACCACCATTGATGCCCGGTCACAATCAAATCAGCGACCTGTTCTCCCGGCGGGTGAGCCTGGGGCACAGCGTTGAAAGTCAATACGAGCTTGGCACTGATGGCGGCAATCCACAACACAACAATGACGGGTGCCACAATCCAAGCAATCTCTTTGCGATGACTGCCGAAATCCTGAGTTGGCAACTTGCCTTTGGAGCGAAACTTGAAAATCGCAACGCAGATCAGGCCGGCGACCACAGCAAAAATGCCGCCACTTATCCACAAAACCTGCACAAACAGATCGCGAATCGCTTCTGCCTGCGGCGACGCAGGATCGAAAACTGGAAAACTGGACATAATGGGGTCCAACACTCGTTTCGCGACGAACACTCGCCCGCGTAACTGACGGCCGATCTGCTAACAGTCTAGAAAGAAACCCGACGTCTGCTAACCCACGCAAGTTGGTGCACAGCCAAAAAGGAAGACGATGCAAGAATGCGTTCATCCCCCCCACCCGCTGTAGTGGGAGATCACACAAGCAGGGAGCATTCCACAAAGGAAGCTCACGTCACTTCTAACTTCCCTGCACCACACCCTCTGCATCGCTCTCTACATCACAGAGAAGTAATTCTCGCAGGTGAAATCGAAATACTCATTCCTGAGCTCGGGCTCCAGCTCATTGCATAAGCAATAATTTTTAACTTGAAGCAGAAGATCTCTGGGCTGGCACATCCGCATGGCACGCCCAGTCGCGCGGTAATGGGTCTCGATCAGATAATCGATCGCACCCGCTTGGTACGGGATCCCTGTACTCTAGCAAATCACTTTAAAAAGAGTCCGAAATTCGTCCTCGGTCGGATCAATGGCTTCAATTTTATAGGGAATGCGCCGCAAGAAAACATCATCCACCAAGTCCCTCGGCTCCAGATTGGTGCTGAACACGACCATTTGATTGAACGGAACCTGTATTTTCTTTCCACTGACCATGGTCAAGAAATCGTATCGTTTTTCCAAGGGAACGATCCATCGGTTCAACAATTCGTCAACACGCATTTTCTGACGACCGAAATCATCAATCACGAGAATGCACAGTTGCTTTTGACCTGCAACGGCGATTCACTGATGCTGGTATCACGACTGCACTGAACCTCAAGCATGTCCATCGTCAGCTCACCACCGGCGACAATCGTGGGCCTTTCAATACGCACCCACCGTTTACCAAAGCTGCCATTGTCCAATAAACCACCGCCAGACTCAGGCATGGCACTGTGGTGACACATGGGGTCATAAACACGCAAGACTTCCCCCGCGACGTCAATCGCACGCGGGATCCACACATATTTTCCAAACGTTCCGGTAACACGCTCCGCAATCGAAGTTTTGCCGTTACCAGGAGCACCAAACAGAAACATCCCCCGGCCGCTCGCAACCGCGGGTCCGATTTTCGCAAGCATCCCCGGGCTGATCAACAAGTCACGAAATGCGTGCTGCAGACCAACCTTCGGCGGACGCTGCCCATCGATGGTTTGGTACCGAACAACAGCGATGTATTCGCGCAACGGAACCGGGCAGGCCCCGTAGCAGGTGCTGTCCCGAATGTGACTTATGCTATCTTCCGACCGGTTTCCGTCAGCACATGCACGTAATCGTGCGTCGCTGTTGTACTTTTGCAGGCAACATGCTGCTCCATTTTCAATCGGGTCAACAGGCTCTCGATCATGGTAAACGGCAATTTGACTTGATCAGCGATCTCTCGCCCCTCAGCCTCCCCCACATTGATCAAAAAGCGATAAATCACTGCCTCGAGCAGCGATTCGTTCACACCCGCCTTATGCAAATCAAGCGGCTCCCCTGGCCTCCATGGCTCATCGCTACTGGGGGTGAAACCAGCAGGCAAATGCCCAGCGGGGCCCCGCTGGCCCGACCGGACGGGCCGTACCTGCCTGGGCGATGAACGGCCACTGAACAGAACGAGCCTGTCCATTGCGAGCCTGCGAGGATGCTTCAGATGAAACAACCTTTTCCTTCACTCCCTCGACAGAATTGGCACTCTCGGGCACGTCACCCTGCGTGACTGCATCAGATTTTACACCGGGAGGCTTCGCGTCGCCTGAAGCTGGACGCTTACCCTCGCCACCCAACAACTGAAGAGGTGAAATCAATGAATCAAGTTTTCGATCAACGCCGTGATCGCTATCGGCTTCCGATGGCTTGGCCATTGAAAACAGTCCGTGCAGCAATTTGAGAACCGCGCCGTCACCGCGCGTGCAGTGGGCCTCCCACTACGGACCAAAATCGTCGTTGCCCCCCAATCAGCACAAAAACAGGGACCTCGTACCGCCCGAAGTCGTCTTTCAAAGCATCCAAAGCCCGCAGCCCCGTCCCGAACTGAGGCCCCACGAACCGCCTCCCCGCCCGCTCCTCAGCTCGTCTCAAGCTACAGAACTGAGCTACAGAACTGAGCTACAGAACAACTGAGACGAAGTCCACTCTCGACGAAATTCGCTTAAAGCCCAATTCCCTGCGTTGCACTGAGACGTTACTGCCTTGCAATAAGAAGTGGCGGGCAGTGCAGTGGAACTGGTATGCAGTGTTAACGAAGCGGGAGGACAAAAGAGGAAATGAATTGCGTCACGAGCCTCTGTGAACTGCACCCCCTTCGCAAGGACCAGAAACCAGCAATCACCGATGAGTGCGTCCAAACCGACACCCACCATCCCACACGCAATACACCACTTTGAGAAACGTCCGCACAATCCCTGCAACCGACACATTCTCCCATCTCGTGCTATTTGACCGAAGAGCAGTGATCAGTACGCAGATAATGACAACAGCTGTGAGGTAACAATTTACAGCCCCACTTTCTCGTCTATCTGATAAGCCCCAGGAACCTGAGCTGTGCTCAACACGTCAACCTCGACGGCAGACCACCTCAGCCAACGCATTGAGCAGGCTAAAGTCGACTTTACGCTGCCACCTGGTGCCGGACGATTAATCGCTGCCGGTGACTTCAAAGGAAGAACTAACGACACGCTCGTCCGCTGGCTTGAGACCGACGAGGAGGTAGCAGCTCATTTGCTCAAATAGTGCAATACACCGCTATTCAACATGAGCCGACCTTACGAAACGCTCGCGGAAGCGGAAAGGATCATGGAACATGACGAACTGGCAAGACTCGCAGTCGTAACCTTCACCCCCAGCTATTCCTGCCAAACATGAAGGTTGATCTCTTTGAACGGTCAGCACCTTGGACCCACAGCATGTCAGTTGCTGCAGTAGCTTCGATGATTTCTAGAAGCAGCGGCAGCGGGGACCCTGGCCTAGTCTTCATTGCTGGAGCGATGCATGACATCGGAATCTACGCCAGCCAGCGTCTCGGCCCGACCAGCTTCAAGGAAGTCATCGCTCAGGTGGATGACCTCTCTCCTACCCATGCAGTTGAACGCGAACTCCTTGGCAGGGACCATGGAGAACTCGGGGAAGCAATCTTGAAACAGTGGGGACTTTCTGAAGAAATTCAAGCCATTGCCAGGCACCACCATGATGCCGACCAACAACTCGACAGTCCCCACGCAGAAGCCATCTGCTGTGTCGCGATCGCGAACGACCTGTGCAGCCGGTCAGGGCGAGCAGCAATTAGCCGCAATAACCTTGACCCACCGAGCAATGCGGTTTTCAAACGTCTGAATATTGACGCAGGCCTACTGACTATCCTCGGACAGCAGCTTTATGCAGCACTCAACTCAGCCAGTGAACTGAACTGACGCCGGCTGCAATGTCGCCCACTGCCCGATTCAAAGCGGCCAACACCGGCACGAAAGAACACAACCACCGGCCCACATAGCGAAAAAACACGCCCTGTTGCTCACTGCTACGCGAACATTCGCGGGCTCTACCGCTGCTGCGAAGCCCCCTACTTGCCAGCTTCGCACCCCCACTGACGAGCTTCTATTTCCTCCCCCCCGAAGTCCCTGAGCCTTGGCCAACAGCTTACTGGAGGGATAAGCAGGCAAACGCCCTTGGGGATCGCCAATCGCCGCCTAGAGGCCATGCCACAACTGCCATCCGGTGTGTTGTAGCCTTGGCAACAGGCCAGAAAGAGCAGCAAGCCCGAGAAAGCATCAAAAGGAGCAAGTTCGACCAAGCAGTATCGACGTCACCTTCAGCCTGCCACCCGCAGCCCTAGCAACGGGCAGTGGCTTTCCTCGCCGCAGCCCCTCTTTCGAATCTCTCTGATGTGTAGCAGCTATCGCGAGAGAGCGGCCTCGGTGATTCAATGCTGCCCGCGAGTTGAAATCAGGCTGTTCGGTTCGCAACAGGTCGCTTCGCTGGGTAACGAACGACTGGGTAGCTAACAGCGGTGCGGACCTAGCCCTGCAGCGATGGAATTCGCGATAGGAAAACTGCAGAAGACAAGTTGCGACGAGAGAATCCTGCGAAGGGGAGTGCAGAAACCGCGCCGAACGGCGAATCACGCCTTTGGTGGCAATCGATTTTCCCATCAAAGTCGGCAAAGTTTTTCAGAAAGTCCAAATGCATCACTGGATCAAGAAAATCGGTAAAACACTGCAATTCTTGCTACTGCTAGCTCAAAACAACGACCGATGTCAAAGCTCTACAGGAGTCGTTGGAAGTTTTTAATCAGAAACTTGCAAACGGCTCTTGTCACCAAGCGGAAGGCCCTCTATCTTTCCGCCTCGTCGCTGTGGCAGCCACGCTCTTCACAGAGCGCTTTGGCGAGCTTCAAGGCCTTGTCGGGCTAGAAAGTTTTTCAACTTTCCACGCTTTGACCGGTTGACGAAAAACACACTGTCCCGCATATTACGGGACCAACCACGAGTCACCCGACTGCCTCGCATCTTCGGATCGAAGGCGGAACCATCGGACCTCGCGGTTTACCGATCTTTGACAATTTGGTGATGAAACTTCTGTTGAGTTCAGCAGTGCGAGGTTGCTGTTTGGTTGTATTGAAAGTGTCACTTGTGACACTTCATGCAGCACAAAACTAAATGGCGAATCGCTGGGGTCTTTAACCGAAGGCCCCGGAGCAGAATCAACTTTCGGTTTAAACTTGATTTTTCCCGGTGACGCTTCGGCGGCACTGGTGAATCGATACAAAATTGAAGGGTTTGATCCTGGCTCAGAATGAACGTTGGCGGCGTGGATTAGGCATGCAAGTCGCACGAGAAACTAATTAGCTTGCTAAGAGGTGGACAGTGGCGCAAGGGAGAGTAACGCGTGGTTACTTACCCTCGAGACCGGGATAGTGTTGGGAAACTGGCAGTAATACCGGATAACATCTTCGGATCAAATGGTGTGATTCCGCTCGAGGATAGGACCGCGTACTATTAGCTTGTTGGTGAGGTAACGGCTCAC
>JBPCVE010000073.1:0-7808 GCA_051010795.1 Rubripirellula sp.
CTTCTTTGAGTCATTTCAACTTGCAGAATCATCCAAAGATGATGCGGTAGGCGGGGCGAAATAGACAGATTCGATTCCGCTTGTGAGCCTGTTCACAACTCGAGTTTTGCGGGTGTAAGGCGAGAACGCTTTCCCTTGATACGCTTGGGTTGGCATTAAAGTGCGTGTCAGCCTGTGTAAAGTTCTCTGAAACACCATCGCGTTGCTCGCCTCTGTTTGTCTTCCAGTGTGCTTCCATCTTTGGAAGCATTTACCAGTGTGCCTGCTGACGCAATTCGGCCTTGTGCTGGCGTCGTGGAACGGTTTCACGCTCTCCATACGACGTTGAGCCTGTTTTGATTTAACTCGCCAGACATGACCCGCTGACGCCTCCAAACGATCTTGATTTCATTGAAAACGGGGCCGTTCTGGGGATGGGGTTGCTTGCTGCCTAGAGTCTTTCGGTGACAACGCCCACCACGGATTTCATAAACCTACAAACGGGAGACACAACTGATGAGTGACGCAAAAGGAACCAACACTTGGCCAGAGTTAGCGATCGGACTTTATGATTCACTGACCGGTCGGAACGCCGAGATTACATACGACTTTGAGAATATGGAAGTGTCCGTTCCCGCAAAGACGGGTGATGAAAATGTTGGCTATGCACACTGGAAATTGAATGGTGTGTTGAAAATTCGCACACGAGACGCGGCAGGGAAGGAATGAGCTTCCCACGTGACCGGGGGGTTCGAGTCGAAGCGGACATGACGCTGGAACGGCTGGAGGGTGCGACCTGCGTGCAATCCATTACTGTCTCGTCCCGACGTGACGGCACCCTGTTACTGGCATGCACTGGAAAATTTCCAAGTGCGAGTTGGGAGCAGCTACGTCGAGTGAGATCTCTGTTGCGGAAGGTCGCTGAGATCACTGAGCAGAACGTTGTTGTTACGAATGATGGAAAGACGCTCGTCAGCGTGGCACAAAAACCCGACGGGAAGCCGAAGGTTGCGATCCGTTGGTGGGCCGTAGCAAGGCAATTTCTCCTTGGAAGCAACTAGCCGCTGCCGAGATTCTCGGGCAAACGCGTCAGCGATCGACCGTTTGCGAGATGATCCGCGTGCGACACTGCCCTGCTTCATCGGGAAATTCCGGATCAGATCCAACGCAAGCCCGGTTGTGCACGTTATCTGCTGGCTCCCGTTTTTCGGGCGCGCTTGGAGTCTCGCAAGCGCTTACGACCGTTCCTGCGAGAACTCAGGGGTGCATAGGACGGCGGCGGTCCATCGAGGTAGGGTTGGAGCTCGGTTTCTGAGCCGGTTAAGGACTAGGTTCGGTGCGTCGTAGCCGACAACGAGTAGCCTTTACGAGAGGTGGTCGATACGAGCACCGAAAGATTCGGCTCATCGCCATCGTTCACGGATCTTTTTCTTGATCACTGAGCACCAACCGGTTATGAGCGAAGCCTGATTACCGACCGCAGATGACTGATCACTGTTGAAGCTCCTCGGTCAAGGGTTCCCCCAACTCAGTTACGGTGACTTGGAATTCGTTCCGGGCTTGATCAAGCTCTACGCGCTTTTCGGGAGAAGCACTCGACCGAAAGGGGACGGAAAAGTAGATCGTGTTTCTGACCTACTTCGTCGGAGCCCAATGACCACCTCGATACCTGCGGTCAAAACCCAAGACGCTAACGACGCTCCGAGTACGCAGGCAATCGCAATCCCGCTGCTTAATCTTTCTTTGGGGAGAGGTAATTTTATGTTTTTCCTGAGCTGCACTTACTGATTGTAAATATTGTCGGATTTTCAGGCTTTGTTCCTTTCTGGGCGGACGCTGCTGTTTTGGTTTTCGCGAGGATTTTTGTCCCACGGTTGGGGATTCGCCTGATTCAATCCTTCGTTCCGCAAGTAGTGAGCCGCTCGGTTATCTATTCAATGATCACCTGAACTCCTGACAAGCATGCTTCACCAATTTCGTTTGAAAACGATAAGTCAAGTGTCCCGTCCGTGGTAATGCCGCCAAACTCCTTCACCGTGCCGCGCATAGCACCGCCTGTTTCTCCCGCGATATCGAAGCTCTTGAGCAAACGTTTACCTTGGATCGAAACATCAAAAACGCGTTCGCCTGGCTCAAGTCCTTCCAGTTCGGCAAAATGTAAACGGACCGTAAATTGCTTACCATCGGGTGTCTCTTGCCTTAGGTTCTTGATTCCAACAACCGCCGAAGACGTTACCCAAGGTAGTGCTTCGTCACCGTTCTCGATTCTTGACATGTGATGCCGAACAGATCGAAGTGACTTGCCTTCAATTTTGACCGGCAACTTGGGCGAGTTTCCGCCAACACTCGGTTGGTCAAACCACATCATGCCATTTGGCCCTCGGCGATCACCTGGGGCGCCAAGATTCACGGCAAATTCGTTGGGTGGGGACGTCAGGTTGCTGAACATCCATTGTTCAGCGTTGGGCATGTAAATTAAGGCAAGGGACGATTGGTTCTGATAGGCGCACGAGCACGTTCGCGTGTAGTCGGGCGCATTTAACACCCCGTCGGCGACAATCAAGTTCGCTGTGCAACTGGAACGAAAGCCTCCTATGTTGCCAGTTCCGCTGTCATTCGCGAGATCGCAAAATCCGGCCGCACCGCTGCGAAACGTTAGCAAGTTCTGGCTTCCAACGGCCGTGTTGCAGCCGTACATTCGTTTGTAATTCCAGCCAGTCTTTATCCCCGTGAGCAGATCAAGTTCGTAGCCTCCACCGCCGTTGGTGATGATCTTGTCGCGCAGCAGCAAACAAGGCCCGTCGTATTCCTTCGAAAGGTCTTTCCATAACACTTTGCCATCACTGGCGCGATAGGCAACCATCCCTTTGCCCGCTTCGTCTTTGGCGCGATCGCGATAGGAGCTGCCAGCTTGTAGTAGCACGTCGTGATCGTGCGAGTAATTCAAAAAGGTTCCGAACACGTCCTCATCCTTGAACCACAACTCCGTCCCTGTCGAGGCATCGAGTGCCAACAGTCGAGGCTTTTCGTCTGATTTGATTCCGCGGCGACTCAAGGTTTGACGTTGCTGCTCGGACATGCTGTCGATGCAGTAAATTCGATCGTCTGCCACAACAATGGCGTTGTGCCGGAAGCTGTATGCCGCCTCGCGCCGCCAGAGTACTCGACCATCATGGCGGTTCATGACCACAAGCTGCCGACTGGAGGACGCATAGTCTGTCGCAGTCAGTATGTCCACCAAGCGACCGCCTTTGGGTTGGGGGTCAGCCTGCTGAGCGGTGTTCTTGCCAGAATTTTGAGTGGGCTGCGATTGCTTCTTTGCGATTTTATCAACCAACAACTGTGGATCGAGTGTGAAGTCGCTGCTCGTTGGTTTAGCGTTATGACCTTCGATAGCCAAAACGTTTTTGCCAGACTTCAGCAGCTTGGCGAAATCTTTCACCTCGAACGATTCAAAACCCTTCGCTTCATGGCCAGTGATGCCCGACGCATCAGAGCCGTTGCCGACCTTGATACCTTTACGGACGATTTCCCTGCCGTTCAAATAGGCGATAAAAGCGTCGTCGTAGTTTACTGACAGCACGACCTTGCGTGCTTCTTTAAGATCGCTGCTAAGGAATTTCCGCCGGGCATAGACTCGCGAGTATTTACCTTTCATTCCTGTCAATTTGGTGCGATCATCGTCGTCGCCGTATCCAAAGCCCGTTGCCCCGCTAGTCCAGTCATCGCCAGGATTGAAATCAACTGCGGTCCAGTTCTTAGCCGGATCCTGACCTGCCAAGTAGATCCACTCGTCGCCCGACGCGATCACAGGAGTCATGTCGTCCGGTATCTTTGATTTTTTATTGGCAGGCTCGGGTGGTGTTTGCGCGGTTGCATCTTCGCCACGGATCTCGACGGGGCTTGAAGTGGCAATGAGGAAATCGCCTTCGGCCGCCAAGAATCCCCAGCTCGCTGGTGGTGAATCGCTGCCTTGCTCGAAAGTAAATCGTCGCAAGGTTTTGCCCGTTCCTGCATCGAGTTGCAGTAGCTCTTTGCGATAGACAGCATAAATTGAATCAGGCAATGTGACATAGTTGCTGCCGATCTCTCCTGCGCCTGGGAAGTGCCGCGTCGTGTCGTAGTACTCTCCTAGTCTTGGCAGTTCACGTTCCCAAAACACGCGACCAGTGTACACATCGACCGAGCGGAGCATGTCTGCACCCTCAATGACCAAACGTCCACCGGCGACCTGCGGTGACGGGCCGTGCCCGTGACGCGGAAGGACTTTGTCGTTGGGTGGGCCGCCGAACCAAAGCAAGCCAAGCGGTGCTTTTACCAGCGTGTCCTGCGATACAACACTGTTGGCCGCGTCCGCATACTGATGCGTCCAAGTGCCCGCCCCTGGCAGTGAACCAACTCGACGAAGTGACGAGAATTTACCATCACGGCTGAGCTTGGAATTGGCAAACTTGTTCTCACCGATGGCGTCTTGGAGTGCCTTGTGCTGCGTATCGGACAGCCGCAGGCAAAGTGTCCCGCCGTAGGGACGCAACGATTCGAAGATTTTACGCCCTAGCTGAACGATTCCCGCGGGGGGGACATCTTGAAGTGTGTCACCGAATATCACGTTGGCTAGGTAAGGAGGGAGGTCGAACGATGATGGATCACCCGCATACGCAACAATACGAGTCCCGTAGACGCCGCGATCATTCATTGCCCGCCTCAGTCGCTCGACCTTCGAGGAGTCGGGATCAATCACGATGATGTCCAACTGGCTGGTTGCCAGAACTTCGTCGATCAGGTCGCCAGAGCCAATGCCAAGCGCGACCGCGTAACCTGGGGCGGATCTTTCGTCAGCAAGAATGGCCTCTGCAAACTCTGAACGATGGCGGGCTAGGGGCTTCATGGGCCGAAGGTCATGCTGCTTTGCTAACACTTTCTTCGCGCCAAAGCAAAAGATTTTTGCCTCTTCGGTGACGACAAATAGTTTGTCGTCACCAGCCAGCATTGCGACCGGTGTGCCGTCAATTTCGGTGGACCAGCTTGGCGGTGCGACCTTCTCGTTGTTCGCTGCAGTCTCAATGTCGAAACTCGCAACCAAGCCATCGCGACCGGCAAAGGCCTGGTTTCCAGCGAGAATGAACAGGGATAAATCGGGGTCGCAGACTGGAAAAGATTCTTTGGGCTTGAATTGCAGCTCTTCAGTTTTCTTGCCTTTGCGATCGACAGTCTCAACCAACTTGATTGCGTTTTTAATCCGATGTGCTTTTGATCCTCCGAGCAGCAGGTCAGCTGTTAGAACCGAAGTCGGCACGGAACTGACTGGCTCACCCTTGGACATGGTAAATAGTTTGTTTTGGACAACGTACGTGTCGTTATTGGTAACCACACTCCAGCCGCCATCACCTTTGCCACCAAACTCAAAACGTTGCATCTCGCCAGTGTTTCGGTCGAATACGCCCGGCAGTGAGCGGCCTCCCGGAACAATCAGCCGGTCACCGGTCGCTGCGAGATAGCCCTGCGGCACGATCGAGCCAAACGACGGGGCTCCGTGAGGATGTGTTACCCACCGCGACCCTGTTTCGCTATTCAGCCAAATCGATTCACCAGTCTTGGCATCGACCGCGTGTACAAAGATGCCCATGAATGGCCAAATGCTGGCGGTGAAGTACACCGTATCGTCAACAATGACCGGACCGCCGCGAATGGGCCAAGTCGAAATCACGCGATCGTTCCCAATGATGCGACGTCGGTACGGACCGCCCGCGATGTTCCAAATCAGTTTTCCGGTCGCAGCTTTGAGGCAATACAGATTGCCGTCGTCACTTGCAGCATAGATGTTGTCACGATATGCGGCGGGTGCGAAGCGAACCGGACCATCGGTGTAGAATTGCCAAACCTCTGCCCCTGTTTCAGTGTCGAAAGCCGTGATGGAATCGTTCGTGGTAGAACCAACGATCATCAGCTTGCCAACAACAATCGGTTGGTAAACAGCGTCAAACTGAAGCTTTGTTTGCGAGGCCGGCCAAGCCGGTCGTGGCGTCGGTAGTGTTCGGACCCATTGTAAATGCAGATTGTCTGGTAACGCATCCGGTGATGCATTTGAACGCGATGCATCATACCGCCACATCGGCCAGTCGCCGGCTTGCGATAAGACACAGCACGACGCCATCTGAATAAAAAGAACGACTTGGACCCAGACGCGTGCATGCAAGATGGATGTCATTGTTCGCTCGTTCCGTTTCTTTCCATCTCGTAGTACGCTCAGCCACACTAGCTACTGCCTCATTCTACACTTTTCAGCGAGAGATCTCGTAGAGCATGGTTGATGGGACATCCGATTCCTTCCTCTGGGTTGAGATGTATGAGGCTGGGGGGATTCTCCTGGTCGAGGAACGAGGACTCTCACGGGAAGAAGGGGACGAAAAAGAAGGAGATTGGAATCTTATAGCCGTTCCTTGAAATTGGCTGAGCAAGGAAATTGGCTGAGCAAGGAAATTGGCTGAGCAAGGAAATTGGCTGAGCAAGGAAATTGGCTGAGCAAGGATGTTGGCTGAGCAAGCTACTCAATGCAGACTGGATATAGTAAGCCTGTCACATTTTTACTCCACCGGCGAGATGGTCCGAATTCGTCAGCCCAGCAGGGATTGGATAATGCCGCGGGGCGAGAGGTGCAAAATTCCCCCGTTTTTCAGATGGGTTGGACTTTATAGGAACCAAGGGCGGTAAGTTGAAGCAAGTGTTGGACGCAATGTGTGCGCTGATGGTGAAGGAAGTTGTGAGGTGCTCGGTTTTATTCTTCAACCAAGTGTGGCGGATTTGAAACGAACACCAACGTGTAACGAGAGAGTGCAAAATATTGAAGCGCTGATTTCTTAGAATCAGTTCACGTGTCGCAACCCGAGCAATCAAATGCAGAATCGTTCCAGCTCCCTCATCCGTTTATTGCGGATTCCGATTGTCTGATTTGTCCTCTTTTTTGGCTGCGTTATTTTTTGGCGATTTGCGCAGGATGCAGGAAGTACCGGGAATCTGTCAGCACCCACTCTCGCTGTTGAGACAACAGTGCTTGCTGATCCCAAGTACGTTCGTGAGGATGGTTCGATTAGTAATGTCCGAGCATTTAACGATCACGGGCTTGCAAATATTGACATCCAAGAGAATGCATGCGTTGATGTCATGCGGGCAATGGGGCCCCGAGATAGTCCAGCGGAATGGGCTTTGGCATGGCAGGCACTCGTGCACGGACGCGTCCCTCTCCCCAACGGGCCCTTTTTTTGAAAAACTTGATCCTGGCTCTGTAAATCGAAAGTCGCTCGATGAGGCTGGGACTTGACCTTGGACTGCTGGTGAATTTCCTGCAATACAGCAATGGCTTGTTGCCAATCAGGAACCCCTCGCTCAGATAACCGCCGGTGCTAAAAAGACCAATTCTTCTATCCATTTACCACACCTGACCGCTGGGAATCCACTCTCTCTGAAAACTTGAGAGGCCTTTACGGTGCTTTGCTAGACGTGGTCCGGTGTTTGAAATCTCGATCGATGAATCATCTTGGTAACAATCAGCCTCTGGCCTGTTTGCAACACCTGCGTTTTAACGTTCAAGTCTGTTTCTGAGGTTGCTGAGCTTGGATGCAACGCACATTTATGTGCGTTGCTCGCTACTGATCGCTTCACGTTCAGCGGGACACGAATCAGGTCTGTGTTGTCATCGAAAGCTGTCGCCTTGAGAGATTGAGTTTCCCCACCGCAGCAGTAACTCCGGCAAGGTTCACGGTCTGTTCAGCGGCGTCCTCATCGAGCGTTAATCCATTGATACCCTTGAGTGTCGGGGCATCGTTGAATCA
>JBPCVE010000074.1:0-6613 GCA_051010795.1 Rubripirellula sp.
AGCAGCTAGAGCGACTGCAGGAAATCAACATTCAGCTGCAAGGCATTGCTGCCCTGCGTAATGAAGATGTCGCAAAGGAGCTGAAGATTACCGAAGCTCAAAAGAAAGAGCTGGAAGAAGTTCAAGCCGGCATGATGGAGAAGATGCGAGAAGGAATGCGTGAGCTGTTCACTGGTGGTGGAGGCCGCGAGGGTATGCGGGAAAAAATCGAAGAAATGAGAAACGACATGGAAGGTGACGTGCTGGCTGTATTGACCAGCGAACAGAAGAAGAAGTTTGAAGAGATGAAAGGTAAGAAGTTTGAGATGCCCGAAGGTGCGTTTGGTCGTGGTGGTCAAGGCGGTCGCGGTGGATTCGGCGGACGTGGTGGCGGAGAGCAAGGCGGTCGCGGCGGACGTGGTGGCGGAGAGCAAGGCGGTCGCGGCGGACGTGGTGGCGGAGAGCAAGGCGGACGTGGTGGCAAAGAGCAAGGCGGACGTGGTGGCGGAGAGCGGCAGCGCCCAGAGGTTGAGTGACCCAAACCATCCTAAAGTCTTAAAAATCGGATTTCGGCGAAACGCTCCGCCGCTCCGACAGGGGCAGGTTCCTTCGGGATCCTGCCCCGTTTTTATGCGCGTTCACCGACGCGACATTTTCCCTTTCAGCAGGCATTCACTTGCAGCAAGCCGGCAATGAATCAGTGCGTGTGACGGACCGATGTCTAATACGGTGACTCCATGTGGTATTAGCTCCTCCCCTTCACAGAGGGCACCCACAGCGCTGAGGCAACTTCATTATCAATACCAAAGCAATGCCAAGTCACCACCATGCCAAGTCACCAAGAGATCATGGAGCGATGAAAAGCAGTCCCATGCCAGCAAACAGATGGGATATCGCATCTTGCCTGCGAATCAAGCCGTGCGTGTGAAAGAAGACACAGTTCTTCATTGGATCAACTGCTCAAGCAACCTTTCTGCTCTCATGCAGGGATGACCGATCATGCTTTGCCTCACCCAGAGCATTACTTTCCAGCGGATGCAGCTCGCGCTGCAGTGTCTCGACGGTTCGCGTTACCGCGCCCCGGTGCCGCTGAACCAATTGCTGGGCCGCCTTACCCAGGGATGCTGCGAAGGCGGGTTCAAGAATACAACGATCGACAAAGCCAATCAGTTCCACTCTGTTCTGCAACCGTTTCGCCGCATGGGCCTCAATCAAACGGCCGGCAATTTCTTTGAAATTCCGGGTATTGGGTCCGAACGAAACAGCGCAACCATACCCTGCCGGTTCCAACATATTTTGTCCGCCCCTGTCACCAAAACTTCCGCCCACTGTGGCGATATCAGCGACACCCCACCAGTGCCTCAGCTCACCGATGGTGTCAATCAGAATGACCTCACCGGACCGCCAAGTTCCTGAATCTGGCCGCTGTGCTTCGGATCGCCTGCGTAGTTCCAAGCCTGCGTCGGTCACGAGTTCCGCTACTCGGTCAAACCTTTCTTTATGCCGAGGCACCAAGGCAAGCCTGAGCTGTGGATGACGGGACCGCAATTCCAAAAATGCAGCGATCGCCATCTGCTCTTCACCCTCCTGCGTGCTACCGACCACCCATACCTGGTGAGATGATTCGACCCCTGCCCAAACTTTTCTCTGGGTTACATCCGGTACTTCACGATCTTCGGGTGCATCATCAAACTTAAGTGAGCCGGTCACTTCGAGGCGTTCCGGATCGGTGCCGCACGCCGCAAAATTGCTGCGTGAGGTCTCATCTTGGCAGGCCACCCAGTGAAGGCGTCGGAAGATCGGCTGTGTCGATCTTCGGAATTTTTGATATCCCGCGCAACTGCGTTCGCTCAAACGCCCATTAACGATGACAGCAGGGCATCCTTGATTGGCAGCGATCCGGATGAGGTTTGGCCAAAGTTCCAATTCAGCCAGCACAAGCTGGACGGGATCGAGGGAGCGCAGTGTCCGTCGCACGGCCCAGGTGAAGTCGAGAGGACAGAAAAACACACGCTGGCTTCCAAAATGCTGTACCGCCAAATCATAACCAGTGTCAGTCGAGGTACTGACAACAATCGGGAACGTCGTAGTACGTTCCAGTTCGCTGATCAAACGGGGCAGTAGATTGACTTCACCCACGCTCACGGCATGAACCCATACACATCGTCTTCCACGCGTGATGGTCTTGGCCTCAGTTCGGGACAATCCCCACAATTTCTGACGCACTCCTCTCCGATACCGTCCGTGGCGAACCATCCGATACAGGATGACTGGCGAGAGCAGCATGAGTGCCGTCGTATAGAGCAGATTTGCCAACATCGAATTCCTTTCCGTCGCTTACCTCGATCGCGATCTCTCGCTAGGCCTGCATTCGCATATGGCAGGCTTTATATTTTTTTCCACTTCCACAGGGGCAGGGATCATTGCGTCCCACACGCGGCCCTTTGTTGCGAATCGGTTCAGCCTTGGCCTGTTCCGTCTGATTGCTTGCTTCAGCAGCCTGTTGTCCAGCTGTATTTTCATCAGCAGCACCAGTCCCAGCAGAGGCTGCCGAAGCATCATCATGTCTTGCTTGCCCCTCGACCCAGGTACTGCGAATAAAATCTTCATTGAGCGAGGACTCCATCCGAAAGATCAGGTCAGTCACACGTTCACCGATCGATTCCCACATCGATTCAAACAGACGCATTCCCTCACGTTTGTACTCCACCTTGGGGTCCATCTGAGCGTACCCCTTCAGCCCCACACTGCTCCGCAGATGGTCCATGGTCAGGAGATGATTTTTCCAAGCGTCGTCGACAATCTGCAGCAGGACCTGGCGTTCCATTCGCCTCATTTCTGGATGGAACCGATCATCCACAGCCCCACCCACCGTGAGGGCCAATTCCCCACGGTTCATTCTGGACAGGTCCTCTTTGGCGACATGATAATCCAACTCACCCGCCAGCCACGCCGTGAGTACGTCGAGGCTTCCATTTCCTCCACTGGCCACAGCAGCTGTGGTTTCTTCGCTGGCTGAACCAAACAAGTCGCTGACTTTGCTTTCAGCAGTTTGGGACTGTCGCTCGGCATCTCCACCCGTCTGCCGACTATATTCGATCAACTGTGATTTGAGTTCGTCACGATTCAGGCGAACTTCGTCTGTATTCAGATCCACATGAAAACGGCGGGAGACCCATTCAACCAGCCCGTCACGATCGAGGGAAACTTGAGAACCTTGTTTCTCGGTAAACCGGGACAAACCGGTCAACACGGGATACTCTGCTTCCTTTGAATTGTAAGCCTCCTCAGCTCGCCGGAATAATTCATCAGCAACGCTGCGTCGATCTTCTACATCACGAAATTCATCGAGCGTGGTTTCGATACCAAACTTGTGCCTCATCCAAGCTCCAAGGGTACGAAGTCCAAAGTCAGCATCGAGCATCGGGGCCCCTTCGCTGATATCGATTCCGGCAATTCGGGTCTGGGCGCGTTTGATCAATTCATCGATCAGTTCATCGCGTTCCATGCGTTTCAATTGATGCTCTTGGTAATTACCACCCTGTGTTGTGTTTGCCCAAGTCACCAATGCTTTCCAGTTCCATTCATCCTCCATCTCCTCCGGAAGATTCTCTTCGACAATCTCGGCCGCAGTGACTTCAACTTGCCTTTCAGCTTGATCGTGCGTATAACTGCTGGCCATCTTGAAATCCATATTCAAGAAGTCACGTGGTTCCAACTGACAATCAAGTTGCCCACCAGCGTACGCAGCAAATGACTCAACTCCATAATTGGAATCCAGGAAGGTCTCGACAAATTTACTGATTTGCCCCTCAACCAGATCGAGCACCATGTTTCGCGAGCTATGCCCATCGAGCAAATTTTGGCGATACCGGTAGACACGTTTTCGCTGCTCATCCATGACTTCGTCATAATCAAGCAGGCTTTTTCGGATTTCGTAGTTTCGTTCTTCGACCTTCTTCTGAGCAGCTTCCAATCGACGCGAGACCAACTTGGACTCAATCGGCTCGGACTCGCCCATCCCCAGTTTGCTCATCATGGTTTTGACAAAATCACCAGCGAAGATCCGCATCAAATCATCTTCCAGCGAGAGAATAAATCTGCTGGATCCCGGATCGCCCTGACGACCACAGCGACCGCGAAGCTGAAGGTCAATTCGTCGTGATTCATGTCGCTCGGTACCGAGCACATAAAGGCCACCAATTTCGCGAACGACTTGGCCCTCCTCGCTCATTTTTTCTCTATCGTCAATCTCTTTTACGAGTGCATTCCAAACATCATCGGGCACTTCAAGTCTTGTGGGATATTCGTGCTGCAATTGCGCCCACGCCATGGTCTCGGGATTACCACCGAGGATGATATCGGTACCACGCCCCGCCATGTTGGTTGCAATCGTCACCGCATTGAGCCTACCCGCCTGAGCAACGATATCTGCTTCGCGACCATGCTGTTTTGCGTTCAAGACATCGTGCTTAATTCCACGTCGTTCCAGAAGTGCAGCCAAACGCTCGCTCTTTTCAATGCTGACCGTACCAATCAGAACCGGCCGTCCTTTGGGTTCAACTGCCAAGACATCGCTTTTCTGAAAACGTGTTGGCTTTTTCTCATTTTTCAGAACGAGATCGATGTATTCGTCTGTCTCTTCTTTGATCAGTCCCCAACTTTCCGGTGATTTACTGTATTGCTCACTATGATCTTGCACATCAGTTCGATTGTGAATCAGAACATCCCACTTGTGAGCACGCTCCACATCTCTTGCAAGAGCTTTGAATTTATACTCCTCGGTCATATAAATCTTGTCAGCGAACTCAAGACGCTCAAGCTCACGATTCGTCGGAATCGCCACCACATCAAGACCGTATATTTTGAAGAACTCGGTCGCCTCGGTCATCGCTGTTCCGGTCATGCCTGACAGCTTGGAATACATTTTGAAGATATTCTGCAACGACGCGGTAGCGAACGTTTGCGTCTCCTGTTTGATCGGAACGCCTTCTTTTGCTTCGACGGCCTGATGCAAGCCATCACTCCACTGCCGACCTTCCATCAAACGACCAGTAAATTCGTCAACAATCACAACCTGTCGATCTTTGACAACGTAATTGACATCACGTTTGTAAAGGAAATGAGCCTTGAGCGAATTGTCGATCAGGTGTGGCCATTCCATATTTCCGGCGGTGTAGAAACTCTCAACGCCTGCCAACTTTTCAGCTTCACGCACCCCTTCATCGGTAAGCGCAACGTTGTGCTGTTTCTCATCAACGGTAAAGTGATTTTCTTTGACAAGCTGTCCTGCAACACGGTTGGCTTCCTGATACCGGCCCATGTCCAAATCAGCGGGTCCACTGATGATCAGGGGCGTTCGTGCTTCATCGATAAGAATGTTGTCAACCTCGTCAATAATGGCATAGTTCAAGCCACCCTGACACTGCTGCGCGTCTCGTGAATAACGATCATCGCCTTTGGAAGCAGGCCGCATGTTGTCACGAAGGTAATCAAAGCCGAACTCGTTGTTGGTTCCGTAAGTGATATCACACATGTAGGCAGCCTGCTTCTCTGCCGTGGACATGCCTGACTGAATTGCGTTGACCGTCAGACCGAGATTCATGTACAGCGGCGCCATCCACTCCATATCACGACGTGCCAAGTAATCATTCACCGTCACAACATGCACGCCCTTACCCTCCAACGCATTGAGGTAAGCCGGCAAAGTCGCCACCAAGGTCTTTCCTTCTCCCGTCACCATTTCGGCGATGCCACCGGAGTGCAACACCATGCCACCAATCAACTGCACATCGTAATGACGCATGCTCAAAAAACGCTTGCCACCTTCACGGCAAACCGCAAACGCATCAGGCAAGATCTCTTCCAAGGTTTCGCCTTCGCGCAAGCGTTTACGCAACACATCTGTCTGACCACGAAGGTCTTCGTCAGTCATCGCAGCATACTTGGACTCCAATTCGCCAATCTCTTCAGTTCGAGACTTGAATTTTTCGACCTGACGATCGTTGGCCGAGCCGAACACTGCTGTCACAGTCCGTTCGACGACGGCAAATAGCCCACCGAACAGAACACCCAGCAGGTCCCAGATTTTTTCAAGAACAGACATATCGTTTTGGTTAAATGAATGGTCGCAAAGACCGGTTGAGATCGAATTGGATTGATTGCTTCGGCTGAGCACGCGAGGCTCAAATACACCGCAGTTGCTCAGGACGCGGCGTCTACCACAACAGACACGTGACACAAGTCGGACATTCCCTTTTCAGACCAAGGAGCGTCCTGCCCGGCTCGGAGATCTGAACGCGAAGCGACTAAGGTTCCGCTCCCATCAAAATGTGGATGAGAGGCAATACCTATTCACCTCGGTCTTCACGCCCAAAATCCGCGTCGCGCGCACCGGCCCTAACTTGTTTCAGTAGCTAAAGTTACGCGTTTAGGGAAAATGGGTCAACTGTGATTGCTACTCACTTCCTTTGCCTCGACCTTCAAGCTCTCAACGGACAAGGCCAAATCCTCCTAAGTTGTTTATCTGGAACAACTTAAGGCCAGAAAAAATTCGTGGTCGTGTAAAAACGTGGACCGCTGCAACCGAATGGGTGCAGCATTCGTCCGAAAAATTGCATGCAAATCCGACCCA
>JBPCVE010000075.1:0-11577 GCA_051010795.1 Rubripirellula sp.
CTGCCGATCGACAAGCTCAGTTCCATGGGACCAACAGGCTGACTATATACCAACTCGGCATCAAACGTCGCTGGACGCTCCACGTGAACCAACCAGACGCCGGACACCCCCCACCCCACTGAATCGCTGACCCGCCAATCCTGCAGTGTCAATGCACTCACTAATTCATTGTCAGAGCCGATCACCATTCGCGGCGGAGCATAATTGTCAGTTCGGGTAGTCGAGACATCGTCGAACCAAGCATCGTAAACCTTCAGCATCTTTTTAAATACATTGGGTTTTGCCTCAGCCAAGTTGACTTTCTCTCCCTGGTCAGACGCCATATCGTAAAGCTCAAACGGAACTCCTTCAGGCATTTCTTCCTTGCCAAATCCGCTTGGATGCACCAATTTCCACCTTTGATTTCTCACGGCCATATGGTGATAGCGAACGGGTTGGTCACCACGGTGTACCTGCAGTACAAGGTGGCGATCTGGCCAGTCAGGACTTTTGCCTTCCAACAACGGCAGCAGACTGCGACCGTCCACATTTGCACGTGCAGGAACATTGACCCCGGCTGCCTCAGCGATCGTAGGCAACAAATCGATATGCGCTGCGATTCGATCACTGACAGTTCCCGGACGTAATCGATCAGGCCATCGCACAAAGAACGGACTGCGAATACCACCTTCATGTACCGTCGCTTTCATACCTCGGAATGGACCAGCAAAACGCATTGAGTTGGGACCATTGTCAACGAGATAGACAACCATCGTATTATCAAACAGTCCCTGTTCCTTCAGGTGCTGGTCCAACTTCCCGATGTTCTGGTCTACGTTCTCGATCATTGCCGCAATCCTTGCCAACTGATCAACGTTTCCCTTCTTGCCCACCATGATGGATTTCAGATCAACGGTCTTGTAATACTCATAAAGTTCTTCCGGCACATCATGATAGGGCCCATGCGGTGCGTTCGTCGGCAAGTAAACAAAGAACGGCTTCCCGTTCTGCTTGCAACGATCAATGAACCGGATTGCTGCATCAAAATACAGATCAGTGCAGTAGCCTTCGGTTTCGACTTGCTTTCCGTTTTCAAAGAGAATTGGATTGGTATATCGCTTGTTATTCTCAATCGGTTCTGATGGTTGGGCCAAACCGCCACCTCGATGGATGTAAGACTCATCGAAACCCTGATCATCAGGTCGCAACGGATAATTGTCACCCAGATGCCACTTACCAAATATTCCTGTGGCATAACCGGAGTCCTGCAGGACCTCCGCAACAGTTACCTCCTCGGGCTCCATCATTGATCGCCCCTTGAAGGTATCTACAACACGTGTTCGATAGTGGTACCTTCCGGTCATCAAAGACGCACGAGTTGGCGAGCACACTGGACAAACATAAAAGTCTGACATGGATGCACTACCCTGAGCCAAAGCATCAATGTTCGGTGTACGAATGACTGAATTACCAGTAACTCCGTGATCGCCATACCCTTGATCGTCGGGCATGATCACCACAATATTCGGGCGACTCACCTCCGCAGCATTGGCGAGCCTGCTGTGTACCACGACGAGGATGTGAAAAAAAACCAACACGGCAACAAGTAGCAAACGTACAAGCATTTAAACTCGGCTCTTAAATCAGATGGAAACAAAAACGTGGGGAAAACTACTTGTTCTTCTTTTTTCGTCGGACGACACGCTTGGCTTTGGCAGGGAAGTAGGGGGAATCGGTTCGGGCCGAAGCCAGAAACGCCTCAATTTTCTGGACCGTAGCAGGATTACTTTGCGCAACGTTTTGCTTTTCACTCCGATCCTTTTTCAAATCATACAACTCCAGCGGCTCTTCTGTCCCGAATCGAATCGCTTTCCAGTCACCAAACCTGACAGCCTGCTGAAACGGCGAGTGTATTTCCCAGTAGTGCATCTGCCGGGGTCGTTGTGTCTTGCCCATCAAAGTTGGCACAACAGACATCCCATCAAGATGGGAGAGAATTTCTGCACCAGCCAAATCACAAAGCGTTGGGAAAACATCTCGCATATCCCAAACGAAATCACTTTCCGTGCCCGCTGGAACATGCCCTGGCCACCTGACTCCCATGGCCGCACGAATGCCTCCCTCATAGAGCATTCGTTTTACTCCTCGCAATCCGCCGGCGCTCTCAATTGCCTTGGCAAACGGCGGGTTGGGGCCATTGTCAGATGTGTAGAAAACAATCGTTTCATCATCAATCCCCAACTCCTGCAATAAATCCATCACTTTGCCAATGGTCTGATCCGTTCGGGTTACCATCGCTGCATAGTGCTGCACTTGAGTGCCTCCTGGAATCCCTTCGTACATGGCAAAGGCAGGGTCATCAGTGGGGATGATATAAGCACCGTGTGGCGGAGTGACAGCAAGGTAAAGAAAGAAGGGTTCGTTCTGGTGTTCGCGTATCAACTGTAGAGCTTTTGCTTCTTGCTCATAGGGAATATAGGTCTCTTTTTTTCCACCTTTGTTTCCGGGTAGTGAAACCATCTTGCCGCCATCCCAAATTTCATCGGGAAAGTGATCATGAGCATGCACCTGATCCAAATACCCGTACCAGTAATCAAACCCCTGTTTCTCTGGAACTCCCGTGGACCCAGGATTCCCGAGTCCCCACTTACCAACACCTGCGGTGTAGTAACCTGCACTGTGCAGCGACTCAGCCACCGTGACGTCAGCATCTTCCAAGAACACGAGCGGTCGTCCATTCTTGGCACTGAGTTCTTTCACCAGTGCCTTTGCCGTGTTGTCTCGACGTCGACAATGCCCAGTGTGTAACCCAGTCATTAAGACGCATCGGGTTGGTGCGCAAACGGCAGAACCCGAATAATGATCTGTAAACTTCATTCCCTCGGAACAGATACGATCAAAACTGGGTGTTTTGACATGCGGCGAACCGAAGGCGCTGAAATCACCGTAACCAGCATCATCAAGCATCACGTAAATGATATTGGGCTTTCGACCACTGGTCTCGGCACCACGCAGGCTGGGCGTGAATACGACTCCCAACACAACGACAGCAATCAAAACAAATGACTTCATCTTTACTCTTTCACTCATAAACGCTGTTCCGACATAGGTAAGACAACAAGCACATCAAGAACGAATCAGACATTGGGCGTTTCAGCAATCTTCACGCTATCGAGAACAATTGCGAGCCACTCTGACAATTGACTTTGAAAATCCAAAAACTCGCCACACGCCAATCTCCAGTGGGTCTCTGGAGACTCAATTGCTATTTGAATCCGAGCCAATTCAGAGTCAAGATTCGCCATGATCTCAGCTTCAACATTGGCGAGAGTGGCCTGCGGTGAAAAACGCACTCTGTCGCTCGATTCCGACCTCGTTAACTCACACAGTCTACCCTGAATTGCCGCATACCGCTTGCCATTAAGAAACACTCGCCGCAACTCCATCGAGCTATTGAATTGAAAAACAGGATCTGGGCCGACATAGACACTGACTTGCCCCTGTGATCGAAAACCGATCACCACAACAACGTCATCGATCACGCACTCAGCCCTCAGCAACATCTGCTTTCCGTCTCTCAGCAGATCTTCTCGATCCTGTTCCTGCTTCGCCATTTACCGTTTCACTCCAAACCAACAGGGACTACAACCCCAAAACAGCCAGTACCCCGACACCTCTGAAACAATTGCCCACGATCGACTCGCTGCTGGACGATCACCGGCGTGCCCTGCCGCGAACTTTCCAAGCCGGGTGGGGAGCATGTGCTTCATTCATCATTCTGGCCGCAGCGTCCACGAGCTCAGGATTTTGACTGGCTACATTTTCCGTCTCACCGATGTCATTCTTCAGGTCATACAGTTCAATTGTTCCGCTAAACATGGGCTGGCGAATCGCCTTCCAATCACCAAACCGAACGGCTTGGCGACTGCCTTGCTCGTAGAACTCCCAGTACAAATACTGATGCTTTTTCTGCTGCTGTGGCTCTCCCTTCAACGTGGGCACGAAACTGATGCTATCGATATTTTCTGGCAATGAGGCACCAGCTAATTCAGCAGCGGTTGCCATCCAATCTCCAAAATAGCCCACATGTTCTGTCGTGGTTCCAGCCTTCACCGTTCCGGGCCACCACGCGATGGTCGGCACTCGTATCCCGCCCTCATAAAGCGCTCGCTTTGTACCTCGCAAGGGCCCCGATGGATTGAATCGGTTTAGCTGATGGCCGGCTTCGTTATGCGGACCATTATCACTCGTAAATAATACGAGCGTATTTCCATCGATACCTGCGGTTTTCAAGTGATCAAGTATTCGGCCTACGTCACGATCCATTCGAGTGATCATCGCAGCCTGTCCCTTGTCAGGCTCTGGCCAATCCTTGGCCGCATAGATGCCATAGTCGGGAACCTCTGCGCCATTGCCATTCATCCTGGTGCCTTCGTTATTTGCGTGAGGGATGGTCAAAGGCAGATAGAGAAAAAAAGGGGCTTTCCGGTTACCATCGATGAACTTGATAGCCTCAGTGACAAACAAATCATGCGAATAGTCGACACGTTTGGTTGCAGCACCACCACGAAACCCGCCGTAAGAGCCACCTGACTCTTCAACAACATTTGCCAGCGTTTTTTTGTCTGCGTTGTCCCAAACGAATTCGGGATAATAGTTGTGAGCGTGAACTTGGTTCAGATAGCCAAAGAAGCGGTCGAATCCTTTTCGAAGCGGGAAGCCTGGCTGATGCAACTCACCCAAGCCCCACTTACCAACGAGACCATTGGTGTATCCCACCGTCTTCAAAACGTCTGCAATGGTCACATCCTGTGCACGCAAAGACTGCTCAAGCATGGTGTCACTGTTTGTATTACCTCGCACATGCGTGTGCCCCATGTGCTGCCCAGTTAACAGCACGCTTCGACTTGGAGCGCAGACAGTGTTGCCCGCATAAAACTGCGTGAACTTCATTCCCTCGTTGGCCATCTGATCAAGCCGCGGAGTTTCGATCACTTTTTGGCCAAAGCACCCCACATCACCGTAGCCCAAGTCGTCGGCCATTATAAAAATCAAATTGGGCTGCGTCGCCACGCGCGTTTGCTCGATCACATCAGGCTGTTGATCAGCCCAGCACACGCCACAAGCCAAGGCGAGAAGGGTACCTAAAACACAAGCGGAAATGTTCATGGAAATACTCCGGGTTTGTACGTACATGCGTGCCTCATTCGTTTCATCATTGAATGTGAAACCATGATCCTCAATCCTGAGGCTGATCCCACAAGCGATACGGGTCATCAAGGCGGCGTTGCTCTGAGAGCAACAGAGCTTCCAATTCCTGCAGTTTTGCGGCGTAACGGGGGTCATTAGCGAGATTGCGATGATTCTCCTTGGGCACGCCCTGCATCAATTCAGTCACAGTTGTTGCATGATGTTCCGACAGAAATTCGTGTGGATTCTCACGCAAATTAAACAACTGTGTCTCTCGGACCGTGCCCTCCATCACATCATATTTGATTAATTTCCAATCACCTTTCTTGACACAACGCATACCCGGCTTTGTGCCTCCACAATAGACACCGTAAAGAACATCCCGAATCGTCTCACGCTCTCCCTCAAGAACTGACTGAAAGCTTTGTCCCTCATTCGTGACCGGAGGCTGGACATCGGCCAGATCACAGAGTGTGCTCAGGACATCTAGCAGGTAGACATTACCTTCCACACGACTGCCTGGCTTGACCCCAGGACCTTTGACGATAAGAGGCACACGCCAAGTATGTTGGTAAAGATTCTGCTTGCCCTGCAAACCATGGCGGCCAATCGCCATGCCGTGATCAGCAGTGTAGATCACGTAGGTATTTTCGAGTTCACCCAGCATGTCCAAACGCTTCAACACGCGGCCAATTTGCCGATCTATATTTTCATCACATGCAAACTCCCGTCCCAATTCATTCCGAATGGTCCGAGGATCGCGCCGCTCCCAAACCCCACTGACGTTCACCTCATCTCGCAATTTGGGATGTCCATGGTGAAAAGGATGTGCAGGCAGATAGTTAACAGGCAAGGTTGGCTGCTTGGAGTTAGCAGGTGGCAACGAACCGCGATCGCTATGATTCACTGCCCCGTACTTAGCCAATAAATCCTCTGTTCCATCACGTGTATCGTGCGGATGAGAAAAGCCAAGGTAGATAAGAAAAGGAGCCTTACTTTCACGATCATCCAGATAATCCAAAACCTGATCAGCATGCCATGCACTCCCAGTCTCCTTGGTGCCACCTCGCTTGGTTGCAGTGCGACTGACCTTGAATTTAGCATTTGCTGCCGCATAGCTATTGCCGTTCTTACAAGTCCGCATGGTGTCATACCCCGCACGATCAAAAACGGCAGCCATTGTATTGTTGGCAAGGTCTGCCGGCGCCAGAGTCTGCCTACTGCCTGCTCCCCGATTGCGTGAACCCCGCCGTGGCAAATGCCACACCGTGCGGCCTGACATGATCATGTGGCGTGAAGGCGTGCAAACTGCGCCAGACCACGACCCCATGTGGTACGCTCCATCAAACACCATGCCTTCAGAAGCGATCCGATCGATCACAGGCGAATCAAGACTTGAACGCGGGTTGTAAACTTTCAGATCAAAAGGAGATTGATCATCAACAAGGACGAACAAGAAATTTGGACGCTTCGTTTCGTTCGCAGAACAAACCACCACGAGAATCAAACATGACAAGACAGCAAACAGACGACGATCACTCATGAACATCAATTTTTCCCAAAGGCAGGCAGGAACAGGAAAGCATCAGGAGACAGAGGGCTTACGACAAAGCCGAGCCATCGCACCCCATGATACTCGACTCAAACCGAGTGCAATTTTTGGCTTCCAAAAACGAAACAGAATCCAATGCACACACTGGAGCGTTCTCTGCCCGCGCGGCATCAGGGCAGAGGATTTTCGAACCAGACAATATTATTACTGGAATGCCCCGCAATCAACAAATCAAGATCGTAATCACCGTCCATATCAACGGCACGTATATCGTATGCTCCCTGGTTACTGCCGACCTCACGGCGGACAAAGTTACCCCTGCCATCGTTCGCGTACCAAACGGCTTCCCCGTCAGGCTCCTTTCCACACGTCGCAATATCGAGATCTCCGTCGTCATCGAGATCAACTGTCACCAAACAGTGCGGCCCGACAATTTGCGTATCAATTTCAACCATGGTGAACTCAGGCCCACGAAACCAAAGTACACCCTGACCATGCCCTCTGGTAGCAACAAAATCCATCTCCCCATCCCGATTGACATCGCGTGGCTGAATATTTGTTGCCCCAGGCTGACGCGTGGCGAGTAGATGCTTCTTCCATGGCTCGGCCTGATTAGGCAATTGTTCCCACCAAGCGAACCATTCCCCACCGTCAAAACCAGGACCACCTTTTGCTCCACAACAGATGTCAGGCAGACCATCACCATTCACGTCGGCAATCCCCGTGTAGTGGTTTCCGCCAGGTGCGTCACGATCGGCAAACACATGACGTTTCCATGGTTCTTTGCCCTTCGGGCTTTTAGGAACCTCAAGCCAAGTCAGTGAATTGGGGATTTTGGTTTGGGCAGGCCCCCGCCCCGAATTTGCAATCAAGTCAAGACGTCCGTCCTGATTTACATCTCCCGTGATCAAACAATGAGTTCCGAGGATTTCATCATCAATGGTGCGATAAGTCCACGCTTTTCCTGAAAAGGGATCATCAGGACATTCAAGCCAGAAGACAGTGTTGCTAGAACCACAAAAATCCAGATCGCCATCACCGTCCACATCAAGCAGGCAACTGTGAATGCAATCAGCTCGCGGCTTATTGCGAGAATGATCTCGACCAAAGGCATGCAGTTGATAGGGCTCCCAATTTGGCCCTCGATGCAAGACAACCTTGCCATCATAGGATGACAGCACATCGACATGCCCATCGTCATCAAAGTCAGCTGACACCGCGGAATTGACGCTTCCTGTGGCCCGCGTGATCACATGCTTACGCCATGGATCAGCTTTACTCGAAAGCGGCTCAAACGCTGGCTGATCCGCAACAGCAGGCAAGCCGTCAACAAATCCGGCATCTGTCCTGCGCAGCTCTTCTACAGCTTCTTGTCGCATTTGTCGCAACCTCTGCTGATGCTTGGGTTCAGCTGCAAGATTGATCAACTCTGCAGGGTCGCGGGAGATGTCGTACAGTTCTTCTGTCTCGCCCGAGACTAGCGTACGTACATACTTGTAATTACCGCGAGCCAACATCACGTACCACGGAATGCCGGGACCATGATACAAAGCTGCATCATCCTTTCCGGGAATCGTGTTGGTTGCAGAACCGTACAACTTGGCCGTGTGTACCAGCATGGCGGGATGTGACCACTTGCTCTTTGCACCCTTCAGCAGGGGACTCAAGTCACGCCCATGCATTTTCCACGGAAGCTTGATTCCAGCTTGAGAAAAAAACGTGGGCGGCAAATCAACGCCGCTGACGGGTGCGTCGACAACCACGCCCCGAGCGTCAGTTGATGAAGCAGCCCCGACAGGGCGAATGATCAGTGGTGCTGCAACGGCCGCATCATGAGGGGCAACCTTACTTTTCATTCCATGCTGCCCCCAAGCAAACCCCTGATCAGAAGTAAAAACGACGAGGGTGTTTTCAAGCTGGCCTGTTTCACGCAACGCCTGCATCAATCGCCCTACGTTTTCATCAATAGCCAAGACACCTTGATGGTATTGCCGGATCCAGTCTGAAAGCGGACGCCCCGGCCGATCTTTCATACCCACGGGGCTTGCGTCACGAACCTTCCGCTCAACAGGCTTCGCATTCTTACCAGGCTCCCAGAACTCCATCTTTTGGACATACGCTGGCTTACCCGGACGGGGCGGATAGACGTCCGACGGAACCGGCACATCAATTCCTGCGTAATCCTGCTGATGACGTTCAGCCGGTGTGAATGGGCCGTGCACCGCACCGTAACATAACCATAAATACCATGGTTTCTCGTCGCCACGCGATTCACCCTCAATGAAATCGATGGCCCAGTCAGTGTAGTTATCCGTCGTGTAACCTTCGACCATCACCGGTTCACCACCATCGGTCGAGATCAACTGATTGTCATAATAGTTGGGTGCGTTGTCTGGATGACGCGGTCGATTCCAGACCTTCTGATGGTCCCAGTCTCTTCCGAACCCAGCGTCGACGCCGGTATGCCACTTGCCGATGTGCGCGGTTGAGTAACCGCTCTGCCTGAGAGCGGACGGCCAGAAACGACACTGCTCCGGATCATAAGCACTCCCCGGGTAGGCACCCTCCATCCGCATCGACTCGATTCCGTGCTGATGATGCCCCGTCAACAAAGTGGCTCGTGATGGCATGCACCATGCCCCGATATAGGCACGTCGAAAGCGAACCCCTTCGCGGGCCAACTGGTCGATATTCGGAGTCTGAACCCAGTCAAATGCTTCGTCATAACAACTGACGGTGCGATGTGACTGATCGTCGGTATAGATAAACAGAATATTTGGCTGCCTGGCTGCGGCATGGTCGCAACGGGCGAACTGCCCACTCAGCAGTGCTGCAACCAACAGAAGAAATGGGAATCTTCGCGAAACGGACATCAAAGAACCACGCGGTCAATTGGAGGAGGCTTACAGAACAATCAGAGCTTGAGGATAACAAGTTGCGGAACATGAGTCCCACTTTTATGTAGCCCCGCGACCATACATTCCCCTCGTCCCACGGCATGGATTGAGCCGCGACCCGAGGGCCAGAACTGGTTTCAACCTGAGACGTGCCCCCAAGGTGGCGTGCGATTTGATCACACAGACACAACTCGATGCTGATTTTCCGGCAGACAAGAGAAGAGTTCCCGGCACTCATCCAACTGCCGTGGATATCCTGTTCAGCCAAGAATCTGTTCGATAGGTGAACAGTCACTGGCAATACTGAAAACTGGCATTGGGTGGGGATTTTAAGTGCTGGGACCCGAACCCGATCCGGCAAACGGATGTATTCTCAGCGGAGGAGCAGTTGCTCTTCTCCTGCAACACAAAAAAATACAGAATACTGCTGCCGGTAGAATCGTGACGTCAGCCACGCCGGCCTGAAAGGCGATTCCCAGAAAAGACAAGGCAGGTCGAATCAACCGAACGGCTAGACTCCTCTGACCGATCAGGTGACACCTACTCGAGAGAATCTGTTTGAATTCAGGATAAGTCTTGAGCTGGGAGCTGATCAGAACGGGTGCCAAAAACGCCCAACTTTGTTGCAAGAGCGGGACCAACTGGACGCGTGATCGCTTAGGCTAGTGCTGAAGCCAACTTGTTAGTGTCCAAACATTCTGAAAGACTTTTTACTTCCAAAGCCTCGCTTGCAATTCCCCTCCTTAGTAAATTCAATCCCCTAAGATTTCGGAGCCCTCCGCGCATGCCATCGTCCAACTTTCATCGCAAACAAGTCAACGCAACAGCCAATTTTCGCATTTTCGCTGCGGCGATCTGCGTGACTGCAGTCATGTCCCTCCTGACATGCCACCCCTTGGCAGCTCAGACCACCGCTGACAACAAATCACCCGAAGTGGAACTCGACACTTCAGCCGGAAAAATCATCATTGCACTTGATGCAGAGAAAGCCCCTAAAACGGTTGCGAACTTTCTCAGTTACGTCAAAAGCGGACACTACAACGGCACGATCTTCCACCGCGTCATCCCCGACTTCATGATTCAGGGAGGTGGGCTCGACGCAGAAATGAAGGAGAAAAAGACAAAGCCACCCATCATCAACGAAGGCGGAAATGGCCTGAAGAACGTGAAATACAGCATCGCGATGGCCCGCACGAACGATCCCAACAGCGCGACCAGCCAATTTTTCATCAACACGAAAGACAATGGGTTCCTCAACCAAAGCGGCAGAAATGCCGGCTACGCTGTCTTCGGACGTGTTGTCAAAGGCCTCGGAGTTGTAGATGCGGTATCCAAGGTGAAGACCACCACCAAGGAGAGCGGAGATCGCCCTGGGCTACCCATGCAAAATGTTCCCGTCACGGCAGTCACGATCAAGTCTGCCAAGCTGATTCAGAAGTAAATTGATGCAAAAGGTCAGGGTGTCCCATAGACGTTGATCACCCACAGAACCACAACCGAAACCCCTCCTCTGGAGGGGTTCGCGGCATGTCTTTGACTCGGTCAGAGTCGTGCGCGAAAGTGCCACGGAACGAGACCCTTGTCTTTTTTGCCTCCGAATTGCTCGTTTGGTCGCCCGATACTGATTTTTTTTGCGGAAGATTGCACCAAATCGCTTATCTCTGGCAACAGCCTCTTGACGATATTTGGCGATTTAGCGTATTTTTTCGGGCGGTTTCGCAATTTTGGCACGGTGGTTGAAGGGCGTACAGGAAAGACTCGAATTCCTGATGCAGCTCGAAGGCTGCCTTGTCCAGGAATCGGCGAGGAAAGTTCCGTTCAAACACGAGTATCAATCGATTCACGTGTCACCCGAACAAAGGCCAGCGTAGCTTCAATTGGCAGAGCATCGCATTCGTAATGCGGAGGTTGTGGGTTCAAATCCCACCGCTGGCTCTTTTCGTGCTTGGTATTCTGACA
>JBPCVE010000076.1:0-24678 GCA_051010795.1 Rubripirellula sp.
CTGGTCATCAGAGATCACGCGTGCTTCGGCGGCCCATGGGCTGGTTAGCACTTCGTTGAGATAGCTGGCGATGGCTGGGCCGCCCAGGTCTTCGTACTCGCCGCGACTGGCGCGATCCGATACGGTAACGATTCCGATCTTTGCGGTGGTCATGCCAGAATTTCCTTTACAACGCGGGGTGATTCGACGCCGGTGAGCCTTGCATCAAGTCCCTGATGCTTCACGGTGAAACGTTCGTGGTCGATTCCGAGCGTGTGCAGGATGGTGGCGTTGAAGTCGTTGATGTGCACTGGGTTTTCGAGGATGTTGTAGGAGTAATCGTCGGTTTTGCCGTAATCAAATCCTTGTTTGAATCCACCGCCTGCGACCCACGTACTGAAACATCGCCCATGGTGATCACGGCCGTGGCTGGTTTCGGTCAGCTTGCCTTGGCTGTAGATCGTTCTTCCAAACTCACCGCCAAAGATCACTACCGTGTCCTCCAGCATGCCCCGTTGTTTCAAGTCCTTGACCAGGGCGACGGCAGGTTGATCCACGCTCTTGCAGTTTGTGGTGAGTTCCTTGGGCAGGTTGCCGTGCTGGTCCCAGCCCCGGTGGAATAGTTGAATGAACGGAACACCGCGTTCGGCCAATCTTCTCGCAACAATACAGTTGGCAGCAAAGGTTCCCGGCTTTTTTGAATCGTCTCCGTATAGTTTGTAGGTTGCCTCGCTCTCATTGGACAGGTCCATCAAATCGGGAACCGAGGTTTGCATGCGATATGCCATCTCGTACTGGGCAATTCTCGTCTGAATCTCTGGATCTCCAACGTCTTTGAAACGTGTCGCGTTCAGCTCGGCAATTCCGTCCAACATTTGCCGGCGTGTCTCTGGATCGATGCCGTCCGGGTTATTCAGATACAGCACGGGATCCTCGCCGCTGCGAAACTGAACTCCCTGGTGCTTGGAAGGCAGGAACCCTGAGCCCCAAAGTCGCGAGAACAGAGCCTGTCCTGCTTTGGCACCTCGTGAAATCATGGTGACGTAGGCAGGAAGGTTCTCATTGGGACTGCCGAGTCCATAGCTGAGCCAAGCGCCCATACTGGGGCGTCCCAATTGTTGCGTCCCGGTATTGATGTAAGTCATGGCCGGGTCGTGATTGACCGCTTCGGTATTCATGGTGCGAACAATTGTCATTTCATCAACGATCGACGCAGTGTGCGGCAATAGCTCGCTATTCACCCATGTTCCACGTTCGCCATACTGCTTGAACTTGAACATCGGAGAAACGCACGGAAATGTTTTTTGTCCACTCGACATACCTGTCAGACGCTGCCCGTTCCGTATCGAGTCTGGTAATTCCGTACCGTGCAGTTTCTTCATTGCCGGTTTGTAATCGAACATGTCGATGTGACTGGGACCTCCAGCCAAAAACAGATAGATAACGCGTTTGGCTGTGGCAGGAAAATGTGGTAGTTCCGGCAACCCGGGATTCGCACTGGAACGCGCTGCCGGCGCGCCAATACTTTGGTTGTCACCAGACAGGAGTGTGGATAGCGCTGCAGCGCCAAGACAACCACGGCCACGACGAAGCAACTGCCGCCGTGTCATTTGTAATTGATATTCTTGGATGGGATTCATCGTTTTGCGTATTGGGTTGGGGCTATTCACGCGTTAATGTTTCGTCAAGGTTAAGGATTGAACTGGCGATGATTGTCCAAGCCGCGAGTTCGTCAGCAGGAAGAGCTTCATCTCGCTTTGCCTCTCCAACAGCCAGCAGTTGTTTCGCGGCCTCCGGGTTGGCTTTGTATTTTTTGGAAGCATTGTCCAAGATGCGTTTTAAAACAGAAATTTCTTGGGGCGTTGGGTAACGCGAGGTCGCAAGACGAAAACCGTATTGCAGGCGTTCTTCACTCGTCTTCCCGCCCTCACTAATCAGTCTTTCGGCCATGTTGCGGGAAGCCTCGATGAACTGGATGTCATTCAACGTGACAAGCGCTTGCAGTGGTGTGTTGGTGCGTGCACGTTGGACAATACATTTCTCACGCGTCGGTGCGTCAAAGATCTGCATGGATGGCGGCGGGGCAGAGCGTTTCCAGTAGGTGTAGATGCTGCGTCGGTACAGTTTTTCACCATGATCCTGAGTGAAACGTGGGTTCCCGCCGAGGCCCACTTCTGCCCAAAGACCTGGTGGTTGGTAAGGTTTCACACCTGCCCCGCCCATTGTGTCATTCAACAAGCCGCTGAGGGTTAAAGCAGTATCGCGGATGAACTCGCCTTGCAATCGAAAGCGAGGGCCGCGGCTGATTTGGCGATTGTCCGGATCATTCTCGTAGGACGACAGCTGACTTGCAGAAGACTGACGATAAGCACGCGACAAAACAATTTCCTTCAGCATGCGTTTGACATCCCAGCCATGCTCTCTGAAATCAACGGCTAACCAGTCGAGTAACTCGGGATGTGAAGGGAAATCTCCTTGAGCGCCAAAGTCCTCCGGCGTTGCCACAAGGCCACGACCAAAAAGCATTTGCCAGTAACGGTTGATCGTCACACGTGAGGTCAGAGGGTGTTCTGCCGAGAATAGCCACTGTGCCATTCCCAAGCGGTTCTTAGGTGCATCGTCCTTCAGGGGGGGCAACGCGGCAATGGTGCCTGGAGAAACCTCCCGATCGGTCGGTGAATCATAGGCGCCCCGATTCAGAATGAAAGTCTTTCGAGGTGTCGCTTGATTGCCCATGACCATGACGGTGGTCAATGGTTTTTTCAATTCAGCAAGTTTTGTTTCAAGCTCTTTCTGCTTCTTGAGGAGCTTCGGATATTCTGTATTCTCAGTGGTCAGGTAGTAATTTTTGATGGTTGCCGTTTGTGTCTCTGTCCGCTCGGCATCGGTGATGGCCAGCAACTCGGCAATGGGGTCTGAATCAGCGAGCAGTTGAACTTCTTGCACGTCGAGAGCTCGGTCGTAGATTCGGATGTCGTCGACTTGGGCTTTCAGTCGCGATGCGGGATGACGACTTCCAATCAGCAAGGTTTTGGGGGTCTTAATTGTGCCTTTCAGTCGATCCTGTTCGATGTTCCATTCCCATTCTTCACCGTTGACATAGATCTTGATACCGGAAGCTTTTGACGTTCCGTCGTAGACGGCAAACACGTGTTGCCATTTGTCACTTTCTAGCTTTTTCTTCGTCGTGACTTTGACAGCGTTGTCGGGCCAAGTGTGAATCAAATGAACGGAAACCGGGCTGTGTCCAGCGTAAAGATCGAATCCTCGGTACTTATTGCCGTCGTCCATTTTCGCGATCAACGCACCTTGCCCACCGTTCTTGGAAGGTTTTATCCAGCCACCGTAGGAAAATGAGTCGGTGCGTTCAAAGTCTGCTAAATTCCCAGCATCGAGCCAATTCGAACCATTGAATTTCAAAGTCGAATCATTTCGGTCAGCAATCCATTCCACTTTGCCCTTGATGTCTGCGGTGATCTGCGGCTTCGAGGGTGTGTCGTCGCTTGCGGGATTGTCTGATAACACCTCGCTTTTGACTTTCTTGCCTTTACCCTCACTGAACGGCAGGTAAAGGAGGCAGCCTTTCGGAAATGGAACTGCATCGGTTTCCTGCAACTTGCGATTGCTGATCCATTTTTCCAAGGCGGGGTCACACTGGTCCGAGATTTGCCTGGACCTGGTTTTAGAAGCTGCGAGAAGACTTTCAACCTCGGGCAGTTGCTTCTGCTTCTCTGGGTCTGGGATCGCCATCGTGGGAGCAGCGTTTCCTCTTCGTGTCTGCATCCCCCCGTCGCTGCTAACGTTGAAGAATGCAAAGAACTTGTAGTATTCTTCTTGTGAGATCGGATCGTACTTGTGGTCATGGCACTGAGCGCATTCCATTGTCATGCCCATCCAAACAGTCGAAGTGGTTTTGACGCGATCAACAGCGTATTCAACTCGATATTCTTCTGCGAAAGCGCCCCCTTCATCGGTGGTTCCATTGTTACGGTTGAACCCTGCGAGAATCTTCTGGGTTTGATCGGCCTCTGGCAGCAAGTCACCTGCGAGCTGGGCAATGGAAAATTCATCAAATGGCATGTTTTTGTTGTAAGCATTAACGACGGCATCTCTCCATCCCCACATGTCTCGAGGCCCGTCAGCGTGATACACGCTGGTGTCGCCATAGCGAGCCGCATCCAGCCACGCCAGTCCCATGCGTTGACCGTATCGGGGAGATGCCAATAGCCGATCGACGACAGTCTCGTAGGCCGTGGGGGATTGGTCAGCGAGAAATGCATCCAGCTCGGCCAAGCTTGGCGGCATGCCGGTCAGGTCATAGGTGACACGTCGAAGCAGTTTTTCCTTGGAAGCTTCCCGAGACAATTTTCCTGTTGGAATTTGCTTGGCGACCAATTCATCGATCACGTCGTGTGCGGATTGCGCTTGGGTGTTCGTCTTTTGAGGAGCGGAAAAAGACCAATGCTGTGACCATGATGCGCCCTCCTTTACCCACGTTTTCAATAAAGCTATCTCTTTATCAGAGAGTTCTTTCTTCGTTTCCTTCGGTGGCATCTGACTTTCGTCTGTGGCCAGGATTCTCGCAATCAAGTCGCTTTCGTCTGGACTGCCAGGTTTGATGACCGCCAACGCTTCGTCTTCCATATCAAGCCGTAAATCAGCCTCCTGATGTTCCTTGTCGGGGCCATGACAGAAGAAACATTTGTCTGCCAGGATCGGACGGATGTCTCGATCAAATTGGATCTCTGATGGTTCCGCTCCCACCGTGATGGTGAACGTCGAGAGCACGAGCGTCAGGTAACTGAAATAGCGCAGATGCATGAGTGGATGCAATAGGTTGGCGTGTGTGAGGGGGGAACACCCAGTTTAACAGATTTTGGGAGATTGCCAGCGTGACGAAGCGACACTGGTTCCCCTGTGCTGCCCATCAGTCTAGATAATAACAAGGGAAAATTCTTGTAAGAAGAACGCGGAGAATTGTACAATTCGCGCGTCCGCCCGATGAAATGGTACGTTTGGGTTCAGTCTTGTTTAGCGCCGCCCAAAGTGACCGTTATTTTATATTTGTTCTGAAGGTGGGCATGGGCGCGGCTAGCGGACTGGTCCTTGGGGAAAAGACGGCACACTTTCTTGAAGGCTGTGATTGCCTTGTCGCTATTCTTAGCCTCCTCTTGGGTGTAACCCACTTGAAGCATGGCTGTGGGCGCCCTGCCTTTGTCGCCCCCTGCTATCTGGTTGTAAAGCGTGATTGCTTCATTATGTTGTTTCAGACGCCTGTGGCAGGATGCCATCTCCCAGTAGCTTTCCGGGAATCGCTCTGATTGCCGGAAGAATCCAATGGCGTCTTTCCAACTACCGGCTTCCTTGTGCGTCATCGCAGTTTCCCAGAGCCAACGATCAGCATTGGCGGCGTCGGCTTGAACCAATTGTTGGTACAACGCGATCGCCTCAGTGTATTTTTTAAATTCCCGATAGGCACCGGCGCTCTCAGCTTGCCACTTCGTCTGATTCTCCCCGTCTGCTGCGATCAATTTGCTGTAGGTTTGGATCGCTTGGGCGAGATCTTTTTCCTGCCGATAGCTGGTCGCAATCAATTGCAGGCCTTCAACCTGGTCTTCAAATCGTCCATAAGCTTGGCGAGCTTTGGCCGGTTGCCCATTGGCGGCGTGCCACTGCGCGATTCGTCCGAGCAGTTGGTCGTCAGTGCCAAATCGTTTGGCGACCGTCGAAAACTCCTTTTCAACGTCCGCGTTTCGCCTTGCTGAGCGGAGAACATCAATGACCAGGAAACAGAGATTTCTTGCGTAGATGCTGTCCTCTTCGCTTGAGGTGGTTTTGGGTTCCTGGTCGCGGAGAAACGCGATGAGTTCATTCGCCAGAGCATCCGCTTTTGATTGGCCCTGATCGTCATTGATCAGTTTCTGCAAAGGTGACCGTGATTGATTCACGACTTCAGTTGCCAAACGCTCATCCTGATAGGTGGTTGCCAAGGCTTTGATGCCGTCAGCAGCGGCAGCTTTGGAAAATAGGATGTTTGCAAGCTGAAGTGATGCGGCTTCACATTGTCGACGTGTGCGTTTGTCACGGAGTGCTTCGTAGGTTAGTTTCCCGAGGATATCTTCTTTTAGCTTTTCATCTTTCTCAATCGTAGCGATATCGGCAAGTGTGACCATGGCTAGGACGCCTGCGAGGTGTTTTGCGTGATCTGTCGCCACTTCGTTCAGGGTTGATTTTGCTTTTTGGTTCTGACCAATGTCCTTCAATGTTCTGCCGACGTAATATGACGCAGCGATGGCATCGTCGGAATCTGGCCAGTAGTCAACGACCGAGCGGAAACCGTCATTGATGGCGGTGTTTTGGCGTCGCATTTCAACCTGACACAGTGCCCACTTCAGCAATGCGTGTGACGCTGCGTCACTCGCTTCATAAAGAGTCAGGTATTTGTCATATTCATCAGCAGCAACGGACCAGTCGCGATCTCGAAAATATTTTTCGGCCACCTTCATCTGATGACGTTCCACTTCGCGCAGTTGCCCCCAGCGCTCCAGCGACATCTCATCAAGCTGATTCGACTGCGCAACGCAAGAAGACGCAATGCTCAGGCATACAATCGCTGTCAGAATCAGTTTTTCTTTTGTGCGTCCAACCATTTTGAATACTCGGAGTGAGCGTAGAACGTAACGTTCGTGCCGATTCGATAACAGGATTCCCAAATGTCAGCGCTTACACCTGCATGTCCGTCAGACCATGCGTCGCCAATATCCCCGGGGTGATAATACGCCAGCCAACGACCATCTTTGTACCAGCCCAATGCTTCTTTACCACCATGGGGTGCCACGTAGGGCAAGAAGGGGATTTGGTAAGGAATTCGGTGGATGACATCGTCCAGAGGAATGGGGACGGGTTTCACATTGGGCAACACCCGGTTCATCATCGATAGGAACTGGTTGTGAAAGTGGCGGCTGCCTCCATTGTCACCGAACAACATTCCGTGTTTGTCTGTCAGGTATTCACGTAACGTCTTGACCTCGGAATTGGATAGCGAAATATTTTGTTGGCCCGTCATGTAGACGAGGGGAGGACTCTTGCCGAGTGGAAAGTTATTCAGCTGCCCAATCGTTCTCGATTCGGTTCGCTCAGCTACTTTATGTTGAGTTCGGATACCGTATTCAAGCAGCATGTTCAGGTCACCGCCAACGCCGTAATCCTGGTCCCAGTCACCGCCACTGTATTCGAGCCGGATGAAACGTACTTTGCCACGGAAGGTACCACCGCTAAAGCCCGCGCCTTTTCCTTCCCCCTGTTCAATCTGGTACGCATGCTTGGTGATTTCCGTCAGTTCCAGTTGCACGTCGTCAATGGGTGGTACCGCAAAGATGACCGAGCTGAGGGGATTGATGATGTACTTCTTGCGGATCACCTTTTTGATCTTCACCACCTGAGCTAATTGTTTCTGCTCACCACCACCAGCCGGCATCTCATAGATTTCGCGACAACCGCCGATTTGAGAGAAAAGTAAAGCAAGAGCCAGAAACGAAAAGGTGTAAGTCATCAACGCCAGGAACGATTGATCAAGCTTGCGACTTCTTTGCCCGTGGGGTAGCAGGTTTGGGTTGCCCGGTGAACTCAGGTATCGCAGGATCGGAACAGGACGGAGCGGCCACCACTGCACCGCGTAAAAACTGGCATCGAGATTCAGGGGATTCCAAATGGGCGAAACAGCATCCGCGCCGGCTTGAGGTTTCGAACTGAGTTGTTGGTAATGTGTCGATCCCCGTTCGATTCCCCATACCACCCAAAGCAGTCCAATGATAAAAAGACTGGCAGTTCCCCATCGGGCAACGTTAACGCGAGCCGAATCCATTACCAGAGTATCAAGCAGGACCAGGCTTAATTGCCACCAAACTACAAATGCAATCGTGACGATAATCCCGCGTTGAATCTGGGCGTGGTCTCGCTCGTGAGTTGCCTTTCGTAACCAATAGAATGCAAGAGGAATCGAGAGTAGTCCCAACGCGAGATGTCCCCATTGAGGAACCATTTGTACGGTGCGGATCTCGATCAGTAGCGCGGCCCAGACAATGAGATATCCCACCGTGGATTTCACAGCTGCAGGATAACGTCGCGGTTTGCGCTGTGGGATCACTCCAGTCCTTCCAAAATTCTGTCGAGGCGATTCTCCAGTGATTCGGGTTTACTGTCGGGTTCAGCGGCTTCACCGATCCCCATGGCTTCGACTGCAGTGTCTGTTGAGCCCGCCGGCTCCGAACGACTGCCGCGATTGTCGTTGGCCATTGCTTCAACGTTGGCATCCCCGGCGGATGGGTTCTGTTCGGTGTCGACGTCAGCCTCCGCTCCGGGGGCGTTGTTGTCGCTAGCGGACTCGGTTGCCTGCGCCGTTCCTGATTTTGCGGCATCAGCTGAGGGAGTGGGGCCAAATCCCAGAAAGAACATCAGGAAGGTCGCGCAGAATAAAAGTCCGATGCCGGTCAATGCAGCGGTGAACAGGCTCGCCGTTAGACTACTGGACGCGGCGGCTCCCATCACTTCCTGAGGGCTGCGAGGTTTCAATTCCGCAACCAAAGCGCGTAATTCGTTCGCGGTTGGCTTGTTCGTCATGTTCAATTCCTTTTTTCTTCGAGTACGTGCATGATGGTGCCACCGGCTTCGCTGACGGCCTCGATGATCGGTTCAAAATGATTCGCTGTCGCATTTCGGTGTACTTTCAACAGGACTCGACGGTCATCTCCCGTTGAATTAAGAAGAATTTGTTCAATCTGCGGGGCAAGTTGGGCGATGCCAACTTGCTGCCCGTTGAGGTAATACTTGCTTTCAGCGTCAATCACGATGCTGACTTTGGCTGCTCCCGCCCTTGTCACTTCCGTGGTTTCCGCTGGGTCCCACTGCAGGTGACTGTCATCCGTTGCCTTTGCCAAGATCACGAAAAAAATCAACAGATTGAACGCAATGTCACCCATTGCCATGCTGGGCACGTTAGCGGCGAGTGGGCGGCGGCTGATTTTCATGGACGCTGTGTTGTTATTGAACTTGGATGGTTTGCTGTTCTTCACGCTGAATCGTAATTTGACCACCGGACTGTTCAATTTCGGTGGTTACGTCAACCCAATGATGATACGGAGTGTCAATTTTACTTTTCACAATCACGATTTTGTCTTGAGGTCTCGTCTTCGATTTGAGCAGTTTGGTCAGACGTGATCGTAGTTCAGAGGTTCGCACCGTATCCCCGTTAAGCGAGATCGCATTCAAATTCCCGGTCAGCGCGATCTCGATGTTTTCCACCTCTTCTGTTTGCTCTTGGTTCTCTTCGCTTCTCGGAATTTCCTGAGGACGTCCGCTGTCCGGTTGAATGGACGCGCATACCAGAAAGAAGACGATCAGATTGAAAGCGATGTCACCCGTCGCGCTACTGGGAGGCTCGACCAGCAGTTTGCATTTTCGGCGGACTTTCACTGGTTGGCTTCCCCCTCTGGTTTAAGGTCGGCCGTGCTGATGGCCGTTTGTAGCGTAACCGCTTCAATCATCTCCGTGGCTGATTCTTCAACATCCAGCACGAAACGATTGATGAGTCCGGTGAAGTAATTGAAGGCAACAAAAGCGGGAATTCCAACGATCAGGCCAAAGCAGGTCGTCATCAGGGATACTTTGATCCCTACAGCCGCAGCTTCAACGATATTCGTCTCTCCCATCTTCGCGACGATGTCGTCAAATGCGACAATCATGCCCTGCACGGTGCCGAGGAATCCGAGCATCGGGGCGGCGCTGGAAATGGTTGCCAAGATTGGAAGGTGACGCTCCAAGGCTGCAACGATGTGGACGCTGTAATCGTCCATTGATTTGACCACCTGCTCTTCTATCTTCGCAGGTTCATAATCAAGTGTCTGCAAAACCAGATATTTACGTAAACCGGTTGCCAAGATTGCTGGTACGGGACCGTGCTGTTCATTGCACAGTTCAAACGCTTTCCTGACTTGGTTCGTTTCGAGCAAAAGTTGGACGTCCGTTCGTAGTTGCTTTGAATCGCCCGAAAGCATGTTCAGGCTGCGGTAACGCTCAATGATGACGCCAGCGCCGATGATTCCCATCAGCAAGATTGGCCACATGAAGAGCCCACCTTGGATCAGATAACCAACCGGTGGGGTGTTGAAAAACTGACTTAACAGTGACCCCGCGTTGGTAGTAGTTGAACCCTCTTCAGAGTCAGACGCAGCCACAGTGTCCGAATCTGCCGAGGCGGTTTGTTCATTTTCATCTGATTTCGGATTGAATGCCGCAGAAGCATCGACGGCGTTGTCCCCAACGTCATTGTTCTGGGATTCGTTGCTCAGGGATTCGTTTCCTTGGGACTGTGCCTGGTTCGACGTCCCATTTGCGTTCGTTGGGGAAGCAGATGCTGATTTGATGTCCTGAGACGCATCGCTTGATGTGGTTTGGGCGTTGAGTTGTTGCGAGTTCGCAGCAGATGGCATGATGACGACGGTACCCAGTGTCATCATGGCTGTTGCGGCGACGAGCAGAAACACACGAAGGTGGGGACAGTGGGACTGTGGGAGAGACTGCATCATGGTGCAATGGATCGTGTTCTTGAGGGAGGATGCGTTTGCTGAGTGAGCAGCAATCACAGTGAGTGTCTAGATTAAGGTGTGCACCAAATCTTGTGTGAATGGGAATTGGAACTTATTCGTTATCGATACTGCTTGCTTCAGCTTCAAATTGTTGCAGCATCTCAGGCAAGGCAAGTCGTCCTCTCGCATATTTAGCAGCTTCGCTCTCTGGGTAATCCCAGCGGCAGCGATTGTACCTTCGAAACGCTTCTCGATTATTATTGCCCAAGCGATAGGCCTCACCCGACCAAAAGAGTGAGTCAGCACTCAGTTCATCCTCGGGAAACTGCTTTGCAAACTCATCAAAGGAAAATCCTGCCAATTTGTAGTCTTCCGTTTTGTAATAACACTGTCCAACGCGGAAGGCCATCTTTGATGCATGGTCATGCCCCTCAAAGCGTTGCCCAAACTTTTCACCCACCTGTGCTGCAATCTCAAAGTCTTCGTTTCGGTAAAAATAGTCTGAGATGCGAATCATGACACTGGCGATGAGAGGGCTTTTGGGGTGGGTGGCGGCCAAGGTGACATACGCTTCCAATGCATCGTCAAATTCTCCCGCCTCTTCGTAAGACTGTGCGAGTTTGTATCGAGCGTCAGCCGAAAGGGTATGATCGGGGAAACGTCGAATGATCAGCTCGTAAGAACGAATGGCCTCGTCCCAGTCTTCAAGCTCCTGAGCGAATTGGCCCAGAAGATAGGAAATGCGTGGCGCATACTTGGGGTCGGGGTAGTCCTCCATCACTTCTCGAAGGACACGTCGCCCTGCTTGCAAGTCAGTTTCCTGCTCTTCGGTTCGCTCAAGCTGTTTATGGCTTTTGAACAATTCAAAATAACTCTCCGCAATACGGAACTTGGTTTCTACTGCCAAAGTCTCGTCATTGAATGTCTTTGTGAACGCTGTGACCAGTCCATCAGTTCCTATGACGACAGGGACTTGCTGGGTCACTTCGAGTGTTTCGAGTTGGCTGGCTGCCGATTGGTCACGATAGCTCGCTGTGATGGTGTCTCCAAAGTAGCACTCGATTGCGGGGTTCTGCGGATCGAGATTGCCAGTGATAGGTTCTTGAGAAGCTTTGAGGAGGAATGAGCCAGTGAATATCCCGCTATGGGTAAGAGTTTCGTACAACTCGACTGATTCAGCGTCACCAAGGGCAGTGGTGACCTGTAAGGTTAGTGAATCGCGGTCATCGCTGGTGTCCTGGTCGGCGTCATTGACCGAGAAGTAAATTTTTTCGCCCACATGCAACGACTCGACAGGATTGACGTATTCACGTTCGGTGATGCTCAGCGTTCCATCGGACACGAGTCTGGCAGTGTCGGTGAGACGTGCAGTGGCGGAGTCAATTCGCTGCTTGTCATTGTATGCGGCGGTAATCGAATCCTTGCCTGTTAGATTGAGGACGCGAATCACCATGTCGGAGTAAGTTTCTTCTGCCTCAGGATCGATGGACTGCACTTCACCAATCAGGTTGCGGGGCATGCTCACGGTCCGTGGAACCAGTTCGGGGCTTCCGTCGCCGCCAAGTTGCAGAACGACTTGGCCGAGGAAACGACCTTGTTCGAGGGCATCTTTCGTGTTTCTGCGCACGCCGGTTTGATACGCATTGGAAATGCCACATTCCACAACGAGGGCAGAGCCTCCTGTGGTCAGCACAGCCACCTTGACCGTGCTGGCACTATTCTTTGCACGATCAGGGTCGATCACTTCAATCGTCAGTGGAGCGTTCAAAGAGACAAGGCTGTCTTCTGGTCCTACGGGTGGGTCGGTGACTTTGACACGGGCAGCACGAAGGTCGCCTTCTTTTCGAGCCACCGTTCGCGTTTGTAAAATACTGAGCTTTGCATCGGTCGGCTTCGATACAAAAACCACCGATTCTCTCGGAACAGAATGGCCTGGGAACGTGTTCTGCAGATCGAGGTAACGGATGTAGACGCGGTCGCCAGGGGCAACGGTGAGTTTGCCTTTTTCTTCATTGGCTGTTGTGTCAACTTCTTTTGTGAAGATGCCTGAGTAGGGGTCGGTTTCCGTGGCCTTCAGTCTCAGAGGCTCAGCATCATTCACAAATACCTCGAACTCAATCTCGTCCTGCTCCGAAGTGGTGTCCTCGTCATAGTCAGTGATCTCGACGATGATGCGGTCACCAGCGTCGACACGCATCAGATTCAGTCTTGTCTCCTGGACCTGACCCCCGGTGCTTCGGGTGAAGGCATACGTGATCGGAGTGATGGAGGCGTTGTTGTAGGTTGCCGTTAATTTCGCGTTGAGTAGTTGGCTGGTGCCTGATGAGTTTTGCGTGAACTCATCCGTATAGTTCGCCGTGACTGTGTCTCCTGCCGCGATCTCCAAGGTGTTGTTGCTCGCTAATGCAAGGACATCTTCACGGGTTGGGATGTAGGGCTCTGCCGATGAAGGGCCACCAATCTCAACGTGATTAACTGCAACACTCTCACCGAGAAACTCGTTGAACACAAAGCGAACGTAACGTAGGTCCTGAGTTGGGAAGCGGAAGTCCCACTGTGGACCGTTAACAAGGGTCGTGGAATCAGTAGCAGTTTTGAAACTAACGTTCTTCAGGTTCATGAGATTGCCTGCCGCGATCACCGCAGGCGTGACATTCAAGCTGATTTCGCCGGGCTCGTCGATGATGATTTTTCCGACGAGTGCGTCTTGGTATTGGTCCCAACCTTTTGTGTCTGGAATGTCAACGACCAGCGTTTGTTTTCCCACTTGAACTGTCGCTTTACTGCCGGTTCCTGAATGTGCACAGTTAATCCACACTTCGTAGGCCCCAGGTTGGGGAACGTCCACGCTCCAAGTGGCGACGTCTTCCGGGCTTTTCCAGTTGTCCAGTTGAGGCTGTTCCTCGGCTGCGCCGCTGCCAAACTCTTCGGTTTCTTTTTTTAGAACGGCTTTGGCCGCGGAAAAAATGATGGGTTGAGGTGCGGGGGCTGCGGTGGGGGGAGTAACTTGAGGTGCGGTGGACAGATCAAAGTCGTCAGCAGCGAACGGGGCGAGCCTGAGTTGCCCAGTGTTCAGGGTCGCTCGGGCAATGGTTGCCTCGACGCCTTTGCTGCTGCTGTCGGTGGCAGCGAAGATGGAAAGGTCATGAGTGCCCTGATCAAGCCACAGGTCGACCTTCTGGTTGCCTTTGGAAACCGGAAGGTGCATGACATTTCCGACAGCAAGGCCTGTGGTATAGCCTTTCACAGAAATTCGCAGGGCCCCACTGCGATGTTGAACAAATTTTCCCGACCAGATCACACCGTAGGGGGTCTTCTGTTTAGGGGACTCTTCGTCCCGGCTCCATTCCAGCGAATCAACTCGCGCGGTTTGATCTGCACTACGATTCATCCCGAGGTCTGCAACCTGGTACCACTGGGTGATTCCATAGTGTTTCCCCTTGTAAACTCGTTGCTGCATTTGAGCGTATTCGGCTGCCACCGGCGCTGCAACTTCAAGCTCAGGCACGCCACCGATGCGGAACCAGAATTCGCCATCATGGCTGCCGCGGAGTTCCGTACGGACCGGCGCGCTATTGGTCTCATCGGGGGTGGACATGCGGACTCGCGACACTTCACGCAGGTCCTTCATGTCAACGGTAAGTGTCTTGGGGGCTGCACCGTCCGGTTCAGCCAACCAGTACGTTTTCTCATCCAGATCGATCGCCATCAACGGGCTGTGATTAATCGCAGTGTCACTGGCTAAGGCACCAGCGGGTAACTCGGCAGTTGCGGCGGTTCCCTCAAAGACACCACTGTGGGGTTCGGTCTCCGATAACATGACTTGCAAGTTGTCACCGCTGTCAGCGACCATCTTGATGGGAATGGTGTCACGCTCGGCACTCAAGTCTCGGTCTGTATCAATGACTCGCAGGTAAATCTCGTTGCCTGGTTTGATCTGATTGGCAGGGCGTTGTTGAGAAATGCGAAGATCGCTGTTTTCAGCTTCTTCAGCCTCCTCGCGAGCCATGCGTTGACTGAAGGTTTCTTGTTCCTTGTCGACGATTTTGCTGCTGGAAGCTTCAAACTTTGCATTGGAGGCAATTTTTATGTCAACGTCCGAGAGCGGAACCCGCTTGAATTCGGCTTTGAATTCATCTGGGTAGTCACATTGAATGGTGTCCTTTCCGATCAATTGCAGAACGTTGTCGTTGGGTTGTGCGTCACCAAGTTGAGTTTCAACATCGGCTCGAAACAAACCGCGTCCCGCGCCCGTGCTAGTCAACATGATCTTCTCAGTGTCGCCCCCGGGGTGCGTTGTCACAATCACTGGGATTTTGTTGTGGCCGCGACTGATGCCCAGGTCACTGTCGTGAACCACGATCGACAAAGGAAGGCCGGGGGCGTGCAAACGTGTGCTGCGTCGACCGAGTCGCCCTACGGTTCGCAAAAGATTCAATTGGTCAATGTAACGCTCCTCGCTACCGTAGACTTCCGAAAGATTGAAGAGGGCCTGGTTTGCAAGTTCCACATTGGGGACCCGCTCCAGAACGCTGCGGAATATGTCCCTGGCGTCGTCGGCATCGCCGCGACGGAAAGCCAAAACACCTCTGAGAAATTCAGCACGCACGACAATGTCCATTTCTGGATTTCGTGCCAACTCTTCGAAAACCAGTTCAGCTTGATCGTAGACCTTCTGAGCCATGAACGACTCGCCGATTCCGAATTTGGCTTCGGTCGCTTGTTGAGTTTCGGGATAACGATTGATCGTGGTTGTGAACTCACTGCGTGCCACGTCGTAGCGGCTTGCTTTGTAGTAATTGGTAGCAAGCAGCAGTTGGATAGCCGCCTTCGATTCGTCCTCGACTTGGGGAGACTCGCTGTTCGCTACGAGCCAGCCGCGTAGGACGTCCTCGACGAAATCATGGTTGTCATCACCGCCAGCAGCCATTCGCTGTCCGCAGATGAAGCTAATCAAGTCAACTGGCAACTGATTGCGGTGTTCGTTGAAGAGGTTGCGGTTCTCGTCATAGGTAGTGTAGGCGAGCGTCTCGTCGCCTAAACGAAGGTAAAGGGCAGCTTGTAGAAGCGGGGCGATGGGGCTGTCTTCATCAATCGTAAGGCCGACACTACCCATCCGCGCGTAGCATTGGGTAACGATATCCCGTACGGACTTCAGACGCCGCTCATCAGTCTGAGGCAGGTTGGACAGCATTCCCGAGGCCAAGGTTGCCGCATTAAGATAATCACGGCGAGTGAGTGCAGCCTGAGAGAATGGAAAGAGCGCATCCCACGCGTTCGAGTCATTGTCTATCGGTTGCGTTGTTCGTTGATGGGCAAGAACCCTGTCCATCTTGGATACTTCTGAGGGGTGTAGTTCCATGGAAGCAAGAGAAGCGATTGCCGAGGGAGTTCCGTAATCAAGATCACGGACGACCGTGTAAATTCGGCCGCGGTCATCGTCGCTTGCATCAGTGTTCGAACGCCATGAAGTGACCCACCCAATTACAAGGCCAAGATCGAGATCCCAAGGCGACAGAGGGTTGGATTCGTAGGCAGCCTTTGAGGTTTGCAAAACGCGAGCAAATTTATCGAGGTTGCCTTCTTGCAGGTACAGGTCGGCCAGCCAGCTTGAATATCGGCCTTGAAAGGGCGTGTCCTGCTTCAGAAGTGATTCGATGAAGGCTCGCTTCTTTGATTCATCCATCGTTTGCAGCAGCCTCGCTGCGCAATCGCGTGATTCGCTGCTTTTAGGATTCGTTTGGACGTGAGTGGTCCAATATTTACGTGCTTGATCGGTTAATTCCAATCGTGATAACAGATCCCCGATGTAGGACGCGTAGGTTGAATCTGCTTTTGTTACTCGCTGACTTGCGGTGATCCAGTGGAGGGCCTTGGTCCCTAGCTCAGGATCCTTGTTTTTTTCAGCTGCGATCATGAGTCGGCGATAAATGTCACCGCTCGACTGTTGTGGAGGTAGGCTTAAAAAGTGCTGGGCTGCTTCTGCGACTACCTCAGGCGTTGCGTAGTCGGTGGCAGACTCAAGCCACAGTTGTGCAGCCTCGTAGTCCTTGGGTAGCCGTTTCGCGAGTTGTCCGTAATAGTCTGCAGAGGCTTTACGAAGGTTGTTAGAGACGTACCGGCGGTAATAATAACCCTGCGTCTTTAGAAGCTTGTTTGCAAAATCCTTGTCCAGCTTTCCAATCATGGTTTCTGCAAGTAAGGCATCGCGAACCTGGGATTCCTGCTTCGAGTAATTGAAGTTTTGCTTGGCAGCTAGCTGCGTCTCCGGGTCACTGTTCGCATTTGCCAAGGCGGTATCGACTAGCTTGGATTGCGGTTTGCGTTTTGGATTGCGTTTTGCCGATTGCCGCCAATCGTTGAGATACTTGGTGAGTGCCGGAATCTCGGGATGATTTTTTCGAGCCAGTAAGATTCGATTCAGGTCTCCACGGAATTCGCTTTCGTCTTTCGCGTTGTCAAGTAACCAGCTAATCGCTGTTTTGGAGTATCCATCGGCTGTGGGAGATTGTTCAATCAGTTCACGCAGCATGCCTCGCGTCTTCTCAGTATCTTTGAGCCGATCCCGATACAGCGGGAAGGCAAGTGTGTATCTGAGGTAGGCGGCATGCCGTATGTTCTTTCTCAGTGCATCCCGAAGGACACGTTCGGTATCGGCCAATTGTTCCGGTTCGCTGCCGTTGGTTTCAACGAACAATTGAGCAGCATTGTTGGTTGTCGCATCGTGTACCAAGACACTCCGAAGCAGCGTTTTGGCAGCATCAGGGTTGTTTTCTCGCAAGTGTGCTTGAACCAGAATCATCAAGCCTCGGTAGCGATCATCCCGCTCTGGGTGTTTGGCGGCATAGTCACGAGCCACCTGCTCGATCTCGCGGGCGCTGGCTTTTCCGGTGTTCAGCTGATCCAGTTGCTTGGAATGTGTTGTTTGGTCGTCCCGAATCTTGCGAGCTTCAGCGTAACTTTTCACGCTACTACTGTGCTGTCCCAGCCGTTGGTAATTGTCCGCCATCTGCAGAAAGATGTGACGGCGCTGTTCAGGGTCTCGTAGGGAGGCATTCCGTAGCAACTTGGTGGCGGCACGGTTGGACTGCGCGTAGTTGCCCGATCGCGACCACGCGTCGACACTGTGGATTCCCAACTCAACCGCCAAGCCATCACGATTCGCATCCATTAGGTCTTCAGCCAGTTGCGCGCCTTTCGCAACATTGTCGTTTCCGGACACGTTGTAATGTCGTATTGCCCGCGCAGCTGCGGTGCGACCTGATTCGGTATTTCCCAGGCGATTCCAAACAGCGTGGTAGGCTGCAGCGGTCGCTTTCTTATCCTTTCCGCGTGACAATGTGTTCGCGAGCCGTTGTTCGATGTCAGCGCATTCCGCTGCGTTGGGGTATTGGGTAAGGAACTGCCGGCACGCGACAATCATGTCCGTGTTACGACTGAGTGCTTGAAGGCCATCAATCGTTTTTAGCATCACGGCTTTGTGCCGAGGATCGTTGGGATGGGTTGAGATGAACCGTTTTCCGACTCGCACCAGGCCGAATAACCGTGCGTCGTCATGGTAAAGGTCTGTCAGCTTGACCATGATGTCCGCCGCCTCGGGCGTTGCATCGTTGTATTTTCCAAGATTGGCTTCGAGGTCGGACGCCTGCTGGCTCAATTCGTCCAGCGTGGTTTGTGCCTGTGTTACTTGACAGAAACTACAGCACGCGACGAAACAAAGAAGTGTCCGAATCGATTTTCGCATGCGCATAGAGATCTCGGTAGCGTGTGAATCGCGTTGGTTCATGGGTGTACTTTTGGCCTGAGGGTTTGTCGGTTTCAGGCTGAATTGCGAGGCTCGTGGGTGGCGTGTCCGGCCGGTGGTTTGCGTCATGAGTTCGTACGCTTGGGATGGCTGTTGATTGTCTGAGGGAGAGGCTGAGGCAAGAGTCGTGGAGAGGTACTAAAATCCGGCATTGAGAAGCGTGTCTGAGATCTGCTTGGCGTCACTGGCAAGCGGGCTCTCAGGGAAGTCGCCGATCAGTTGGTCAAAACGCGTACGAGCCTCCTTTTTGCGATCCATCCGGTAAAGACATCGCCCATAATTGAATAGGATCACATCGAGAAACTTCGCATCTGGGTGGTTGTCGAGCACGTTCTCGAATGTGTCCAGCGCACGCTGATAGTCCTCACGCTCGTAGTAGTGTTCCGCCATCTTTGCAACCGATTCTCCAACACGACCGCTGTCTGGAAAATGGTCAAATACTTTCTTGTATTCCTGAAAAGCACGCTCCATCAAGGCGGTGCGCCCACTGTCTTTCGCGGTGTCTGCCATCCGCTCGTAGGCTTCGGCTATCCCGTATTGAGCTTCACCTCGAAGCAGACTGTCTTCCATGTTCACCAAGCGGGTGTAGATTCCGATCGCACGCCGGTAATCTTTTTGTTCCTTGGCGACTTCGCCCAGTTGCAGCAGGGCATCATCAACAAAGGCACTGTTGGGGAATTCACGCTGCAACCGCTGGCACATGGTGGCGGCTAATTCAAGCCGGTCCATCTCAAAGTAAATGTGCCAGAATTGAACGTAAGTCTCCTCCAGCAAGCGGCCTCCAAGTCGACGTGCGTCAAGCATGATTTCTTCGCAGACTGCCAAGGCACTATCGTATTTGTCGCGAGCTTTGGATTTTAAACCAAATTCCTTATAGCGATTTCCGATTTTGGTCATGGCACTGGCAGTTTTAAGCTGGGTTTGGACTCGCAACTCTTGATCCGAGATGTTGGCCCTCGTGATGCGTACACCGCCGATGTTGCCTTCCAGACAGCGGGCTTTGACGTTCAGGTATTGGGGTTGCCCTGTGCTGTTTGTCTGGTCGGTATAGACGAAACGAATTTGATCCCCGGGCATCGCTTGTAGTTGATCGTCGTCTGAAACGGGTTGCTCAAGTTTTGTGAGCTGCACGCCGCCATGAAAAACGCCCGAGTGTACTACTGGTATCGCTTCGTTCAGCGTCTCGTTGGGTGCACCATCTTTGTTTGTGGGCGTTCCAGGCAGATCGTCCATGGCCACGCCTTTCTGATTTGCTGTCAGGATCGCTTCGATGAGAGAAACGTCAACGCTATCGATACGTTTGTAACGGTTGATTTCGGCTTTCTCGCTGTCGGGGCCGTCACTTTCCGTTGGGCTGTTGCCTGTGGCAATCATTTCGTCTTCGATTTCTTCGTCGGTTTTCAACCGGTGAACTTCAAGTGTCGCCGAAAGCTTGTCGGCTTGATCCGAAATGTCGAGATCAGGATCACTGATACGAAGGTTAATGGTTTTTCCCAGGACGACTCCGTTAAGGGTTTCCTCGTAGGCACCGTCGGTGATCGCCGCAACGCCATCGCCAACGACATTGACCGTGGCAACGATCGGGCGGTTCAGCGTTTTGTCGGCTGTGTGTTCATCCAGGTAAGTCACAGTCACGATGTCACCTCCCTTGATCTCCAGCGTTCCGTTTTCCGGGTAGGGGACGCCCAAGCGTGATGGAATGGATCCAAGCACCAGCCTCACATTTCGCCCCACACTGAAACACTCAATGGTTTCGCTGTCGCCACCGCTTGATACGCATTGGATGGGCACGCTTTGCGAAGGGTCGAGGACAGCGAGGTCAGCATCTTCAATTTTGATAAAGAAACGCTTTCCCGCCTCCAGGATGTTTCCATCAGCGGAACTCGTTGAAAGCGTGGTGCCGACACGTTCCAGAGCCACAATGGCGCGGCTGTAATGGGCAAGCTGGAAGTGCCCCAAGCCGATGTAGTAATAGGCCTGGTTGACCTCGGGGCTGGTGGGGAAGCTCTCAATGACTCCACGCATCAACTGAAAACACTTGCCGTAGTTGCGCAGATGGTAAAAGCAAATTCCCACCTTGAGCGTGGCTTCACTGCGTTGTGATTCATTCGCGTTCTCTTCTTTGCTTGCAGCCTCATATTGAACGCGGGCCTGGTCATACGCCCGGTCACGCTCAAGAAAATAGTCCCCTAATCGCATATGCGCTTCGAAACGGACCTTGCTGCGGGGGTATCGCTCAATCACAGACTGCCATATCTCAACGGCTTTTGCGAGTTCCTCTGCGTCAAACCTTGCATCGCCCGCGGCCACCAGCTTTTTTGCAGCACGGTCTTCGACAAGGGAACCGCGGGCGGGAGGTTGGGCCGTGGCGGTCGTGTTGATCAGGTTCGCACAACACGTAAGGATCAGCAGAAATGCCAACAAAAGAATCGTCGATCGTTGGGGTAACTTGCTGCCAGTGGCTTTAATGTGCATGGAAATCTTGTGACAGGTGGTTTGATGGGACTGCCACCAGCGTGGATTCTGTGCGGATGGCGGCAGCACTTCTTCGCTATCTATTGTAATTATGGGGGTGGGGGAGACGCGGGGAACTCGTGAATTCTCACGGGATGTGGTTTCGACCTTTACAATTATGTGGCCTCCCGACAGCCTCATTTTATCCGCCGCTGATCGTTGGCGTTGGTAGATCGACACGTATTGCGGATGCACGCGGGGTTGGGGGCGTGGCAGTCTGTGGTTTGGGGGCTGCAGTTTGTGTTGTGGGGGCTGCAGTTTGTGTTGTGGGGGCTGGCGTCGAGGCTGGCGGCGTGGCAACTACCGAGCCCCACACACGCAAACCGCTGCGGGGTGGTTGCGGTGAGGCGTGTGATTCTTCGGTGAGGTGCGGGAATTGTGGGCAGCAACGTGGATCCGTTGCCGCAAACGCCACGGCTAGGCGAGCAAGCCTTCGATGGCACTGCCATCATCAACCAGTTTCATGGGACGCCCCTGACGCGTGAAGACTTCCTTGTAGGGGTCAATTCCAAGGGCGTGGCAGATCGTTGCGTGGATGTCAGGGATGTTGACGGGGTTGTCCTTGGGCATTTCCCCATCTTCGTCACTGGATCCAATGACTGTCCCGCCTTGGATGCCACCGCCAGCCATGAAACAACTGAAGCACTTCGGCCAGTGGTCACGACCTGCGTTGTCATTGATCCGCGGTGTGCGACCGAATTCGGACATCATGATCACCATCGTTTTCTCAAGCATCCCGCTTTCAGACAAATCCTGCAGCAGAGAGCCAAGGGCGGGGTCCATGACCTCGCCGTGTTCTCGCATGCGGGTGAAGTTATCTCCGTGGGTGTCAAAGCCGCCCCGATTGACTTGAACAAAACGCACTCCTTGCTCGACAAGCCGCTTGCTCAGTAATGCCCCGCGACCAAACGCGGTATCGCCGTAACGTTCAATTTCCTTGGCAGGAACCTTGTTCAATTCGAACGCCTTCAGGGCCGGGCTTCGCATCAAACGCACTGCATCGTCGATCGATGTGGATGTCGAAGACAAACGAGGATCGGTAGTGTCGCGGTTAAAACGGCTGTTGAATTTCTCGAGCCTCTCGAGTCGCTTGTTCCCTTGGTCCAGCGTCACGCCAGCGGGAAACTTCAAGTACGGATCAGGGTCGCCAGGGTTGGCGATGAAATAGGCTTCACAGCTTTGTCCAAGATAACTCGCAGTCCGTGCTTGTCCGTTGATCGTGATGAAAGAAGGAAGATCACCGACTTTCTCTTTCTCGTGCGCAACGACCGATCCGATCCCGGGGTGCTGGACAGGCCCAGGCAGAAAACTCGTCTGCATATTGTACGAAGCTCGGGCGTGGGCTCCTTGGGTACCCGCGATCGAACGGATTAATGCGGCATTGTGCATCTGCTTGGCAACCGTCGGGAAAATCTCTGAGATTTGAATCCCATTGGCTGATGTCGCAATCGGGTCGAATTCACCTTGGGTGGGTCGTCCTGGTTTAGGGTCCCATGTATCCAAGTGAGACATTCCGCCGCCGTTCCAGAACAGGATGACGTTTTCGCATTTCGCTTGGTGGTCCTTGCCTGATCCAGCAATTAACTGGTTGATGGGCATCCCCAGCAGGGTTGCGCCTGCGGCAGAATTTGCCATCAACTGTCGACGCGTCATTTTGTAGTCATTACATCCAGACATCGCGATAGGCTCCGTAAAGAATGGACCTCGTCAAAACGAGGTTGGGGTGGTTTGTGGAACAGCTTCAAGGGAGGAAACGAAACTCATTGGAATTCAACAGGATCCAGCGGAAGTCCGCGAAACCCGTCATGGGGTTAACACCCGAATCGATAATCTCAATTGCTTCGGCGACTTCGTCCGAATTTGGTTTGCGAGTCAGGATTTCAACGTAGGTGTATTGCACAGCATTCTCCAGATCCGCATCGGATCCCGTCAGCATTGGATAGACAGGTTCCAAGGGACCGACTCTGGCGGCTTGGTGGGTCAGTTGACCGTTGAGCATGAGCAAGGCTTGACGCATGGAGGCATTCTCAATCCGTTCGTCACCAAGATCAACACGCGCGGGTTGACCAAAGAGCCGCAGGAAATGACCCGCTGGGGCAGGTGTTGCCATTCGGTAGGCGGAACTGAATTTTGGATTGTCATCGACGGTACGTTCAACAAGCTTGGTAACGTACTTCACGCCCGGTTTTGCGGCAGGAGATGCAGCCATTCGCATTGCCTCGATCTCGTCTCGGGACATTTTTTGCATCGAGTCGATCATGGGAGAGTTGTCATCGGCTGCCAGCACGGCATCGAAGTCAATTTCGATCGCCTTTTCCAGACCGTAGTCAGCGGTGGATGCCATCATGTTCTGCTCAGCCATCATGGCTTCTTCGTTGCTCCCCAAAGATGAAGCCTCCACAGTGTCCGTGTTCTGAGCTGCTTCTTCGTCGGTCATTTCCACCGGAACACGAATCCGCTGTTTGATCACGCGGGGATTTTCACCAGCCATGTGTTTGACTTCGAACAAGTGCCCTGCAGTGACAATGCTGTCATACATTGCTTCGGCCTTCATGCGTCGAATCTTGGTTACCAGGAATGCTTGTTCCAAATTCTCTCGCTCGGCTGCATCCGTATCACGAGCTGCATGGGAACGCTGGTAGGCCGGACTGCTGACGATCTCCTTCACCAACCAACGGATACTGAATCCATTGGCGACGAATTCTTCTGCCAGATAATCCATGGTTTTGGGATGGCTGGCGGGGTTGTTGTCGCGGAAGTCGTCTACCGGTTCGACAAAGCCTGCTCCAACGAGATCTTTCCAAAGACGGTTCACAATCAGTCGTGAGAAATATCGGTTTCGAGGGCTGGTGATCTTTTCAGCGAGTTCACGACGTAGTTGGCTTCGTTTATAAAGCTCGGCATTGATGTCGATCCCCCGAATGTCACTCTTGGCTTCGGTGGAAACTTTCAATAAATCTCGCCCGGTTCCTTTGAGGCGGTTTTTTGTCTTCGCACCGGCGGAGGCCAGCAGGTCATCGACCGAGGGGCCTTTGGGTTGCTGCGACTTTGCGTTTCTTTTTTCGCGTAGTGCTTCAAAACGCTGAATAAAAGCGAGCTCTTCGGTTTCATCAAGATAGGGAAATGGAAAGCTGGCCTTCATAGGCTTGCGATCAGCTGCGTCTGATTCGTCTTCGGGAGGCCACATCACCGAAGACATTTTGTCCTCGGTGGTGTACACGGTTCGCGTCAAATTGTTTTCACGTCGGCGTGTCTTTCCGAAAAACGCTGCCACACTGTAGAAATCTTCGCGAGTCCACTTGTCAAAGGGATGGTCGTGGCATTGGGCACAACTGATACGAATCCCCATGAACACTTGCGCGGTAACGCTGGCCAACGCCATCGGATCCGCATCGTCACCGAGAACGAAACCTACCTCAGGGGTGCGTCCCGCTTTCCCGTTCGTTGCGATCAACCGTCGGCACATCTCGTCGTAAGGCATGTCGGTTGAGATCGCTCGGTGAACGTACGCCAAAAGTGCATTGCCGCCCTCTTGGTTGCTCCGTATGCGTAACATATCCGCAAAGAATGCACTGAAGCGATCTGCGAATCCCTGGTCCGCCATGTATTGGTCGATCAACTTCTGACGACGTTCGTTCTCTGGCCAGGACAGAAAAGTCTTGATCTCTTTGCCCGTGGGAATCCGTCCGACCAAATCGAGACAGATGCGACGGGCAAAGCCAAGGTCGTCCACAGGTGTCGCTGGGGCTGTATTGATCCCCTTGGCTTGGTTCTCTGAAAGCAGCTTATCTTCAATCG
>JBPCVE010000077.1:0-5801 GCA_051010795.1 Rubripirellula sp.
CCACTTTGGCCATCGTTTCCGGGTCGTTGTCCCAAATCTGAACTGCCAGTGGCCGAGGCTCCTCAGCCACTCCCCACAAACGATCTGGATGTTCAGCGACGTGTTCGTCCATCCAGACAAATCCTCGAGCATTGACCATTTCGGTGGCCAACAATCCAACCCCACCAAACTGCCGAACGACTTCACGAAAAGCGGCGTTCGTAAAACCTGCCATGGGCGCCTGTAGAACAGGAGGATCGATTACCAGATCACCAATACGCAGGGGCGGCACAAGCATTCGAACTCGATTACAAACAGCAGTGTGAAAATCAAAAAGAGAATTAGTAGTGGACTGGCATCGGGCAAATCCAACGCAGCCAACGAGTCATTCTTGCCCGACAAACCGCTCGTGCCAACAGCATCCTGTAGAAATCCAGCTTAATTCCTTCCAGCTCGACCTTCTGAAATCTACACGAACCCTTGTACCTGCTTCCAAAGCACGAGGGGTCTTCGCGACTCTACTCAGCCAGCCTGTTACATGTCCCCACTGAGCTCCATCCATTTTTCTTCGCACAGATTCAGGTCCTCGGTGATTTCGGTAAGTTGCTGATGCAGGCGAACAGCCTCATCTGGGTCAGTTTCTGAGAGCAATTTTTCATTGATTCCCCGCTTTTCATCATCCAGCCGCGCGATCTTCTTTTCGAGATTTTTCAGTTCCTTTTCAGCACGCCGCTGATCGCGCTGAGCTTTCCGGTAATCTCCCACTCCCCCCTTGGCCACTGGCCCGCCCGACGCACCTTTGACTTTCCCCGTACGTTCACGTTCCCCATCATCAATCTCTTTCTCAACGGACTCCAGATAAGTCTGGTAGTTGCCGAAATAATTCTTCACGCTTCCATCACGCACCTCGATGACGCTGGTAGCCACTCGTTGCATGAAGTGCCTATCGTGACTCGTGAACACGACCGTGCCCTTATACAACTCCAACGCTTCGGCCAACGCTTCAACAGTTTCCACATCGAGGTGGTTTCCAGGTTCATCCAACACGAGAACATTAGCGGTTCCCAGCAACAAGCCAGCCATACACAACCTCGCACGCTCTCCTCCACTAAGCACCTTGATTTTCTTTTGAATATGCTCATCGCGAAACAACAAAGCCCCGGCCATCGCCAGCAGATCCTGTCGCGTTGTATCGCTATCAGATGAATACTCGAGTTGTTCCAGCACGGTGAGACGCTCATCGAGACTGCTGTAAACATGCTGAGCGTAAGTTCCTATCTCGACCCCATAGCCCCACTTCATTTGCCCACCCAGCGCATCGAGAGAATGCACGAGCGTTCGCAGAAGAGTCGTTTTACCCTGTCCATTGTCACCCACGATTGCGGCCCGCTCACCATGCTCAATTTCAAGCGTAATTTGGTCGGCTACGACATGGTTTGGGTATCCGATCGACATCCCATCACATCGTACAACGGTACCCTGCCTCGGGTTCACTTTGGGTGCTCGGATATGCACGGTTGGCTCATCAACCTCGAGCTCTGTTGTTTGAAGCTTCTCCAGTTGCTTTGCTTTACTCCTCGCCTGACTGGCTGTTGAGGCATTAGCGCGATTCTTCTCAATGAACTTTTGCAGTTGTTTTTGCTTGGCGATGACAGTCGCATTCACCCGCCGATCGTGCTCCCGTCGCTCTTCACGATATTCAAGAAACGGATCAATCTTACCAGGGTACATTGTCAGCTTGCCGCGAGACAATTCCAGCGTTTGCGAACAGGTGGCATTTAGGAACGAGCGATCGTGACTCACGATGAGGGCCGCTTTGTTAAAATCCCTGAGGAAGTGTTCCAACAGGATTTGGGTTCGCAAATCCAAAAAGTTGGTGGGCTCATCGAGCATCAGCAGGTTGGGATCCTTGAGCAGCAGTGCCGCCAATTTGACACGAGTTTGCCAGCCCCCAGAAAGTGATTTGACCGGCCCCTCCAAATAGGCTCCCTTCAACTCAAATTGCCCAGCCACCTCGCCACAACGCCAATCGGGCTCATTGCTATCCCTCATCAGGAAATCAAGCGCGGATTCGCCAGGCTCGAAAGGGTCATGTTGCCTCAAGTAACCGATACGAAGCGCCGGATGATGTACGACTTCACCTTTTTCAAGCTCTTCCTCACCCAACAGGACTTTGAGCAAGGTAGATTTCCCAGCCCCATTTCGTCCGATGAAGCCCACTTTGACGTCGTCCACCAACGATAATTCGGCATCATCCAGCACGAGTTGGTCTGCGAACCTTTTTTGTGCGTCACGAACTTGAATCAATACGGCCATTGAATCCATCAACCGGAAGTCTGGAAAGAAAAAAGCCACAGTTTGGCGGGCTCCAAACTTACCACCCGTGGCGGAGACCAGAAATGCCACAACACAAACAGTTTTCGGGTAAATCTGGTAACTAAAGTCACACTGAGCCGCTACCACACCCGATGGTAATTCTTTAAATTGCATACTGCTCAGGTGAACCCTAGCCCGTTCCGAGGGTTCAATCCATTACAAACCGCATCTGATCCTCGAGCAGGTCGTCCATCCACTGATGAACTAGCTGCTCGAATCGGCCCACTTTCATTGGCCCTGCTGTCACCATGAAAAGCTACAGCTTGGACTACATTGATGATTTGTACGTCCAGTACGTTCGCGACCCCGCCAGCGTTTCAGAAAACTGGCGAAAGTATTTTGAGCAGTTTCTCGTGGGAAGCGGCAGCCCTAGGCCATCGTCCGAGGGTGGCAGCAGCGCCAAAACCGGCGGTAAGGCAAAAGGTCAGAGCTCCACGAACGACTCTGCCGTCCAAGCCCTGTGGCTGGCCCGCATTCAGGATCGAGTCAACAACTTGGTGCGCGAATACCGTGTCCGCGGTCACTTGGTCGCCAACTTGGATCCCTTGGGTTTTGATCGTCCGGATAGCCCCGAACTGAATCCAGACGTCTATGGACTGAATCAGGAAGATCTGAGTCGTCCCTTCAATGGGGCCTCCGTTGAAACAGAGCTCGGTGGCACGGTTGATGCCATTTTGACCCGGTTACGAAACACTTATTGCCGGAGCATTGGTGCACAATTCATGCACATCGACCGGCGTAATATCCGTGACTGGCTGCAACGCCGCATGGAAACCACTGAGAATCGCCTTGAATTGTCCCACGATGTTCAAAGGCGAATTTATGCCAGACTCGCTGACGCGACCATCTTTGAGGAATTCGTGCGTCGCAAATTTGTCGGTGCCAAAACGTTCTCACTCGAAGGCGCTGAAACACTGATTCCCATGCTCGATCTCGCCTTGGAAAAAGCGTCCCAGCACAACGTCAAGGAAGTCGTGATGGGCATGGCACATCGCGGCCGCCTCAACGTGATGGCCAACATCCTCAAAAAACGGGCCATGAATATCTTCTGGTCCTTTGACGATCCCGACCCGGAAATGAACCGAGGTGGCGGAGACGTCCGTTACCATCTTGGCTATAGCAGCGATTGGACGACGGCTTCGGGAGACAACCTGCATATCTCACTGTGCTTCAACCCAAGCCATCTCGAATTCGTCAATACGGTCGCTCAAGGTCGAACCCGATGTAAGCAGGATCGCCGCCGCGATGAGCAACGACAGGAGGTAATGACCATCCTGATCCACGGTGATGCAGCGTTTGCAGGTGAGGGAGTGGTTCAGGAAACACTGAACCTCAGCGAACTTGAGGGTTACAAGACTGGCGGCACACTGCATGTCGTGATCAATAATCAGGTCGGTTTCACTACGGAGCCAAAAGAGGGACGCAGCACAACGTACGCCACTGACATCGCAAAAATGCTCCAGATCCCCATTTTCCATGTCAATGGCGAAGACCCCGAAGCAGTCGCTCAGGTGGTTTCCCTGGCGATGGATTTTCGAAAGGAATTCCAGCGGGATGTCGTGATCGACCTCTACGCATTCCGCAGATGGGGACACAACGAAGGCGATGAACCTCGTTTCACCCAACCTCGCATGTACGCTGAAATTGATCGCCGAGCCAGTGTACGAGAACAGTACCTGACCCGACTCCTGGAACTGGGAAAAATCAGTCCTGAGGAAGCCGAAGAGATTCAGCAGGAAAGAACAGAGAAGCTAGAGTCGGAATTTGCAGCAAGCAAGAACGAACAGTTTGTACCAGACACTCAAACACTCGCTGCCAATTGGAGTGACTACTTCGGTGGCCCCGAACCGGTGGAGGACACCTCTACCGGCTACGACACAGAAAAACTTTCCAGGCTACTGGATGCGCTGACACGACTTCCGGAAAACTTCTCTGCAAACAAAAAGCTGAAACGCCCCATGATGCAGCGTAGGGAGATGGCCGAAGGCAAGCATCCCCTCGACTGGGCTAGCGCCGAGGCTGCGGCTTTCGCATCGCTACTCGCTGATGGCCATCCAATTCGAATGACGGGTCAAGACTGCCAACGCGGTACATTCAGCCAACGGCACGCCGTTCTGCATGACACAAAGGATGGCAGCACCTATACACCGCTGGCCAACCTTGAGTCTGATCAAGCCAGACTCGAACTCTACAACAGCCCGCTGAGCGAGGCTGGGGTTCTAGGTTTCGAATATGGGTACTCCTTGGATAGCCCTGATGGCTTGGTAGTCTGGGAAGCTCAGTTCGGTGACTTCTGGAATTGCGCCCAAGTGATTGTTGATCAATTTATTGCCAGTGCAGAAGATAAATGGAATCGTCTCAGTGGATTAGTAATGTTGCTTCCGCACGGTTTCGAAGGGCAAGGACCTGAACATTGCAGCGCTCGCGTTGAACGATTTCTTGCGATGGCTGCTGAGCACAACATCCAGGTCTGCCAGCCGACGACACCCGCGCAGTATTTTCACCTTTTGCGTCGCCAAGTCATCCGCAAGTGGAAAAAACCGCTGGTCATACTATCACCTAAAAGTCTTCTCCGACATCCACGCGTGATCAGCTCTTTGTCGGATTTGACTGATGGCACCTTCCAAAAAGTCTTGCCAGATGAACAACTGTCTCTCAACAACGCCGATCGGCTGATCCTATGTACCGGTAAGGTTTACTACGACCTGATTGAGGCACGGGAAGAAAAGGAACTGAGCAACGTTGCCATCATGAGAATTGAGCAACTCTACCCACTCGGCGTGAACGAACTACTGGCGTCAATCCACGAATTTCCAGAAGGTAAGCACGTGTACTGGGTTCAGGAAGAGCCGACCAATATGGGCGCTTGGCCCTACATCAAGCAAACCTTCAGCGACGACTTGTCCGAAAAGTATCGCCTTAAGCGAGTAAGCCGCGTTGAGTCGGCAAGCCCCAGCACTGGTAGCATGGCGGCACACAAGTTGGAACAGGCTGAACTGATCGACGAGGCTTTAGCTGACCTCTAGCCCCTGTTCTACTCAGTACCTTCGCGGAGTTGATCGAAGTACTGCTGAGCATGTTCTCGCTCGGCTCGTGGCAGTGTCTGGTTTTCGCTGGGATCACTCTTCTCAGACAGCGATCCCTGAATCGCCTGCTTGACGTCTTCCCGAGTGATCCCTTTGCGATTGGGGCCATCGGCAAAGCCGGTAATCACGGCCTTTCCTTTCTTCACTTTGCCCCGCACCTGCGTTTCGTAGGTATTGATATCTGTTTCGGACTCAGGCCGATCGCCTTGCCCAGTGCCATTACCAAGCCCATTACCTTGTCCTTGCCCCTGTCCTTGCCCCTGTCCTTGCCCCTGTCCCTGTCCTTGCCCCTGACCTTGGCATTCTTTACACCCACCGCCTTCGCATTGCTGACAACGCATCTGGCTCTTGGATTCCGAG
>JBPCVE010000078.1:0-5062 GCA_051010795.1 Rubripirellula sp.
GATGTACTCGATATCATTGTCAGTTTGCGAGACTCCCAGCAGATCACCCGAATCATTGTAGAGAGCGAGATCGATATCGCCCGCACTGTGATCAAACTGAATCGCCACGTAGTGGTCTTCATAGGAAACTGCGTAAGTTTCAAAAGTAAACCAGTCGATATCACCAGTGGGTGAGATTGAAAGTGCATCCCACTGATTCCACCCGGTGACACCACGCAGATCGTAGGCTGATTCAAAAGTATCATTATCCTCGGCCCAGTCGCCCTGAATTTGCTCATCTGGTGCAAAGGACGTCAGAACGTAATTCGGATTGGTTGCACCACCGAGTCCTGCAATACGCAGGTAGTAGTCCTGATTGGCCACCAGCCCCGACAGACTCAGATGTTCCTGATTGAGTCCACTGTTGGCTGATCGGATCAACGATCCGTCTGCCCGGTGCAGTGACAGTCCCAGTTGCCCAAGTGACTGCAGGTAGTCGAGTTTGACAAAGTGCTGGTCATTGGCATCTCCCAGAAGCTGGAATTTAAACCAGTCATCGTCATGGGGTTGATCGATGTTCAGATCGTCCCAACCCTGCTGGAATGGGGGAAGTTCTCTCAGGTTGTAAGCTTCACTGAGCGTGTCATTTTCTTCCGCCCAATCTCCGGTCGCCTGGGTTGGTGCGAAAATGCTGAGCGAGTAGTTGGGATTGGTAACTCCACTGAATCCATAAGCACGAATGTAATAGGTTCCTGCAAGCAGGGAATCAAGCGAGATGCTTTCACTGTTGGAAACAGAAGTTGAACTCCCCAGCAGATTACCGTTTGCATTGAATAGCTCCAGATCGATATCACCCAACGAGTGAAGAAAATCAATTGCAACGTAATGGTCGTATTGTCCTTGGCCCAAGGTGGTAAAGCGGAACCAGTCATCATCTTCACTCGGGTCGATTGTCAGGCCATCCCACGAGTGCAGCCCTTCAACGGTTCGAAGGTCGTAAGCCTGATCAAAACTGTCATTCTCTTCGGCCCAGTCACCACGGACTCGCTCCGGTGTGAAAATTGTCAATTCATAGTAGGGGTTGGTTGCATCATTGCGGCCGTAGATGCGTACGAAGTAAGTTCCTGCTTCCAATCCCTGAAGTGTGACCTGTTCCTGATTGAGAACTCCATAAGATCCCCCAAGATTGTTGCCATTGGCATCAAACAGGTCGAAATCAAGGTCACCCAGACTGTTCTCAAAATCGATGCGGACGTAATGGTCCGAGGTTGAGCTTGCAATGGTGGTGAATGAGAACCAGTCGTCATCACCGGCTGGATCGACAGACAAATCACCCCAGGTGTTCAGACCCTGAACCTCACGCAGCGAGTAAGCTTCGTGGAAATAGTCGTTATCCTCAGCCCAGTCACGAAGTGGTTCCGCGGGAACGTCCACACTGAGCGAGTAAAGAGGGCTCGTGTCGCCGTTGTGCCCGAGGATTCTCAGATAGTAGGGACCTGCTGGCAAGTCATTCAAACTGACCTGTTCCAGACCAGCAGCTGTGCTTGAACTTCGCAGCAAATCACCACTGGCATGATAGAGTTCAAGATCCAGGTCCCCACGCGTTTGATCGAACTCGATGGCCGCGTTGTGGCTAAAGCGGCCCCGGTTGACCATTTCAAAGCGGAACCAGTCATCGTCACCGCTGGCTTCGATATTCAAGTCCGTCCAGAATTGTGGGCGATTCAAGGTGCCAAGTTCATACGCCTGAGCAAGTGTGTCGTTCTCTTCAGCCCAATCACCTTGCGGTGGTTCGGGTGCTTGAATCTCAATTTGGTAACTGGGGTTGATTGCCCCGTTGTAACCGAAGGCCCGGATGAAATACTCACCGGCAGCCAATCCATTCAGGCTGATACTTTCAAGGTCCGCGACACTTGTGGATGAATCGAGCAGGACGCCGCCGGAGTTGTAAAGTTCGAGATCCAGATCACCGAGACTATGCAGGAAACGTATTCCGACATGATGAACGGAAGTCGATTCAGCTGAGGTGGTGAATTTGAACCAGTCGTCATCTGCGCTGGGACTCATGGACAAACCGTCCCAGTATCTCTGCCCCGTGACCATCCCTAGATCATAGGCTTCGATGAACTGATCATTTTCTTCAGCCCAATCCGGAAGCGGCGCAAGGGGAGTCAGGAAACGCAGCGTGTAGTTGGGGTTCAACGCATTGTCGTGGCCAGTGATTCGCACCAGATAATCGCTTGCCGCAAGATCCTGCAAACTGATCCTCTCCTGATTATCGACGCGATTGCCATCAGCTTCCCGAATCAAATCAAAATCGGAATTGAACAACGCGATGTCCAAGTCGCCTTGACGATGTTCGAAATCAATACCCACAAAATGAGGATACTGACCTGTATTGGCCATGCTGAATGAGAACCAGTCCTCATCCCCATCCCGGTGGATGGATAGATCGGTATAGCGGTTGTCACCCTCGAGGATGCCGAGTGGATAATTGGTAAGTGGGGTATTATTGATTTCCGCCCAGTCACCCTCGATCACCGTGTTTTCAAGCCAAACAAGGGTTTGCCCCTGTGTGGTGGAAACAGAGAAAATATCAATGTCACCGTCCTGATCAACGTCAGCTGGCTGGTTCAGTCCCCAGTAAAGACCAGCACCACTGACCAGGGGTTGAGACTGAAAAGTTGTCGCGTTGTCCCATCGATACAGATTTTGCCGGGCTGGGTTGCTGCCGGTGGCAAACGTCAAGTCAGTGCGCCCATCACCATCGAAGTCGGCGGCAGCCATTGAATGAGTTGGCTGGTATAGATCGTCGATCAAGCTGATTACAAACCCATTGACTGGATCATTGCGGTGCCAGTGCACAAGCCCGGTCGAAGCATTGGCGGTAACAAGATCAAGTCGGTTGTCGCCGTCAAAGTCACCCAGTTCAAGTTCGGAGACTGGTTGATTGTGAATGATGTGACTGATCACATTGCCACTGGCAAGTCCCTCGTGCCAACGCAGGTCATCTCCCCCAGTGATCAGGTCGAGTTGCCCGTCCCGGTTGAGGTCGGCGACCACTGCCAGATTTGCGCCTGAATAATCACTGCTCAGTGTGATTGCTGTTGCTATGAAGGAGCGAGGTGAAACGTTTTCCAGAATTTGAATGAAACCGGAATCATCACCCACAGCGACAACATCCTGATCACCGTCTCCATCCAAATCACCGGTACTCAGGGTGGTGGCTGATGACAGCCCACTCAGCGGCATGCCATCCGTGAACTGGCCCGCCCCCTGTTGATAAAACGCCACAGGCATGCGGTCCGGACCCACCAACGCCAACACATCAAGTTGATTGTCTCCATCAAGATCCACCAAAGATGCTGACTGGATTCCCTCAACCTGTCCGGCAATCTCAATCTCTGTGAAATGTCGTTCTTCATCCTGTCTGAACCACAAAAGTTGACTGAGGTCACTTACAGAGTCCTGACGGATAGCAAGAACATCGACATCTCCATCGGAGTCGATGTCACCCGATACCAACTCAACCAGAGGTTCACCCAGGCCAGTTTGATTGGTTTCGTTTTCCCGGAATACCGGTAGGGTTTCAGTAGGGGATTCAATGTCCAGAAGATAGTCTTCGACTTCGCCATCAGGTGCGAAGCCACGAAAACCGAGTTGACCTTCGCTGCTCAATCTGAATCGGGCTGCCACTTGGCCGCTGACGGCAGTTGCTGGAACTTCGAACGCAATCTGGTTGTCTCCGCTGAACACGGTCAAGCCCGAAGCAATTTGCTCGTGCTGGCCACCCCAGTTTCCGTCCTGATTGAAATCGATCCACGCATCAAGCTTTGCTCCTTCAGGTGGAGCGTGGCGAACATTGATGATGATTTCTGCATCAGCTTGACCCACGTGCAGGTCAGCATGAATCAAACCATCTTCATCCACACCGTCAGCATCAGCCGATGATGAATTCTCACCGTTGTTTTCTGAATCACGCAGCGCGCCGAGGGTCAACGCGGCGTTTCCTGCTGAATCGAATTCAACCAGGTAAGTCGAAATCATGTTCAGCCCGATGTCCGCCAGATCATTCCATGCCCGCCAGTCACGGTGGGCATGCACGTAGTTTTCAGGGCCGCCGCAGCACAGATTGTTGTTGGGTTCACCACCACGCCAGCCATAGAAATCCCATGGTTCTCCGGTAACCCATTCCCAGCCCCCGCTGGGTTCGGCGAATTCTGGCGACGCGGTGTTTTGGAATCCGCCAAGCCAGCCCAGGCTGCTGAGACCAAGACTACTGACAAAATCCTGTTCCTGCTGTGATGTGATCGTGCCAAGATAGCCACCCAGTGCCTGAGCCTTCTCGTTGGCCTCGGTCCAACGCAGGGCTGCTGTGTCGGTTACGACCATGTAGTAATGATCATTTCCACCTTCGGATGCTGGCCATTGAATGGCGCCCTCGGGAATACTTACTGATCCAGCTTCGTTGTCCGCGTGAACAGCACCGTTGTCTGCCAGTGAAACAGGGAATGGATGTGGGGCATCACCAAAGTCAGCAGACCCACTCAGCACAGTGAACTGGCGTGTTGTGACAGCATTGTCATGCGGCGTGCTCAGATTCAGGTCCAAACCACCATCCTCAACCGTCACGGTGACAGTTGCCACACCGAGCTTGTCGGATGGTCGATTGAGGGTCAGTGTGCCCGTCGAGTCAGGCGACGAATAAGTGACAGTGGGATGCTGCAGGATTGTGGTGTCATTGCTCGATGCAGTAATCCTCAGTGGTTGGCTTTCAGAAAAACCGGCTGTGATTCCCGTCAGGTCGACTGCGAGAGATGACGTTGAGCTGGGAATGAACTGATCATCGATCGGATCAATCGTGGGCGGCTGGTTGATTCCGTCATCAGCCAGAGGATAGAACGTGTGGAAAACCGTTCTGTCGGTCGGGTATTCCGGATACCACATGTTCAGATTGTGGGTCGGATCCAGAATGTAGTTGGTTTCCCAACGCACACCAAACGCCTCGGCCATCCGGTGAATAGGATATTCGTCCAGGGTGCGACCGGGGTTATACGGCCCCCATGACCAACCAAGTCCAGCC
>JBPCVE010000079.1:0-9226 GCA_051010795.1 Rubripirellula sp.
GTACAGCAGGTTCATTTCAGGACGCACCGACTGTCCCGATGGGACTGCCCGTCTGCACTGAAGTAGCAAACGAGATCGTGTCACTGCCGATGTTCCCGGAAATGACACGCGAACAGGTCCAAAGAGTAGCGTTATTAACCAAGAGGTTTCTTTTGAGAGACAAAGGATTCAATCATGCGGTCTAGTACCACACTTGCGACGCTCCCGAAAATTAATGCACCCGAACGCCTTGCTTATACAGAGAATCCTGTGTTGTTGGGGGATCGACAGATTCACCGAACAAGATCGGTCATGGATTTTCTAGAAATCCCTTTTCGTAATAAACAACTTCTTGCGGTTTTTCTTTTGGTCGGAGTCTTCGCTGGGTGGTTCGGAGTTGTATGTTGGCCTCGAAGTTACCAGTCGGAAGCAAGGATGCTAATCAAGGTTGGCAGAGAAAGCGTCGGCCTTGATCCAACAGCTACGATTGGTTCGACGGTGACGATGCAACGAACAAGGGAAGAAGAGGTTGTTTCTGCGCTCGAAATCCTTAGAAGCAGGCAGGTTGCCGCAGTTGTGGTCGATCGAATTGGAGCGAATGCCATTCTTAGCGGTCATCTGCTTGATGTTGACGAACCAAGAGTGGAACCTGGAGTTGTCGATGAAACGGGATTGGCAACGTCCATCACACGCAGTGTTCGTGCAGCTATTCGATCGATGATGTTAAACGCAGGTCTCAAAGATGAGATTGGCGTGGAAGAACTTGCTGTGCAAAGAGTGGAGTCGTCACTTCATATTCATGCCCCAGCGAGAACAGCTGTCATAAGCGTTCAAGCAGAATCGGGCTCGCCAGCATTGGCTCAGCAGATCGTCAGGCACGTCATTGAGGCCTTCCAGCAGGAACACTTGAACTCAGCGTATACAGCCGGATCATTGGATTTCTTTGAAAAGCAATCAGATGAAAAAGAACTGCTACTGAATGAGTACAAGGAAACTTGCAATAACTACATGCGCGAGCACAACGTTGTTTCCATAGAAGCGAATAGACTTCTGTTGCAGCAGCAATTATCTGGTGTTTATCGTGACCTCGCTGTGGCAGAAGGGGACCTAGCGGAGGCCCTTGCCGCAGTGCAGGATTTGAGAGCAAAAGAATCACAGGAGCCTGAGGAAATTACGGCAGCGATGTTGGAGTCTAGTGACCCAAGTTGGGACGCAATTAGGGAAATGGTGTATGAATTAGAGCTCGAAGAAGAGCGAGCTAAGGCCTCCTATTCAGAGCGTCATCCACGACTGAAGGGAATACAAAAGCAGCTCGCTGGGGCCCGCGAAATTCTAGCAGGTCAATCGCAGGAGCGCATCAACACTAGCACGACACCAAATCCCGAGAAGATACGGATAGGTGGAGTTCTGAAATCCCAGCAAACGATGATTGTTGGCCTTCATGCTGAGATTTCAACGATGCGCAAAACTCGTGACACGCTGCTACGAGAGGTTGATGCCCTACTTGGGCACGAATCATTTCTTGATGTGCTTGATCGAAATATATCCCAGGCAGAGGCCGATTTGCGTTTGCTGAAGGGAAGCTTGGAGCAAGCGCGTGTTAACAAAGAGTTACACGAAAAAAGAATTTCGAATGTAAATGTGTTTCAGCCACCCACATTCGTTGAAAGACCCGTCAGTCCTAATAAACGCATGCTTGCGCTAGGGTTTACCATGCTCGGTTTTACGACGGGGCTCGGTCTTGCGTTTCTTAAGGAGGTTTCTAGCAAAAGAATAAGAAGACGCGAGGATCTCTCAAACGTTATCGACCAGTCACGTGTGATTTCCATTCCGTGGGTGTCGTCTAGTCGGCAAAACGGTGATCGATTAAAGGAAGAGTTTTCCGCCCATTGTCAGACGGTGATCTCTGATTTGTTGCTTACAGCACCTGTTAACTCTGACAGACGGGGGTGCACGATAGGTGTGCTCGGCGTCGACGTCGGTGGTGGGGCAAGTACCTTGGCAATCCAGTTGGCGACCGCTAGTAGAGCGGAATGCAATATCCCCAACTTGCTAATTGATGCTGATCCGCGACATCGCTCGATATCAAAGCTGTTCTGTTTAGAAGGAACGCCTGGCCTCGTTGAGCTTGTCAACGGTATGGCCACGCATGATGAATGCGTTCAATGCATCCAGAATTCTTCATTCGAGATCGTTGGTGCAGTCGGTGAATCTTCAAACCCCGCACTCGCGGGAGCAGAGCCGACTGCAATTGTGCAAGCGATTAAAGAATTTCAGTCCGAATGGGAATTGGTAATTTTGGATCTGCCAGCCAGTAGTGAACCGCAACAGGCGGCAGTTCTGGCTAGGTACCTCGATTATGTCATTGTCGTCGCTGAGTCAGAGGTCACCGAAATTGAAAAGTTGGAGCGTTTGCTGAGTCGCTTAAACGAAAGTGAGGCACAGGTCTTGGCCGTGGTGATAAACAAGGTAAGAGATTATTTTCCCCGAGTCTTGCGAAAGGTCGTGGCGACTTGATTGCAGGCGTCCTGAATCATTTAAGCTCAAATCGGATGGTTTGTGGGGCCGAGTGCTTTTGTGTTTGTTTTTCTTCGACGACTACTAAACGCTTTCGGCATCGGCACTGACAATCAACGCGAAACAAATAGTTCTGATAAAATGACAGCGAGTTTCTCATCTTCACGAATCGAAGTCAGACCACAGGCACGTTGGCAGTTCTGGTTACCGCTGCTTGGGATCGGATGTGTTGTGCTGTTGAATGCTGCCAGGTTGCAATACGCTGATGCACCCGGTGGAGAAATTTACGGGGACCTGCAGGGCAATTCTACCGTGCGGCGTTTGTCATATCTTTTTCTTGGCGGTGTTGGTTGCCTGTTAGCAGTGGGGAAACCACTGCAATTTAAGGCAGCCTCAAACGCTGCGGTCGGCTTTAGCTCAGCGCTTATGGCCTATGTACTTGCGACGGCGTTTTGGTCGGAAGATCCCGGCACCACGTTTAAACGAACCGTATTGCTTGCGTGTATTGTAGCAGTGGGGTACGGCATCAGCAGGGTTTGGAGTTTGCGGGACTTTGTGTCGGCGGTTTGTATTCTTTCCTGTGTCTTTCTAATCGTGGGAATTGCTGCAGAAATTCGTTATGGCACGTTTCTCAAAGGCGGATCAGCTTATCGTTTTTCTGGCGTGTTTCATCCTGCAAAGCAGGCTTTCAATTGTGGCGCATTGGTGCTGGCAAGTGTGACACTTTACTTCCAGCGAAGAAATAAGCTGATGCTACTGATTGCCGCGGTTGCTTGCGTCTTTCTGTTGCTTACAAAGGCACGAACTGGTGTTGGTGCGACGCTAGTAGCATCCTGTGTTTTATTGCTGCCACACCTGACCCGCGGATGGCTGGCGAGTTTGTTGGTGATCGGGATGCTGGTGATTTCTGTGGGGCTAATTACCCTCAGCGGTAAGGACTATAAAGTCGATGCGATTGCAATTAGCTCCATGGGGCGTGACCGTGAACAAGCGGACCCGAGGAAGCTTACAGGGCGACTCACTATTTGGTCCCAGGCGTTAGAAGAATACTCTCATCGGCCTGTGCTTGGGTTCGGCTACGGTGCTTTTTGGTCGATCGAACGCCAGACAAAATTTGCTCGCCGTAATGGATGGTCGCCAGCTCATACTCACTCTGGTTACATCGAATGCTTAGTTAGCTTGGGCGCAGTTGGGGTGATCGCTATATCCTCGTTAGCGTTTTTTGTTCTTTGGAAAGCTCTTCGTTGTAAACATACGAAGCTAGCCCGATTCATGGTGGCGTACATTGTCTTCGCTCTAATTGCAAGTCTTGCAGAAACGGCGTTTGTATCAGATGGGTATCAGTTGATCTGTCTGATCGCAGGTTCTTTTTTGATTGCACATGAACCAACGGGCGACTTCTTAAGGATTGATTCGACAGGCACCGTGGTGAATCGGTTCTCGATTGATTCGCAATCACAGTTCCAGACGCAAGGAATCGGCTGATGGAATTGATGGATAAAGTTGCCAAAAGACGAATCGGTGTCAACGTATTGTCCGTGTTTGGTGGGGACGCTTTGAACAAAGCGGGGGCATTCTTTGTCTACGTATTTGTCGGACGCATGTTGGGCGTTTATGAGTTTGGGCAGCTTTCAATCGGGATGATGCTTCTTTACACATTTCAAGTTCTCTCTGCCGCGGGCATGCCCGTTGCTTTAACCCGCTGGGTGACGCGGTGCCCGAGTTACTCGACGTACTTGTTGCGGCAGAGTTACCTCGCATCCATTCTTCCAGCCAGTTTGGCAATCTTGGGGATGTGGGGCGTCGCGTTTCTCATGGAGTACGACTCAGCAACGCTGAAAGTGATAACGGTTCTTTCTTTTGGTATTCCACTCTACACGTTGACAACGATCACAGAGGCAGTCGTTAAGGGACGTGAGCTTATGCATTTGATACCAGTCGGGAATTTGTGTGGAAACCTGTTCTTGGTGACTGGGACTTCAGTCTTGTTGCTGCAGGGATTTGGTGTGGTGGCGGTTGCCTGCATTGTGGTGTGTTCAAAGATTGCCACACTTCTTGTTATACAGTCGTTGTATCGCATTAACGTGGCTGGATCGGTTCAGAGAGTGCGCGAATCTGGATCATTCTTGAAGCTGATTCCGAGAGCGTTTGTTTTTTTTGGTATCGACGGGTTGCAGGCTGTTAATGCATCAGTATTGGTTCTCTTGCTTAGCAAAATTGGAGGTGAAGTAGAGGTTGGGCTTTTCGCCGCAGCGGTACAATTTCTGCAACCAATGCAAACATTTTACCGCAGTTTGGGTCATAGCCTCTTTCCCCCGCTAATTGTTGCTGCGAGGAGTAGTGCCGGGGCATTAACTCGTTTGACTCGTGTGACGCTGACTCTAGTCTTACGAGTATCGATACCTATTGCACTTTTGATGTTTTGTTTTGCCCAAGAAATTCTGGGAGTTGTTTACGGGGGTGTTGAGTTTCATCGCAGTGTGGTGGTGCTGAAGATTCTCTCGTTCTCCCTGCTTTTTTTCCCGTTGCCGCCAGTGCTTGGGCATGCGTTATGGGCGGTGAATCTTGAAAGGTCTGTGCTGAGAATTGTTGTTGTCAATTTTGTTGCTCGGGTGTTCTTGGGTTTTGTCCTGATCTATGGATTCGGATTAATTGGTGCGGCAGTCAGTGTTCTTGCTTGCAGTGGTGTGAATGTGTTGCAGCATTATCTGCTGTACTGCCAGAAGGTAGAAAAATTGGAATTGTGGAAGGAATTGTGGAAGTTGGTTCCGGGCATCTTGCTTTCATTGGCGTGCGTGATGCTCCTCCCCTTTCACAGATATGTCACTGTGACGATGGGTGTGATTTTGTATGCATTGTTGACATTCAGGTCTGTGTTTCGTCGGTCTTCACTGACCCAACTTAGTCGTGAGTCAACTTGAACGCGAGAAACGCATCAAAGCACTTTTATATTCAACAGAATACGAGAATTAAAATGGACATTACTCACAACAACGAAAAGCCAGAAGTCACCGCAGTTATCATCGGGCGTAATGAGGAAGAGTACATTGGGATGGCGATCAAGTCGGTGTTGAAAGTGAGTTCACAGCTTGGAGGTGTAGAAGTGATATTCGTGGACTCGGCGTCAACGGATCAAAGCGTCGAAGTCGCCGCGGAATTCCCAATACGAATATTGCAGTTGAAGCCTGATTGGCCGCTTTGTGTCGCTGCTGGGCGGTACACAGGGGTTCGGCATGCCAAAGGCAAGCACATACTGTTTCTTGATGGGGATTCAGAGGTAGGCGAGCAATGGCTGGTTGAGGCCACCGAATTTCTTAATGCTAATCCGCTGTATGGGGGCGTTGCAGGTGTGCTGAATGAGAGATATGTCGACGAATCCGGGGAGTGTATCGGTGGCAAGGAAAACGTGCGAGATCAGGACTTGACCGTTTACAAGACGGAAAAGAAGTCACTTGGTGGTATTGCTTTGTTTAGAAGCGAAGCCATTGATCAAGTTGGTTCCGTGAATCCCCATTTGCCGACTGCAGAAGATCATGAGCTCTGTCTCAGGCTCCGAGTCCGTGGATACAAATTAGCGACAATCCCCGGGGTGATGGCAACGAAGTATACAGAGGATCGTAATACTCTACATGAGGTCATGCGGCGAAGCCGGACCCGGATGTATGACTATGGGGCAGTGGTTCGGTACTGTGCTGGATATGGGCAGGCATGGCGATTTTGCCGTGATGCAATCCCCTATGTTGTTTCCTTCGCTGCAACGGTTACTTGCCTATTGGTTTCAACACCGATTGCTTTCTATTTCGGCTTGATCTGGGTGCAGGCAACACTGTTGGTGCTGTTGGCGATGGCAGTGGTCATCAAGAAAGGAAGCGTTCATCGGGCATGTTTGTCGGTGGCGAAAAGGGGGGTGTCGACCGGACGCACCATTACCTCGTGGATTTCGACAAGACCCAAGCCAATTGAATCTTACCCGACAGACATAATTGTTCGTCGCTGATAATAGCCTGAATCTTTTTTCATCGATTAGTGAATAACTGCTAGCTACTTTTTCCACATTGCGAACAATGTCATTTAAAGTTCTCATGATTTGCCCCGAATTACCGCGAAGTGATCGTCCTGGGACGATGGCACCCGGAGCACGACAAATTGATTCGTTGCGTAGGCTTGGCGTTGCGATCGAAGTTGTCGACATGCAGGGAATCCCGAAGTTAAAGTACTTGCAAAAGATGCCTCGCATAAGGCGCTTGTTGGGCAAAGCCGATCTCGTGCATGCACATTTTGGATTCTGTGGATGGCTTGCGCACCTCAGTGGATTGCTGAAAAGGAAAAAGCCCGGGTTCGTGCTTTCATTTATGGGTAGCGATTTGCTAGGCACCCCTGTTAATCACGAGGATGACTTAGAGTGGTTAAGCAAACTTGTCGTAAGGGCGAACAAGAGGCTTGCTTTGAAGCCAGATGAAGTAATCGTGAAAAGCAGGCAGATGGCGGAGGTCATTGCACCTGTAGGCTGCACCGTTATTCCAAATGGAGTTGATATGGAGCGTTTTCACCCGATCAACCGTAGGAAAGCGAGGGTGAGGTTGCAGCTTCCTGCCGAGAAAAAAATCGTGCTGTTTCCCGGCAATCCTGAAAATCCTCGGAAGGGTTATCGGTTGGCCTGCGATGCAGTTGGCGAGGCTTCGCGTTTAGTGGGTGAGGAAATACGATTACTGCCGCTTTGGAATGTAGATCCGGGCGATGTTCCACTCTACATGAATGCCTGTGACCTGATGGTTATGACGTCCTTGCTTGAGGGGTCGCCAAATGTTGTAAAGGAAGCAATGGCATGTGACGCAAAGGTGGTCGGAGTAGCTGTTGGTGATGTGAAAAAGCTGATTTCGGACGTTGCGGGTTGTGAGTTGTGTGAACGCTCACCGTGCTCCCTTGGGAAAGGGATTGCGTTGGCTTTGGGATCACAAGAAGTGCGATCACGTGAAGCGATATGGAAAATGGAATTAGACGCCGAGGCAGTTGCTCATCGGATCCTGAGAGTTTACGAGCAAGCCGTCGGGCGACCAATTGAGTTGCAACCAGATTTAAATGTAAATACTGGTGCAGGACGTCAGGCGATCAATGAAGATTTTCAGATGTTGTAAGTCCTGCCCCAGTATTTTGATTTGTCGTGCAGGCAGCCGTAGTTGTATGAATCGACGTAAACTGAGTAGTGAAAGTTTTGATGAGTAAGAAAGTCAATGAGGGTGCGCCAACGCGCGTGCTGATGCTTCTTGAAAACAATAGTTTTCCTGATGACAGGCGTGTCGCTTTGGAAGCACAGTCACTGGTGGAAGCCGGGTATGTGGTGACTGTGATTTGTCCAACGGGATTTTCTCGACGCTGGTCGGATCAAGCAGTTGGGGCGAAGGTCTATCGTTACCCAGTGACATGGGAGAGCAGCGGGTTTGTAGGTTATCTCTGGGAGTATACGTACAGCCTCTGCATGATCTCATTATTTTCGCTGTACGTATTGATTCGGCATGGCTTCGATGTTGTCCATGTGCATACCCCGCCCGACTTGACGGGCTTAATTGGCGTGTTTTACAAGCTGTTTGGAAAAAAGTTCGTTTTCGACCATCATGACTTGTCCCCCGAGCTTTATCTGGCACGCCGTGCTAGCGATGCTCCGAATTTTGTCTATCGAGTTTTACTCCATGTTGAAAGGTTTGTGGTGCGGCGCGCCGACAAGGTGATTTCCACGAATGAAACACAGCGAAGTGTCCATCTGAAGCGATGTGGAGTTGAACCGAAGCGTTGTGTAGTTGTGCGTAATGGGCCAAGTAATAAGTTTCTGGGCAAGGTCAATGCTGTCGATGATCCCGCACGTCACGATAAGTTGGTTTTGGGATTTGTGGGAGTGATCGGTGTTCAGGATGGCGTGGACTACATGGTTCGGGCTGTGCACGACTTGAAATTCAATTGTGGGCGAAAAGATTTTATTGCTGTGATCGTGGGAGACGGTTCTGCATTGCCTGATTTGCGACGTTTGGCAAAAGAACTCGATGTTCTAGATGAGATTGTGTTTACTGGCGCGTTGTCGTTTTCAGCAGTGCCGATGCAGGTCGCCTCGTTCGACATCTGTCTGACACCTGACCCAAGCAACGCCTACAATGATAGTTGTACGACAGTCAAGACTATGGAGTACATGTCGCTTTGTAAGCCAACCGTTTGCTTTCGCACCCACGAAAATATGGTGACCGCCGGCGATGCCGCTCTCTACGCTGACCGTAATGACGTTGGCTCATTTGTAAAGCAGATTTTGAAGGTAATGGATGATCCTGAGCTGAGAATTGAGTTAGGAAGGCGTGCAAGACGGCGGGTCGATGATGGTCTAACGTGGAAGCATCAGGCACGACTCATGGTTGCCATGTATCGTGATCTGCTGGATAGTCCGGTAGCTACCGGAACTTCATCTATTTGAATGTCGCGTTGATCGTCTTGAAGCGTGAAGGAAGCGATTAAACGAGTTCGATGGGCTGATGCTTTAGGTTTGACGTGTGGTCTGTCGTCTAACCGCTGAGTTTGCCTCTCTCGTTACAAGGACTTTTCAGAGTTGGTTTCGGCGGCGAGAAACAGTGAGGACAGAGATGCAATTCTCGCTCGCTCAGCATGGTCGCCAGTGATTGTGCTTGACGTGTCGCTAAATTCAATTTTCATGGCATCGCGTGTTCGCCACCACTGGGAGATCTCATGAGGC
>JBPCVE010000080.1:0-2508 GCA_051010795.1 Rubripirellula sp.
CTGGTAAACGGGTCAAGGCACACTCAGGGAAAGACCCGGGTGGTTTGGAAGATCCGGTTGTGTTGATCTACTCATGGAATCCGGACACGCTGAAGTTCACAAAAAACGAAATCCATCGGGGAGAGGCCGGCGTTGGACTTCAGGTCCGCATTGCTGATCTCAATGCTGACGGTCGTCCCGACATTGTGGCAGCTGGAAAAAGTGGCACCCATATTCTATGGAACGAGGGTGTACGGTAGCTGTTCACTTCAGCGGGTGCACACCGTTGAGTTGACTCTACAAGGTATCAGGAATCGCCTGTTCGGCTATTGCCAGCGGACGAGACGCTTGCGAAAGTGTCGTCGAACGTCTTATCCTTAGGTGATTGAGTCAGGGTTTCGAATACTATCTTTCTTTCCACATTCAGAGGTTTCATGATGCAGCGTTCCCTTCTTACGTTCGCCACGGTTTTCTTTAGCGCGTCACTTGCCATGGGTGGCGATTGGGTTTCATTGAGTGGTAGTGACTCACTCGAAGGGTGGAAAAAGCTTGGCGGTGGTGCGACCTACGTTTCGAAAGATGGCGTGATCACCGGGACAACCGGCGAAGGAAAGAACACCTTTCTTACGTGTGGTCCGTACAGCGATTTTGAATTAGAGTTTGATGTTCGTTGTGACTCAAAATTGAATTCAGGTGTTCAGATTCGAAGCCACCAATATGGCGAAGAGACGCCGCAGGAATCCAAGCCCGATCGAATGCGTGAAAAGGGTGAGGTTTACGGCTATCAATGCGAGATACGTGAAACGACCAATGGAGAAAATGGTTGTTCCGGGAACTTTTGGGACGAAGGTCGGCGAACACGCTGGCTCGACACAGCAGTGAATGCCGACGAGAAGCAAGCCGTCTACAAGCCGGGAGAATGGAATCACTTTCGGATCATTGCCCAAGGTGACCGAATTCGAAGCTTTGTTAATGAAACTTCTGTGGCGGACTATAAAGATGATCGAGATGCCTCCGGATTCATTGGCCTCCAGGTGCATGCAATCAAAAAAGGGACTGGCCCCTACAGCGTCGCTTGGAAAAATATTCGCATCCGAGAGCTCGATAAGGATGAAAAAATCGATTGATCTTTGGCGAGTGACGATTCCAGCATGATTGGTTGAAAGACGACCTGAAAGATCTATCACCCAAATACTGACGCAAAGAGACCACAACATGCTAATTAGTCTTCCACCGATCACTCATCGCGAGGAGCATACGCTATAGTCTTTGATTGTTGGACCGTTCGGTATCTATCACATTTACTTGGGGGCTTTCTCGACTATGCCGGGTTTTTTTTATGAGCCAATCGACCGCAAGACGTTCTTGAAGGCTTCAGGCGTGTTCGCGGCTACCGCTCTCATGTCTCGTACGCTCGACGCGAACCAGGAAACGGATGAGTCCAATCAAACGCGCATCGCACTCCTGTCCGACACGCATATTCCTGCAGATGTGAATGAAGCGTATCGAGGTTTTCGTCCAGCTGAGAATTTGAAAGTAGTTGTAGGGCAAGTCGCTGAGACTGCTCCAGCTGCCGCTCTCATCAATGGTGACGCAGCGCGCCTGGCTGGTTCAGAGGCAGACTATCGTGAGCTGAAGTCGTTGCTGCAGCCGCTCGCTCACAAAACACCGATTCATATCGGGTTGGGCAATCACGACGATCGGCGCAATTTTTTCAAGATCTTTCCTGCTACAGAGAAATCTGCAGTAGAGGGAAAGCATGTTTCTGTTTTCGAAGCAGCCGGCACACGCTTTATCGTTTTGGATTCGTTGCTCTATGTAAACAAAGTTGCTGGCCTGCTCGGAAAAGCCACTCGATCGTGGCTGAAAACGTACCTCCAAGAAGTGGATAAAAAACCGACATTATTTTTCGTCCATCACACACTGAGTGATGGTGATGGCAGCTTGCTCGATTTTGATCGCTTTTTTGAAATTGTCAGACCACATAGACATGTAAAAGCAATCTTCTACGGACATTCTCATCGGTACCATGTTGACCAGAAAGATCATATCTATTTAATCAACCAGCCTGCACTTGGTTACAACTTCAACGATAACGAACCTGTTGGATGGCTTGATGCGACGTTTTCACCACAAGGTGTCGGTCTGACGTTGCGGGCAATCGCAGGAAATAAAAAAGGCAATGACGAAACGAAGGCGATTGCCTGGGCGTGACGGCCCATGTCAATTCGTGTTGGAACTTGTTTTTCATCACCGCATGCTAGCTTCAGCCTGAAACAACGTGCATTTTTAAGCGTGCATCATGTAGCTGTGTAATAGCCCCGGCGCGGGCAACATAAGACTACGAAATTGAATCGTTCCGCTATCAACCCTGTAAGGCTTGCCATGGACACCAACGCATGCTCACGCGCGCAGACACCAAGACGCAAATTCTTGACGACGGCTTCCAAGGCTGTTGCCACAACGACAGTTCTTTCGGGTGTTACTCATTCCATTAATTCAAGCCCGGTACACGCGGCGGGCAGTGAC